>CABRHR010000046.1 GCA_902470835.1 uncultured Collinsella sp.
ACACTATCCTCTTCGTCGGCAGCGTCAGATGTGTATAAGAGACAGGGGTCTGTGGGCGCACGCGCTTTCGGCCGCTCTGCGCCGCCGCGTGCTGGAGCAGGGCGAGGATGCCGTGAGTGCCGAGTCTCTGGCCGCGGCCGACCTGACCAAGGTCGCCTGGCCGGGCGACGCCGTGACGACGGTTGCCGAGGGTGTGGACCTGGCGGCTGCGGGCGGTGCCGCTGGCGCGACCGGCGAGGAGGCCTAATATGGCCGAGCTGACGCCCCACATGAAGGAGCTCGTCCAGCCCTACTTGGCCGGCATTGAGCCCTACGATCCCAACTTTACGCCTACGCGCATCAACCTTTCGGCTAACGAGAACACCTATCCCGTGCCGGCCGGCGTGCGCGAGGCGATCGACGCGGCCCTGGCTGCTACACCGCTCAACCGCTATCCCGATCCCATGTCCAACGATCTGCGCGACGAGCTTGCTGCCTGGCATGGCGTGACGCGCGAGAATATCTGCGTGGGCAACGGTGGCGACGAGCTGCTCTATAACTACCTGCTGGCGTTTGGCGGCGCGGGGCGGACCCTGCTCAACTGCCCGCCGTGCTTTAGCGAGTATGCCTTCTTTGCGTCGCTCTGTCAGACCGAGGTGCGCGACGTGTGGCGCGACCCGGCGACCTTTGAACTCGACCAGGCGGCTGTGCTCGCGGCCGCGCCCGAGTGCAACCTGACAATCGTGACCTCGCCCAATAACCCCACGGGCGACGCGGCTCCGCTCGACTTTGTCGCGGCCCTGTGCGATGCGTGCCCCGGCATGGTCATGGTCGACGAGGCCTACGTTGAGTTTGCCGACGATTCGTTTGGCGCGGCTACCACGGCGCAGGGGCTTATCGCCGAGCATCCCACCCTGGTGATTCTGCATACGCTGTCCAAGGCGTTTGGCGCCGCCGGCGCGCGTCTGGGCTATGTGATCGCGGCGCCCGAGGTCATCGATGTGTTTGCGGCGATTCGTCAGATCTACTCGGTTAACGTGCTGAGCCAGGCCGCCGCGCTTGCCTGCGTGCGTGCCCGCGACGCGTACGCGCCCGTGGTGGCACAGGTTGCATCCGAGCGCGAGCGCGAACTGTGTACCCTGCACGCAATGGCTGCCGAGGGTCTGCCCGTGGAGGCGTGGCCGAGCGCGGCGAACTTTGTGCTCGTGCGCACGCCGCGTGCCACGCACGTGCGCGAGCGTCTGCGCGACGAGTATTCGATTTTGGTGCGCGACTTTAGCTATGCGCCGGGGCTCGCGGACTGCCTACGTATTACCGTGGGTACCCCGCAGGAAAACGACGAGGTGCTGGCCGCGTTTGCCACGCTGGTGAAGGAGGAGATGTAGATGGACCGCTATGCTGAGGTAACCCGCAAGACGGGCGAGACCGACATTGTCGTAAAGCTCGACTTGGACGGATCTGGCGTGTGCGATATCTCGACCGGCGTGCCGTTTTTCGACCACATGCTCAACGCTTTTGGCCGCCATGGCCTGTTCGATCTGACGGTGCACGCGGTGGGCGACGTGGAGGTCGATGCGCACCACACCGTCGAGGATACGGGTATCGTGCTGGGCGAGGCGTTTTGCCAGGCGCTGGGCGACAAGGCGGGCATTACGCGCTTTGCCGACGCGGCGATCGCCATGGACGAGACGCTCGTGATGGCTGCTGTTGATATTTCGGGCCGCGGGCAGGCCTACTGCGAGCTGCCCGTGCCGACCGAGCGCGTGGGCAGCTTCGATACCGAGCTGGCCGTCGAGTTCTTCTACGCCTTTGCGCGCGACGCCAAGCTCACGCTGCACGTGCGCGAGCTGGCGGGCGGCAACTCGCATCACATTATCGAGGCCGCCTTTAAGGCCGTGGGCCGCACGATGCGCCACGCCTGTGAGCTGGATCCCCGCGTGCAGGGCATCCCCAGCACCAAGGGTTCGCTGTAACCGTTACAAGGGTAAAACCACCACAAAGGGGACAGGCACCTTTGCGGTGGTTTTGGATGATGAGAAGAGGAGGGTCGCGTGGGCGAACCGAAAATCGTGGTGGTCGACTACCACAAGGGCAACTTGTCGAGCGTCGTGCGCGGGCTTGCGCGCGCCGGTGCCGCCGCCTGCACGTCGGACGATCCGGAGCAGATCCGCCGCGCCGACGGCCTGGTCATCCCGGGCGTGGGCGCGTTCTATGACGCGATCGCCTTTATGCGCCAGAGCGGCGAGGCGGACGCGGTGCTCGACGCCGTTGCCGCCGGAACTCCGCTGCTCGGCATCTGCCTGGGCCTTCAGCTGTTTTTTGAGCGCGGCGACGAGGGTGTGCCGGCGGACGAGGGTGCGGACGCGGACGACGATGCCTCCGAGCAGGCCGGCGGCCCCTGGGTCGATGGCCTGGGCATTATGCGCGGTTCGTGCACGCGCTTGGAGTCGAGCCGCCTGAAGGTGCCGCACGTGGGCTGGGACCAGGTGCACATGACGCCCGCCGGTGCGGCCGACCCGCTGCTCGCCGGTTTTGCCGAGGGTGCCAACATGTATTTCACCCACAGCTATGCGGTGGCCGACGATGCCGATGCCGCCGATGTGCTGGCGCGCACGCACTATACACGGAGCTTCCCGTGCATCGTGCGCCATGGCAACGTGTGGGGCTGCCAGTTCCATCCCGAGAAATCCTCCGCGCTGGGTCAGCGCATCCTTAAGAACTTCGTCAACATCGTCGAGGAGGGTGGCCGATGATCCTGTTTCCCGCAATCGATTTGATCGGCGGCAAGGTCGTGCGCCTGGAGCGTGGTGACCGCAGCCGTTGCAAGGTATATTCCGACGACCCCGTGGCCGTCGCCCGCTCGTTTGCCGAGCAGGGCGCAAGCTGGGTGCACGTCGTCGACCTGTCCGCTGCCTTTGGCGAGGACGAGGGCGCATGCGCTGCCAACTCGGCGGCGATAAAGGCTATCTGCGGCGTCGACGGTCTGTCCGTGGACGTGGGCGGCGGCGTTCGCTCGCTTGCACGCATCGACGAGCTTGCCGGCTACGGTGCGCGTCGCATCGCGCTGGGCACGGTGATCGTGACCGAGCCGGGATTTGCCGAGGTGGCGGCTCGCGGCTTTGGCGAGCTGCTGGTGGCAGATATCGCCGCACGCGACGGCCAGGTCAAGGTGAACGGCTGGCGCGACGGCGCGGGTGTGGCGCTCGACGATGCCGTGGCACAGCTCACCGAGCTGGGTTTTAAGCACCTGGTCTACACCGACATCGCGCGCGATGGCATGCAGACGGGCATTGATGTGGCGGCGTATCGCCATGTGGCCGAGGTCGCGGGCTTTCCCGTCGTGGCATCGGGTGGCATCTCTACGCTCGACGACATTCGCGCGCTGGCCGCAGTGGGTGAGGGCGCGATTGAAGGTGCTATTACCGGTCGCGCGCTCTACGAGGGCAACTTTACGCTGGTACAGGCGCTGGTCGCCGCCCGAGGGGAGGAGTAGCCCATGCTTACCAAACGCGTGATTCCCTGCCTGGACGTCAAGGACGGCCGTGTGGTTAAGGGCGTCAACTTTGTGAGCTTGCGCGATGCGGGCGATCCGGTGGAGTTGGCGCGCGCCTACGACCGCGAAGGTGCGGATGAGGTCGTATTTTTGGACATTACCGCGACGAGTGACAACCGTGCGACGACCATCGAGATGGCGGCGCACGCGGCCGAGGAGCTCGCTATTCCCTATACCGTGGGCGGCGGCTTTCGCGACCTGGCGGGCATGCGCACCATGGTTGCCGCCGGTGCCGACAAGGTGTCGCTCAACTCGGCGGCCGTGCGCGACCCGTCGTTGATTAGCCAGGCTGCCGCGGCGTTTGGCAGCCAGGCCGTGGTCGTGGCGATCGATGCCAAGCGCGTCGGTTTGCCCGGCGCATCTGGTGCCGACAAGTGGGAAGTCTTTACCGCAGGAGGCCGCAACGCCACGGGCATCGACGCGGTGGCGTGGGCCGAGGAAGCGGCTCGTCGCGGCGCCGGCGAGATCTTGCTGACCAGTATGGATCGCGACGGCACCAAGGCCGGCTTTGACCTGGCACTCACCCGTGCCGTGGCGCGCGCGGTGCCGATTCCCGTTATTGCGAGCGGCGGCGTGGGTACGCTCGAGCATTTTGCCGAGGGCGTGATCGAGGGCGAGGCCGACGCCGTGCTGGCAGCAAGTGTCTTTCACTTTGGAACCTTCAGCATTCGCCAGGTGAAGGAGTATATGGCGTCGCAGGGTATTCCCGTGAGATTGGATTTTTAAATGGAGCAAGTGACAACTGCGTCCGAGCTCAAATACGACGCCCGCGGGTTGATTCCTTGTGTGGTTCAGCAGTATGACACTGGCGAGGTGCTTATGGTTGCCTGGATGAATGAGGAATCGGTGGGGCTGACGCTCAAGACCGGTACCACGTGGTTTTGGAGCCGCAGTCGCCAGGAGCTCTGGAACAAGGGCGCGACGAGCGGCAATATGCAAGCGGTCAAGGAGCTCTGGGCCGACTGCGATAGCGATACGCTGCTGGTCAAGGTCGACTCGCCGGGCCCGGCCTGCCACACCGGCAACCGTACCTGCTTCTTTAAGAAACTCGCGTAGGACGGGCGCTCGACTAGGCGCTTGGCCAACCAGAAAGGATTGAACCATGGGTGTGCGTACCGCGAATGTTCAGGATGGAAATATCGGTGAGACGCTGACAGGTCTGGCCGAGGTGATTCACGGTCGTCGTGATGCATCGCCGCAGGAGAGCTACACCGCTCGTCTGCTGACCGACGTCGAGGATGAGCTGCTCAAGAAGCTTGCCGAGGAGGCGAGCGAGGTGATCATGGCCTGCAAGGACAACGACCACGACCACATTCGCTACGAGGCCGGCGACCTGGTCTACCACCTGCTCGTGACGCTTGAGCGCTACGGCATTACCCTCGACGAGCTGGCCGGCGAACTCAACGCCCGCCGCCACTAGTCATTGGGGACGTTCTTAAACGACTAGTTAGGCGAGGGGTGTGGACTCCCATTCTCCGGTGAGGTGGGGGATGTCGAAGGTTCGATAACCGCAGTCGTAGGCGTGGGCCTGGGCCTCGCGGATGTTCCAGCAGATATCGCAGGCGCGGTGCGCGTCCGAGCCAAAGGTGATGGGTACCTCGGCATGGGCAAAGCGGCGCAAAAGACCGGTCGCGGGGTAGTAGTCGTCGAGCCCCTTGCGCGGTGCGGCCGTCGAGACCTCAACGCGGCGGCCCGTGTCGTGTGCACACTCTGCCATCTGCTTCCAGAGCGGTGCGGGGTCAAAATCGGGTGCAAAGCCTTCCTTCGAAAAGCGCATGACCAGGTCGGGATGAGCCATCACATCAAAGTTAAGCGGGCTCTCGCAGGCGCGGCACCAGTCATCGACATAGCGCTCCCACACGCCGCGCACGCCTAAGTTTTCCCAAACATGCAAGTTGGTGTCGTCGTCGATCCAACCGCAGCACGAATCGGGCGTATCGGGACGAGCGACGTCCCCTGTCCCCGTCGTGCCCGCAGCGCCTGCCGCAATATCGCCCGGGTTGCCAATCCAATGTGCGCTGCCCAGGCGCACGACGGCGCCCTGGGACCAGCGCTCGACCAAAGGCTCGCAGCCTTCGTACCAATCGCACTCAAAGCCATAGATAAGCTCGAGCTCCGGCGCGATCTGCACGGCAAGCTTGCGGGCATCCTCAAAAGCCAGACGATGTGCCGGCAGGTCGCCCTCGACAACCTGCACCTCGCAATTGAAATCCATGCTGGCGGGCAGGGTAAGGTGGTCGGTTGAGACCATGACGCGGCAGCCGGCGGCGGCAGCAGCGCGGACGTTGTCCTCAAACGAGGCATGGCCATCCGAGAACGAGGTGTGGGTATGGCAATCGACCAGCGGGCAAGCAGACATGGAGGCTCCTTTGCGTCAAGCGAATCCGCTCCATTGTAGCGGCGCGGCCCTCGATGCGACGAGCGCGCCGGGGACCGAAATCGACTGGAAAGGACGGGTAGCGCATAAGGGCGAGCTCGCGACATCGGCCTCGCTCCGAATCATGTACATCAGCCTCCAAAAGCTGCAAAAAATGACATGTTTGGAGGCTGACGTACATGTTTGGCTGAGGCAGTGGAGTGTCGGTTTCTTGCGGACAGGGAAAATCGCGCTCATCGCGCTCCGCCACATCCACGCCGCCTGCGATGTGTTAGCGTTTGGGTGAACAAAACGAGCCCGTGCGGAAAGGAGCCGGACCGTATGCCATGCGATAGCAAATCTCCGCTGTCTCGCGAGACCGATGCGCCCGAGACCATCGTCAAGCTGGAATGCGACATCGACGATGCGTCGCCCGAGGTGCTCGCCTACGCCGCCGACCGTCTGCGCGGGGCAGGCGCCCGCGAGGTGCACTGGCTACCCCTCTACTGCAAAAAGGGTCGCCCCGGATGGCAGTTGCAGGTGATCTGCTCGCACGAGGATATCGAGCGCCTACAGACGATTATCTTTTTGGAGACCACGACCAACGGCATTCGTCGCCAGGTTATGGAACGCGTTTGCCTGCCACGCCGCTTTGAGCAGGTGACGACGCCATGGGGCGAGGCGTCCGTCAAGGTGGCCACCCTGCCCGACGGCAGCGAGCGTGCAGCGCCCGAGTACGAGGACTGCGCTCGCCTTGCCCGTGAGCACAATGTGCCGCTCCAGCGCGTGATGCAGGCAGCACAAGCCGCGGCTCTGCAATTTGAGTGACACGGTCGGCGACGCGCCACACCAATCCTATTAACCCCACCGAAAGGACCACCATGAAATACCTCATCGCCTCCGACATCCACGGCTCGGCATACTGGACCGAGCGCCTGGTCACCGCCATCGAGTCCGAGCAGCCCGACCGCATCGTTCTGCTGGGCGACCTGCTCTACCACGGTCCGCGTAACGACCTGCCGCGCGACTATGTTCCCAAGCGCGTGATTCTGCTGCTCAACGCCCTAGCCGACCGCATCATCGCCGTGCGCGGCAACTGCGACGCCGAGGTCGACCAGATGGTCCTCGACTTCCCCGTCATGGCCGACTACGCCACGCTGTTTGACGAAACCGGCCGTGAGCTGTTCCTGACGCACGGCCACGTCTTTGGCGCCGGCATGCACAACAGCGTCGACCACGCGCCCGCGCTGCCCGAGGGCTCCGCGCTCGTCTACGGCCATACGCACATCAAGGTCAACGAGGAAAGCGCCGCGCACCCGGGCCTGTGGCTCTTCAACCCCGGTAGCGTGAGCATCCCCAAGGACGGCTCGCACAGCTACGGCATCTACGAGGGCGGCGCGTTCCGCCACGTGGTCATGGAGGAGGAGTAGCCATGGCGCAGCACATGGCTCAGCAAAATGCCGAGGGCTCGCGCGATCTGTCCACGCTGGTAGACGCGTCGACCGAGCTGCAGCATCTGGTGCAGACCATCTGGCGTCTGCGTCAGCCCGATGGCTGCCCGTGGGACCGTGAGCAGACGCACCGCAGCATTGGCAAGAACATGATCGAGGAGGCCTACGAGGCGCTCGACTGCATCGAGGCGGACGACGCGGTTCACCTACGCGAGGAGCTGGGCGACGTGCTCATGCAGGTCGTGCTGCATGCGCAGATTGCTGCTGACGCCGGCGAGTTTACACTGGCCGACGTGGCGCGCGATATCGACGCCAAGCTCATCCGCCGTCATCCGCACGTGTTTGGCGATGTGGATGCCGACAGCTCCGATGAGGTGCTCAAGATTTGGGACGAGGTCAAGCTTGCCGAGAAGGCCGCCAAGGACAAGGCCGTGGCGGCGGGCGAGGCTGCGCCCGAGGGCCTGCTCGACGGTGTGCCCACGCATCTGCCGGCGCTGATGCAAGCCCAGAAGGTGTCGCGCAAGGCGGCTGCCGTGGGTTTTGAGTGGGAGACGGTTCAGGACGTGTGGGACGAGGTCGCCGAGGAGCGCGCCGAGTTTGAGGCCGAGGCTCCCGGCTCGCCCGAGCGCGAGATGGAGTTCGGCGACCTGCTCTTTGCCCTGGTCAACGTTGCGCGCAAGGAGGGAATCGACGCCGAGAGCGCTCTGCGCGCCAGCACGGCAAAGTTCCGCCGTCGCTGGGCCGCGATGGAGCAGATGGCGGCCGATGCTCACGTGGATCTTGCCGAGCTTTCGACTCACGGCCTCAACGACCTGTGGGATGCCGCAAAGGCGGAAGAGTAAGACTGCGGGAACGACGGGCTGACATGCCTCATCGTTCCCGCTAAATTTTTCGAAAATCAAGTGTATCCCTCGGCTAACTTAGGGCATAATGCAAAAAGTGCGACATGGCTAACTTACGGAGGCGCACCGACGGTGCACGGTCAGCCGGTCGCTTTCATCCACTACGTTTCCAAGTGAGAGGGAGACAACATGAGCGATATTTTGGACGTCTACGGTCGCGAGGTGCTCGACAGCCGCGGCAATCCCACCGTCGAGGTCGAGGTCGTGCTCGAGGACGGCAGCTTTGGCCGCGCAATGGTGCCTTCGGGTGCTTCGACCGGCGCCTTTGAGGCCTGCGAGCTGCGCGATGGCGACAAGGGCCGCTACCTGGGCAAGGGCGTTTCGCAGGCCGTCGAGCACGTCAACAACGAGTGCGCTAACGCCGTCGTGGGCCTCGACGCCTTCGACCAGCGCGCCGTCGATGCCGCGCTGATTGCCGCGGACGGTACCCCCAACAAGACCAAGCTCGGTGCCAACGCCATCCTGGGCGTGTCGCTGGCCGTCGCCCGCGCCGCTGCCGAGTCGGCGGGCCTGTCGCTGTACCAGTACCTGGGCGGCGTCAACGCCCATCTGCTGCCCACGCCCATGATGAACATCCTCAACGGCGGCGTGCATGCCGACAATAACGTTGACTTCCAGGAGTTCATGATCATGCCGGTGGGCGCCCCGAGTTTTGCCGAGGGCCTGCGTTGGTGCGCCGAGGTATACCACACCCTCAAGGGCGTGCTGCACGAGGCCGGCCTGGGCGGGGGCGTGGGCGACGAGGGCGGCTTCGCGCCCAACCTCAAGACCAATGCCGAGCCGTTCGAGTACATCACCAAGGCCGTCGAGAAGGCTGGCTTTAAGCCCGGCGTCGACTTCATGTACGCCATGGACCCGGCCTCGACCGAGTTCTACAACGCCGAGACCGGCATGTACGAGCTCAAGGGCGAGGGCGTTGAGTATACGAGCGCTCAGATGGTCGATTACTGGGAGAAGCTCGTCGACACCTATCCCATCATCTCCATCGAGGACGGCATGGCCGAGGAGGACTGGGACGGCTGGGTCGAGCTCACCCGTCGCATTGGCAACAAGGTGCAGCTGGTGGGCGACGACCTGTTCGTCACCAACACCGAGCGCCTCAAGAAGGGCATCGAGCTGGGTGCCGCCAACGCGATCCTGGTCAAGGTCAACCAGATCGGTACGCTCACCGAGTCGCTCGAGGCCATCGAGACCGCCAAGGAGGCCGGTTACGCTTGCATCGTGAGCCACCGCTCCGGCGAGACCGAGGACTCCACAATCGCCGACCTGGTCGTGGGCGTCAACGCCGGCCAGATCAAGTCGGGCGCCCCGTGCCGCAGCGACCGTATCGCCAAGTACAACCAGCTCATCCGCATCGAGGACGAGCTCGAGGGCAGCGCGCGCTACGCCGGCAAGTCTGCGTTCTACAACATTCGCTAGGCAAGCGGCGTGTGCGGGGGCGGGACTGACTCGGATTCGCCTCGTTCCCGCCGGGCACTGTTGAGCACCATTGGGCGCTGGGCCATACGGCTCAGCGCCTTTTTTATGTCGAGCAAAGGCTGGCGAAGGCGGTGCGGGCGCTCGTGCTATAACTAAAGGACTTAGCGCAAACAAACCTCAACCGCACAAGGCGCACATGGATCAGATTTACGACAACAGGTACTATTCCGCCGGTTCGCGCGAACCGTCACCTCGCCGTGCGCATTCGGTGCAGCTTGGCGGGTCCGCCTACGCCGGTGCCGACCGCTCCATGCAGCGCCCGACAAGTACCTCGCGCCCCAATGCTCAAGTGAATACTTCGACAGATGGACCAGTGCGCCCGGCACGTTCGTCGCATGCTCAGCGCCCTTCGGCTCAGACGCACGACAAGTCGACCAGGCCCTCGAACCGTCTTTCGGGCTCGGACTTTATGCACTACGCCAACGACAACGCGGTGGTCAAGGCGATCTACGACTTTACCCACGGTCCTCAGCGAGGGCTATTCATCGGCATCGTCGTTGCCCTGGTGCTCGTGAGCCTGTATTTCCCCGTGCGCGACCTGTACGTGGCAAAGCGTTCGAGCGATATCTTGGCCAAGCAGGTCGAGATTCGCCAGCAATACAATGATGAGCTGCAAAAAAGCGTCGACAAGCTGCTCTCGGAGGAGGGTATCAAGGACGCGGCATCTGAGGACCTGGGCCTGGTGATGCCTGGCGAGAAGAGGATTGAAGTACAGGGTCTGGACGAGGATTCGGATTCGTCGTCGAGCAAAAAGTCCTCAAACGCCAAGAATGCCAGCGAAGTGGCCAAAGAGATCGAAGAGGTCGGCAAGGACGCACCGTGGTACATCAAGACGCTCGATATGCTGTTTGGATTTAACGGTGTCGAGGGCCAGACGGTCGTGTCCAACGGCAAATAGCGCCCGGAGGGGAGCCCGCAATGGCAGATTGCAAACGATATAAGGTGGCGGCGATCGATCTGGGAACGGTGTCGTCGCGACTGGTGCTGGCGCAGGTCGAGGGCGGGGCGATCGTGGAATCGTCCAAGCATACCGAGATTACCGACCTGGGCGAGGGTGTGGACGCGACGGGTCGCTTTTGCGAGGCGGCGGTCGAGCGCGTGCTCGCTGCATGCCGCATGTTTGTGGACGAGGCGCGTGCCTTTGGGGCCGCGTGCATTTGCACCACATGCACGAGCGCCGCGCGCGACGCATCCAATGCCGCACTGCTGCTGGACGGTCTGCGTGAGCTGGGGCTCGAACCGCAGGTGATTCCGGGCGAGGTCGAGGCGCGCCTGACGTTTTTTGGCGTGGCGCACGACTTTGCCGGCGAGCGCATCATTGTTGCCGATTCGGGCGGCGGATCCACGGAGCTCGCGACGGGCGTCTATGCGCCGGAGCGTGGGGTCTTTGCGCTGGAGGGCACGCGTTCGCTGGACATCGGTTGTCGCCGTGTGACGGAGCGATTTTTCTCGGCACTGCCGCCCGCACGCGGCGAGCTTACTGCCGCTGCCGCGTGGGCGGGCGAGCAGTTCGCTGCCTATTTTGAGGGCCTGCCGAGCAATTTTGAGCGCGCCGAACGCTTGGTCGCAGTGGGTGGCACCGTCACCACACTCGTGGCGCTCGTTCATGAGCTGGAACCGTACGATTCGAGCTTTGTGCACCTGCGCGAGCTTTCGCTGGATCAGGTTTCGGCCGCTATCGAGCGCATGTCTGCGTTGGATGCGGACGGCATCGCCGCTCTACCGGGTGTACAGCCCAAACGCGCGGGCGTGATCTTGGCTGGTGCCGTGGTAATCCGCGAGCTTATGCGAGCCGGCGGCTACAAGACGCTCACTGTAAGCGAGAACAGCTTACTCGCCGGCATGGCCGCCACCATCAACGAGGCTCTCGACGGTGCGACCCCCACCATCTCCTGGACCCCAGAGCTCAGCACCCTCTAAATAAGTTGCGGTGAAATAGTTCCTAAATAAGCTGGTAAACGGTATAAACAGGATCTATTCCACCGCAACTTCTAAGGGACCGAAGCTGTCTTTTTAGCCCGTCCTAAATTAGTTGGCTTTCTGAAGCGCGGGGCGGTGGGACGTCTGCGTATTTGCTGCGCAAATCCGCACCGGCTTCGGACGCCTGCTGGCGCCCTCGCCGGCTCGCTGCGGACGCTGCGCGTCCGCTTGACGCTCGCCCCCCCCCTCGCGGGTTCGAGTCCCACCGGCATCTAAAAGAAGTAAGCCCGCATCCCTTGGGGACACGGGCTCGAAAGCTCCATATGGTAGGGGCGGTGGGACTCGAACCCACAATCCTTGCGGCGAGAGATTTTAAGTCTCCTGCGTATGCCAATTCCGCCACGCCCCCGTGAGACTAGAAGTCTAGCACAAGCCGTCCGTTACGCGTTGACGGCCATCGAGTGTTGGCCCGACTTCTCCAGGAACTCCTGGAACTTTGCCTCGTCGCCCTTGTTTTGGTATTGCAGGGCCAGCAGGTACTCCAAGCGGCAGCGCTTGACCGGGTCGTCGCCGACGTCCTCGAGCATGCGCTCCAGCTCGGGAATGTCGTTGTGACGCTTGAGGATCATCGTGTCGTACATCAGTTGGCATTCGCGCGCGACTGCCTCGGCCTGACCGCCCTCAAAGCCCTTGATCTCGTGCAGCAGCTCCTTGGACTTTTTGCGGTCCTCCTGGCCAACATAGTAGTTAAAGGCCTTAATGACCAGGTCGACGCGCTGCATCTTGGGCAGGTTGAGTCCCAGCAGCAGGTCGAACATCTCGCTGGCGCGCTCGTGGTCCTCGCGCAGCAGATAGGAGTTCAGGCGCAGGTAGTCGCGGTTGTAGCGCGGGTACAGCATGCTGGTGAGTTTGCCGTCGAGCAAGCGATCGAACTCGTCCCACTGCTTGGCAGCCATAAGCTGCTGCAGACGCTTGAACGTGGTGCGTTTTTTGACGCTAAAGAACACCGACACGGCGATGCAGATGATAACGACGGCGGTCCAGAGGGTGCGGGAATCGGGCATGTTAGGGTCCTTAGTCGCTCATAAAGCGAGCGGTATGACAACACGTACTAGATGTATTATACGCAGCGCACAAGCAAACTGGCATAAAAGCTCATCGAGGCTGAGTGCCATCGCTCGCTGCGGTACACTTACCTAAAGTAAACCATGAAGGGAGATATTACCTATGAAGAAGATCGTTTTGGCTTGCGGTGCTGGCGCTGCTACTTCCACGCTCGTTGCCCAGAAGGTCGCTACCATGCTCGACGCCAACGGTTATGCCGGCAAGTATGAGATCGTGCAGTGCGCCATCTCCGAGGCCAAGGACGCTTGCGACGAGGGCGCCGACCTGCTGATCGCCACCACCGTTGCCCCCGAGGGCCTCACCTGCCCGTACGTGAGCGGCGTGCCCTTCATGACCGGCATGAACCGCGTCGCTGCCGAGAAGGCCGTTCTCGACGTTATGGCTCAGTAGGCGCTGCCTGTATGGATGAGCAGAACGCCAATCCGGTCGAGCTCTTTGGCATGCGCGTTGCCCATGTGGGCATTAACGCCACCGACCCGGCAGATGCCTTGGAGATCGCGGAGCTGTTCTCGACGATGATGGGCCTGCCCGTTATCGAGACCCCCGTTTCGTACTTTAACGATTCGCTGGTCGAGATCATGAAGCAGAACGGTCGTGGCGCCAAGGGCCACATTGGCTTTGCCGTCAACGACATCGATGCGGCCGAGAAGTGGTTTGCCGAGCGCGGGCTCGAGGTCAACGAGGAGTCGCGCGTGCTGCTGCCCGACGGCGGCACCAAGCTCGTGTACTTTAAGCGCGAGTTCGCCGGCTTCGCCGTGCATCTGTGCCGCGAGTAGTGCACAAGCTGCCATAGCTAGCAAAAAGGGATAGGGCCGCGTGGCCCTATCCCTTTATTTATGCCGAGGGACTTCCTACCGCGGCAGGCGAATCGTGAAGCGGCTGCCGACGCCCTCGACTGAGGTCACGCCAATGACACCACCATGGCTATCGACGATCCACTTGGCAATGGCAAGCCCCAGACCCGAGCCCTGCGCGCCGGCATCGCGTGCGTTGTCGGCACGGTAGAACCGTTCAAACGCGTGAGCTGCGGATTCCTGGTTCATGCCGATGCCCTCGTCCTCAACGGCTATATCGATCGTGCCCGTGCCTACATCGGGCGCTACGCCAAATGTGACGGTCGTTCCCGCATCCGAGTACTTGGCGGCGTTTTGCACGATCACGCGCAGAGCCTGCTTCACGAGCGCCACGTCGACGGGCGCGTCGCAACGCGGGTCGCTGACAAGCGCAGCGTCAAAGGCCAGCCGATACGTGTGCGCGGCATCGATCATCTGCGATTCCTCGCATACCTCGCCGACCAGTGCGGCCAGGTTGGTATCCGCACGCCGCAGGACCGTGCGTCCGGCATCGCCGCGCGCCAAAAACAGCAGCTGCTCTACGAGCTCCTGCATGTGCTCGCTTTCGGTCTTGAGGGATGCGATAGATTCCACCAGCACGTCCGGGTCGTCTTTGCCCCAGCGGTCGAGCATGTTAACGTAGCCCTGAATCACCGCGATGGGCGTGCGCAGCTCGTGGCTTGCATCGTTGACAAAGCGCATCTGCTGCAGCTTGGCCTCTTGCATCTGGCGCAGCAGGCGGTTGAGTGCGACCTCGATGCTTGCCAGGTCGGCGTCGCCGGTGGTGACGCTCGGCGAGTCGACGCTTGCGCGCTCGATGGCCTGCTCCAGCGTTTCCATTTTGCCGCCGGAGAGCTGCATACGGCCGAGCTCGTCCACGCGCAAGGCCAGGTCGTTGAGCGGTGCCATGGTACGGCGTACGCGGCGGGCGCCGCCGAGCATGTTGAGCACGCTGATGACCTGCCAACCCACAACGACAAGGTAGAGAGGCCATAGCGCGACGAGGTCCTGCGCGAGGGGGAAGGTCTTGGTGGTGCGCGCAAGCTCGACGGTATAGGTGAGTGTGGTCGGGTTCCAGCCGCGTGCGGGCGTCAGCGACATGCCGTGAACGGTGGCGCTGGGGATCCAGCCTGCGGTAAACGCGCCGTCGGGCAGCGTCTGGTTGTATCCATAGACGAGGATCGCCGCCACAATCACTACTAGCAGCAGGTCGAGCCAAACGTAGCTCATCAGACGGCGCCACATATAGCTCCAGTTGATGGCGCGGGCGATGGATGTGACGCGCTTGGCCTCGGCGTTACGCGCGGCAGACATAGCCCACCCCACGCACGGTCTGGATGATGCGGGCGCCGCCGGCGTCCTCGATCTTGGCGCGCAGGTGCGCGATGTGCACGTCGACGTTGTTGGTGTCGCCCACGTATTCGTAGCCCAGCGCCTCGTGCGCGATGCGCTCGCGCGTGAGCACGGTGCCGGCGTGCGCCATAAGCAGGGCGAGGACGTCGAACTCGCGGGCAGTGAGCGCGATGGGCGAGCCGCCGACCGTGACTTCGCGGCGGTCGGGATCGAGCGCGACCGAACTCACGGTGAGCGCGGCGGGGGAGGGCTGTCTCTTATACACATCTCCGAGCCCACGAGACGCTACGCTATCTCG
>CABRHR010000047.1 GCA_902470835.1 uncultured Collinsella sp.
TCCTCGTACAGGCGGCCGAGCGTGGGCGCATTGACGTTCTCGGCAAAGACCGAGAACTTGCCGGCGCGCAGCTGCGGATCGATCATAAAGCGCACGAGGGGCTCGCCGACAAAGACATAGCGGCGCTTTTCGGCCTGCGCCTTCACAAACTCGCGGACCTCGCGCGAAAGCTCGGGGTAGAACGGGGCGAGCATGGGATCGTCGTCGGCGGCGATAAGGATGGTATAGAGTGCCGGCGCCGTGTTGACGCCGTTGATCACCAGAGTCTGATCCTCCATGTCGCGAGCGGCCTGCTTGGCAAGCTTCTTAAAGGAGAACGGGGCACGGGTGGCACCGAAGATGCCGGCCACGTGGTCCTCGAAGATGTTCAGGAAGTTCACGAAAGATCACTCTCCGTATAGGTTCTTTGGTATCCGAGCAAATATAGGCATATCCCAACGATTATAGAGGATAGGATTCCCGCAACCGCCGCCTTGGCGATGACCGCGGCTGCAAGGCTGGCAATTTCCATATGGTGTGCAAGACAGGACGCCGCTGCGCAGCCGATGCCGGTGACAGCGATGGCGGCGATTGCGGCAAGGTTTGAGCCCTGATCGGCACGCTTGGCATGGGCATTGAGCAGCGCGGATGACGCTGCGGCAGTTGCCGCGACCAGCACAAAGGCAGCCCAAAGGAGCGGGTCTCCCAGCGCTGCGGCAACGTTACCGAGCCCCAGCACGCCTCCGGCTGAAAGCGCGACCGTGGCCAGACGGGCAAAAAGCGCGCCCATGCCCGTTGCCGCGGCGGCGCTTGCCGGGCCGAGCCAAAATGACGCGACGCCGGCGGCGACCCCAGCTGCCAGGAAGGTATTGCCGGTCAGACAGCCAAGCGCGAGTGCACAGGTGAGCGTGGCGCTCGCGGCAGTCTCGGTGCGACCCCAGGCGATCCACCAACCGGACATGGCGGCGGCAAAGATCACCGCGACGGGGAGCATCGACAGGATGCCCTGTGCCTGCATGGTGGCGTTGGCCATGAGCACCAAAAAGCCCACAGCCGAGATGGCCGAGCCAATCTGGGGGGCCAGGCCAGCCGCCGCTCCGATCGCGATGGCCGCAATGACCAGGCCGGGAAGCGCTGCGACCCCGGCCGTTTGCATCAGCAAAAAGCTAAAGGTGCCGCACGTTAGCGCCGAGATAGCGCGCATGGTGTAGTCGCGCGCAGGGCTCCAGCGCGTGCCCGCCCAGCCGAGTGCGGGGTCGACCTCGATGGCGTCGTCCTCGTAGTGCGACGGCTCGATATCGTCGAGCTTCTGCTCGTCATCCGAAAGTTCGCCAACCATTTGCTCCAGGCTGCGACGGCCTTCGCGCACGCTGCCCAGACCGGCAAGGAGTTGGTCGCAAAATGCCTCGATGCTGTTGGGGCGGTCCTGCGGCATGGGGGAGAGCGCGCTCATGAGCGCGGCCTCGGCTCCCGGGGGAAAGTGTGGTATCAGCTCGCTGGGATAGGTGGCGCCGCCGATGATGCGGTCGAGCGAGTCGGCGGGCGTGGCCGCCATAAAGGGAGCGCTGCCGCACAGGCCCTCGTAGATCACACAGGCGAGGGCAAAGACATCGGCGCGCTCGTCGACCGTGCCGGTCTCGATATCGAGCTGCTCGGGCGGCATGTAGCCGATGGTGCCGCCGCGTGAGCCGCCAAAGCCACCGGCGGACGACAGTCGCGCCATGCCAAAGTCGGTGAGCTTTACATTGCCCGAGTGGTCGATGAGCACGTTGGCGGGCTTAATGTCCAGGTGGAGTACGCCATTACTATGGGCGAAGGTGAGCGCCTGGCCCAGGGCATCGGCAATGGCCGCGGCCTCGTCAAAGGTAAGTGAGTGGCCGTCCACGCGGTGCAAAAACTCGGCCAGCGACATGCCATCGACATATTCCATAACCAGGTAGGCATAGGCTGTGTCGTGCGTAAAGTCGATGACCTGCACGATATTGGGATGTTGAAGCATGGCGGCAGTGTGCGCCTCGCGCAGGACATCCATGATGTCGCTGGCGGGCATGCCGGCGCCGTTGATAAGGGGGATGCGCTTAATGGCGACGCGGCGGCGCAGGTGCGTGTCGCGGCAGATCTCGATGGAGCCAAAACCGCCAGTCGCAAGTGTCTCGAGCGGCTGGTACCGCTTGAGCAGCTCGCGAGAGCTGGTGCCCTCCAAGGGAACGTCCGGCGAGAACCGGGCGGTATGTTGCGAGAAAAGCGGCATGGCCAACCCTCGTGCGTTTAAAGTTCGTTTGCGAGCGGCGGGCGCGGAGCCGAGCCGTTCGCGGTGGCATAGATGCTGCTAGTGTAGCACGCTCGGGTGCATGGGGAGGATAGCGGGATGCGAGGCTGCCTGTCTGGCTTGGCCTTAGCGCTTCTTCTTGTCCTTCTTCTGCTTGCGCTGCTTGCCCTTGGTCTCCTGGGGCTTGTCGCCCTGCTTGGCCTCGGCGGCGGCCTTCTCGGCCTTCATTTTCTTCTTCTTGGTCTCGATGCGGAGTTTTTTGTTGATGCGCGCCTTGAGGAAGGGACCGAACTGCTCGGCATCGCCGCGGACAAAGGTGTCCTTAGGGATCGTCACGCCCTGGTCGGCGAACATGGCCACAAAGATGCGCTCGCCGTCGAGCACGTGGTCGAGCTTTTCAAACGGGAAGAACTGCGACTTGCCGCTCTTGCCCCAAACCATCAGGCCGTCCTCGTTGGCGGCGACGCAGCGATAACGGCCACCCATGGACTCGTCGGCCTCGACGGCGTCGATAAAGTCGCGGGCGAGGGTGTGGTGCAGGTTTTTGCTCCACCAGGCCAAAAAGGCGCCGAATACGATCAAGACGACGCCAAACTTGATCCAGTTGCCGCCGGCCACCAGCATGCCGATGCCGATGAGCGCGGCAATCGCGGCGGCGACATACAGCGAGCCGCGACGCCTGGGCGAGGCGACCAGGCGGGCGAAGTCGGTGACCAGGTCGTTTTCGTACTGGTACTCGTTGAGGTACAGGATGCCGTCGTCGGCTGCGGCCTGCTCCTCGAGCGCGACCTCGACCTGGTCGGCTGCTTCGGAGGGAACGAGGTTGCTCTCTGCGTCTGCCATGCTCTTTGGACTCCTATCGCGGCGGGCTCGCCGTACGGGTTATTATAAATGCAGTATGCCGTGCGACCGCATGGCCGTCGCGGCAACAAGACTCAGTATACCCGGGGGAGCACCCATGGAATCGTTGTACCGAAAGTATCGCCCGCTCACCTTCGACTCCGTGGTGGGCCAGCAGCATATCGTCTCGACGCTCGAACACGCCGTCACCGAGGGGCGCCTGTCCCACGCCTACCTGTTCTGTGGACCGCGCGGCACGGGCAAGACCACCATGGCGCGTATTCTTGCCAAGGCGCTGCTCTGCCGCAATGCCGAGGCGGCGCGCGCCGAGGGTGCGAGCGGCTGCATGCCCGACGGCACCTGTGAGGAATGCGAGCTCATCGCCGAGGGCAACCACCCCGATGTTTACGAGCTCGATGCCGCCTCCCGCACGGGCGTGGACAATGTGCGCGAGGAAATTATCAACTCCGTCAACTTTGCCCCGGTGCGTGGCAAGTACAAGATTTATATCATCGACGAGGTCCACATGCTCACGACGGCGGCGTTCAACGCGCTGCTCAAGACGCTTGAGGAGCCGCCGGCGCACGTGATCTTTGTGCTGTGCACCACCGACCCGCAAAAGATTCTGGAGACCATCCTCTCGCGCTGCCAGCGTTTCGATTTCCATCGCATCGGCAACGAGGATATTGAGCATCGCCTGGCATACGTGTGCGAGCAGGAGGGCTTCGATTACGACGACGAGGCGCTGGCTATCGTGGCGCGCCATGCCAAGGGCGGCATGCGCGACGCGTTGTCCACGCTGGAGCAGCTGAGCGTCTTTGGCAACGGTTCTGTGCATGCGGACGACGCCCGCTCGCTTTTGGGCGAGGTTTCGGACCAGATTCTGGGCGAGTTTTCCCGCGCCATTGCCGATCGCGATGTTACCGAGCTCTATGGACTGATCCGTGCGCAGGTCGAGGAGGGCAATGACCTGCTGGAGCTGACGCGCGACCTGGTGGCGCATGTGCGTGACGTGTACGTTGCCTGCGTTGCCGGTGCCCGTGCCGAGCTGTTTGAGGGCGGCTCCGAGCAGGCCGAGGCGCTTGCTGCCGAGGCCGCTGCCTTTGGCGAGCATCCTGCCGACCGCCTGGCCCGCGTGCTGACGGTGCTCGACGATGCCGCACTGGAGATGAGGGGTGCGAGCGACGTGCGCCTGGTGCTCGAGATTGCCTGCACGCGTCTGGCGCGTCCCGAGGCTGATTTAACGATTGAGGCATTGGCCGAGCGCGTGGCACGTCTGGAGGCCATGGTTGCCAACGGCGCCGTGCCGGCGAGCGTGGCTGCTGCTCAGGCCGCCGCGCCTGCAGCATCCGTACCCGCTGCTGCCCAACAGCCGACGCTCATTTCGGGCGCCCGTGCTGCCGCTCCGGCGGCATCCGCTGCCCCTGCTGCTACGTCCGCGCGCCAGGGTGGCATGCCTTGGGACCGCGGAGCTGCCGCTCCGGCGGCTCAGCCTGCACCCGTGTCAGCTTCCAAGCCTGCAGCGCCTGCACCTCAGCCTGCGCCGGCTCCGACGTCTCAGTCCGTTGCGGCCCCCGCGCCTGTCACCGCTCCGGCATCTAAGCCCCAGTCCAACAATGCCGCCCTGGTTGCCGCCGCCGGTGCTGCCGAGACGCCCGCGGTCGAGGATGCCGGAGAGCTGCAGCGCAAATGGGCCGAGGTCGTCGAGCGTGTCAAGGCGCGTCAGGCTTCCTACGCAGGGCTTTTGCTCAACGCCCGCGCCACGGCCGACGACGGCTCCAAGCTCACGGTCTCGTTCCCCGCGGGTTCGACCTTTGCCATCAAGATGCTCGGTCGCGCTGACACCCAATCGGTGGTCCTGCCGACGGTCTGCGCAGTCTTCGGTCGTCGTACCGTCGACTATGTCCTGGATGGGGGTGGCACGCCGGCTCCTCAACATGAGGAGCATTCTCCATCTGCACGGGCTGCGGCATCTGCGGACCCGCAACCCGTGTCCTCGGCGGCCCCTGCATTCTCGAGCGCCAGCGCGTCGCAGCAGCAAACGGCACCGGTAGCGGCATCGACCCCGTCGGCGCCTAAGCCCGCGGCGCCCAAACCGGCTGCTCCGACACCCGCGCCCAAGCCCGCCTCGCCCGCGCCCAAGTCGTCTGACCTGGGCAAAGCCCCCTGGCTACGCTCCGACAACCCCGCCGGCGCTCCTGCCACGGGTAAGCTCCCGACTGAGCCCGCACCCCGTGCGCCCGAGCGCTCTGCCGCTCCCAAATCTCAGCCTGCCGCGTCGTCTGCGCCATGGGAATCCGAGCAGGTTCCCTACGACGATGCCATGGTCGGCGGTTTTGCTGGCGATGCGAGCGGGGACGATCTGCCTCCGTTCGACGTGCCGGGTGCGACGCCCGCGCCCAAGTCCGCTGTAGCTGCCCCCAAAGAGGAGGACGCTCCTGCAGCTCCCTGGGAGTCCAACCCCGGCGCCGGCAGCCCCTTCGGCCACCAGGGCGCAGCCCCGAGCATCCCGCAGACCGAGGACGAGGCCAAAGACCTCATCCGCAGCGTCTTCGGTCAGGCCACCATCTTCAAGCCGGTGGAGTAGCTGCGCAGGCGGGTATACTGCTCAAGAAGAGAACCCCTTGCCCGGGCACATCTGTATTTCGGACATGTGCAACGTGGTGCCGCGTATATCGCATTCGAGCAGACAGGTGCGTGACGGTCGGCCTAGGATGCTGAGGTCGATACGATACGCCGCATAGCTGTCCGTGTACTCGACTTGCTCGGCGTTGAGGGTTGCTCCGATTGTCAAGAAAGCGCCTGGTTCGGCATCGACAATCTTGGAGTCCTTTATCTTGACCTTGAACTCTTGGTAGAGGGACGGGCTGTTGTAGTAAACGGTTCGGGTTCCGTCGACGCACTCGTCGGTCGCCTCCCATTTGACAACGGGCTTATTCGAGCTGGCTACCAGCAGTTCTGCTCCAAAGGCTGTAGCATGGGTGATGACAACCAGCAATATCCAACCGACAAAGAGATAGAGAACCAAATATGCAACGGGGTGTTTTGAGCGGATGTTTTGGAGCATGTCGGGGGCGTTCATGGGGCACCTCCAAATTGCTATCTATGGCAATCAAATTATACCCTGTTGCCATGTCGCGTTTCAGGACATGTATATCGACTGAGGTAGTGTGTCCGCCCCGTTCGCTGGCCTCGCGCCGTGGTACGATTTTTGAGTTTGAAAGTCCTGCCGTGCTCCGACTGCCCTTGCAGCTCGGCGTGCGGCCGCACGTAAAGGAGCCATCATGGCCGGTATGAACATGCAGCAGATGATGAAGCAGGCTCGCAAGATGCAGGAGCAGCTTGCCGCCGCGCAGGAGAACCTCAAGTCCCAGACCGTCGACGCCTCTGCCGGCGGCGGCATGGTCAAGGTGACCGTTAACGGCGAGATGGAGCTCGTCAACCTCACCATCGATCCCGATGCCCTCGATCCCGAGGACGTCGATATGCTGCAGGATATGATCATGGCTGCCGTCAACGAGGCCGTCCGCGGCGTCAACGAGCTCGCCAACAAGCAGATGGGCGCCATCACCGGCGGCCTCAACATCCCGGGCATGCCGTTCTAAGACACGCATATATATGAGTGCGAATCACAGTCTGCAAAAACTGCTCGATGAGCTGGGCCGTCTGCCGGGCATTGGTCCCAAGTCGGCCCAGCGCATCGCCTATTACCTGCTCGAGGCCGATGCCGAGGAGGCCCGCCGCCTGGCCGAGGCTATCCTGGAGGTCAAGCAGGAGGTCCACTTTTGCAGCCGCTGCTTTAACTACGCCACGGCCGACGAGTGCTCCATCTGCCAGGACCCGATGCGCGATACCACTCGCATTTGCGTGGTGGGCGAGCCGCGCGACGTCCAGGCAATCGAGCGCACGGGCAGCTACCATGGCCTGTACCATGTGCTGGGCGGCGTGATCAGCCCCATGGACAAGATTGGTCCCGAGCAGTTGCACATCCGCGAGCTGCTGGCGCGTCTGGGCCACGAGGATATCCATGAGGTCATCATCGCCACCAACCCCAACATCGAGGGCGAGACCACGGCGAGCTATCTGGCCCGTACCATCAAGCCGTTGGGCGTCGAGGTGTCGCGTCTGGCAAGCGGCCTTCCCGTGGGCGGCGACTTGGAGTATGCCGACGAGCTTACGCTTGGCCGCGCCATCGAGGCCCGTCGCGCGATTTAGGTGGCGAGCCTGCTCCTGCCGTATGTTTTCCTCGCGACGCACGGGGTAGTCATAATTTCCCCGTGCGACTGTGAGTTTGTTGTGCAACAAAGATGCTTCGTATCCGCTTATCGCATGGATGCTTCCGCTCGCATCCTTAATTTGCCCATTCGTTGCGCAACCTTTTGGGTTCGCTGATACACTCAAATATGGATTTGAATGAATGCGCCGCTTCTGAGCGGCGTGTTTTTGTTGGAGGAGAACGCATGCGGCCCGGTGGCACTCAGACAAAGCGCGGCGCCGCGGTGCGCATGCGACGCCGACTGGGCTTGGCGCCTCGGGCGTACGCACTGCTGTCTTGCTCGCTGGTGCTGGTCATAGCTGGCGTTTCTGCCTATGGCATGACCGTGCCGTCCATGATGCAGGCGCATACCGCACGCGAACCGCGCGTGGGGCATGAGGTCAAAAGTGATCTGGGTACCACGACTGGATATGCTTGGGCAAGTGTGGTCGCGCATATTGTGTTTGGCACCGACGATGCGGACGGCGCCGAGGCTCCGGACAACGAAGTCACGCTTGCCAACGGCAAAACCATCGTGCTCACCAACACCAAGATCATCAATCGGTTGTCCAACAATAGCGTGGCGGCAACGGTGAATAAGGTCGAGCAGCAAAAGGAGCAGGACGCCCAGCAGTCCGGAAAGCCCGGTAGCTCGGATACTTCTGGCTCCGGCTCGGATTCATCGAGTTCGGGCGGCGGCTCTGGGTCGGGTTCCTCTACCGGAGGGTCTGGAAACGGCGGCTCGACGGGCGGCAACACTGACAACGATGCAAACTCCGGTGGCCTTTCCGCTGCTGAGGAAGAGAGCATTCACAGTTGGCTTGTGACCAAGTACAACATGCTCGACGGCTATGTTTCTCGTGCCAATGACGTGGTCTCGACCTATAACTCTACGGGAGATCCCAGGCCGTGCGACAGCCTGGTCGGGGAGATGTTTGTCATTCGAGCCGAGTTCGGTCGTCAGACATTCTCGCCCCGGTCAAAGTGGTATCAGCAGTATGCCAATCTGTGGGGCTGTTACACCAACCTATGCCAATGGGTCGGCCATTACGGCGATGATGACGTCGCGCTCGGTAACTTCAACAATAACGTGGCGGCGCTTGCCCTATGATGACCGATCTTGCATCCACCACACCACAATCGCTCGGTCGCGATCCCATGGTCGGCCTGCGCCTGGCGCGTGTCGACGGGTTTGAGCCGGCCATTGCGCTCGGTCAGGACGAACTGCCTGCCTATCTGCGTCGTTTTACGATGCTGTTTGCCGACGATGCCACCATGCGCCGTGGCGGTATCGGCCGCGTGACGCGTGCTGTCAACGCCCAAGGCGAGGCCGTGGCACTCAAGCAGCTCATCTTGCCGACGCGCG
Source organism: uncultured Collinsella sp. (assembly GCA_902470835.1). Lineage (GTDB taxonomy): Bacteria > Actinomycetota > Coriobacteriia > Coriobacteriales > Coriobacteriaceae > Collinsella. The sequence goes on from CABRHR010000047.1 coordinate 8,710, forward strand.
ATGAGTTTGATGACGATGCCGCTCACGAGGCGCTGGTCGCCAAGTTCAAGGCGGCGTTTCGCGAGGAATACGAATGCCATCGCGCCCTTTCGGGCCTTAAGGGCTTTCCCCGCCTCTATGGCTGGGGCGAGGTCGACGGTGTGCCTGCAATTGTCATGGAATGGGTCGAGGGCGAGACGCTTGCCCGCTTGCGTTCGCGACTTGCCGTGGACGATGCCGGACGCCTGTCGCCGCTTGTGGCGGCGCGTCTGGGTCGCGACCTGTTCGATCTGCTCTGCCGCATGAGCCTGGTGGGCGAGGGCTTTGTCCATCGCGATATCTCGCCCGCTAATATTATGGTGCGCACGGCGCGTCTACCGCTTGACCGGCAGCTTGCCGAGGGCACCTTTGACCTGTGCCTGATCGACTTTGGCTCGTCGCTGGCGCTTGAGCCTGCGTCGGCCGTGGCCGGTACCGGCGGCAAGGCGTCGTTTACGGAGCGTTATGCCACGCTGCGTCGCGCGACGGTTGCCTATGCCCCGCCCGAGATGCTCACCGACGATATTCCCGACCTGCGCGCTTTGCGTATGTCGCCGGCGATTGACGTTTATGCCGCGGCAAGCACGGTTTACGAGCTCATTGCCGGCGTCGTGCCATACGAAGCCGCGCCGAGCACTTCGGGCACCTCGGGTTCGCGCAAAAAGACGCGCGACATCGCGAGCCCCTACCGTCTCAAGATGGACGCGCGGCCCGACTATCCCATTGGTGCCCATGCGCCCGGTTGCGATTTGACTCAGCTGCTTCGTCGTGAGCCCGATGTGGCGCTCGCCGCGGCCGAGCAGGCCCAGCAGCTAGGGCTTGAGCCGGATTCCGAAGAGCTACGCGATGCGCTGGCGTTTGTCGATGCCCAGCTGTTCGACGTGGTGATGGCCTGTCTGTCCAGCCATCAAAAAGATCGTCCCGAGCCGGCGGCGGTCGAGGCGGCGCTCTCGGCGTTTTGTGACCACTATGCGCAAAATGTCGGTCGTTCGCTCCGCGGCGAGCCGCTCACGCCGTGCCCCATGGATGCGTCTGGCCGCGCGGTTCGTCGCGCGCTGATGGTCGGCGCGACGGTCGTCTGTGGCGTGGTTTGGGCTGTGGTCGTGGTTTCGGCCGCGCTGCTGGCGTCGGGCGCTCGCGTGACGGCGACTTTGGGATCGCTCGTGTGGTCTGGGTCGCTACCGGGTATTATTGCCGCACTGGCGTTGGCGCTGCCAGGCATAGCCGGCGTTGCCGCGGGGGCACTTGCGCGTGATCGGCGCTCGGGCTTCCTGCAGGGTGTGCTTGCGCTTTCTGCCTGCGAGGTTCCGGTGCTGGTTGTGGCTGCATGTAGCGTATTTTCCCAACGCGCCGTGATGGGCGGCCTTGTTGCCGCTCTGGTTGCAACCTATACGCTTACGTGGTTTTTGCTTGCGATGGGCTTTGCCTTTGAACTTCCCGTTTCGGCACCGCGACGCACAAAAGCCCAGATGGCGACTCCGCTTGCCGGTGGAGCCGCAGCTGCCCGTACTTTTGGCGGACCTGTCGAAGTATCGTCCGATTCTATTTCTACGACCAAGGAGGCCTAGGTCATGGCATCTCAAGTTGAGCTCACCCCATGCGGGGCCATGTTTGACATCTTTAAGCGCGCGGCGCATCTGAGCCATATCGAGCTGTGCGGCTTGGTGCTTTCGTCCCGTCCGCTCGCCGACGGCCGCAGCCCGCAGAGCCGAGCCGCCGATCGCTCTTGGGTTTCCCGCTTTATCGTTCGCGCGCCGGTCGGCACGCTTCAGCAGCGCTACTTTGCCGAATACGGTACCTCGGCTGCGCGTATTATGTCGCAACTGGCCCTGCGCCAGCGCAATCCCATGGACTCCACGGCTGTGATCAATATGGTGTGCGGTTCTGCAGGTGAACCGATGGTACGCGCGCTCGAAGAGTGCCACCAGGACACGAATCTCTATCGCAACGCGCTCGATCGCCTGTCCCAGGCGGCGGAACTCATGCCCGCCGAGCGCGCCGAGGCTGTGCTGGTGCTGTTTGTCGCCGTCGGTTGTTCGGCGGATGTGCGGTCCTCGGTGAACTATGCCATCGACTACGCGCACGCGACCTGTGGCGGAGGCACCTCCACGCCGCGTTCGCTTGGCATGCCGATGACCGCGGGCGAGCGCGAACCCGCCCCGGCGCACCCCTTGGGCTTGCTGCGCGTGCAAAACAGTTTTGTCGTGAGCGCCCCGCGCTGGATTCAGCCGAGTGAGCAGGGTGTTGAGATTGGCGCGCTGGCCACTGGTGAGGGCGATATTACCGACGTCGGCGACGATGTCTCGGCCCGCCATGCCCATATTTGGTGCGATGCTCAAAATATCTGGCACGTCGAGGACTTGTCGTCCACCAACGGAACCGTGGTGGTAAATGGGGCCACGCGCGTCTGCATTCAGGTCGAGCCCGGCCGTTCCGCCCAACTCAATCCCGGCGACGAGCTCAAGCTCGGCGAATCCACTACCTACGCCATTCTCTTCGGTGCTCTCTAGCCGGTAGATAGGGGCGTTCCTTTTCTGCCGGCTGGGGACACTCCTTGGCGCGCCAGAGCCGGTCGCCTGGGGATGGAGGGGCCATTTTGGCCCTTGGCGGTCACCCGAGGTAAACCTTTACCGCCCGCCTATATTTGCCGAAATTACACTTGACGGCGGGGTACAATAAACCCGCATGCGGATTTCCGTTGCGGGCGCTTCCCATCGCCGGGGCGTGCCCGGGAGCATCCGGCATGCGGCCTTTGCGGCGCTCGGTCATGTGCAAGACGGGCGGTCGGGTCTGTGGGGCGCATCAGCTGCCCCTCGCCTCGGCATGTCTTCTCTCCACGCCACGTACCTGCTGCTGAGCCTGCCTGCCAGATGATTGGAAGCAACAGCGTAAATCCCATCACGCCAACATCCCGGCGATCGCCGGGGCCTGTATACCTATATGAGAGGAGAGGGGTATATGGCGCGTAAGTTTAAGTCTATGGACGGCAACGAGGCGGCCGCATATGTTTCGTATGCGTACACCGAGGTAGCGGGAATCTATCCCATTACGCCGTCCAGCCCTATGGCCGACCATGTCGACCAGTGGGCGGCCCAGGGTCGCAAGAATATCTTCGGCACCCCGGTCAAGGTCGTCGAGATGGAGTCCGAGGCAGGTGCAGCCGGTACCGTTCACGGTTCGCTGGGCGCCGGTGCTCTGACCACCACCTACACGGCTTCTCAGGGTCTGCTCCTGATGATCCCGAACATGTACAAGATCGCGGGCGAGCAGCTCCCGGGCGTCTTCCACGTCTCCGCGCGTTGCGTCGCTTCGCACGCCCTGAACATCTTTGGCGATCACTCCGACGTCATGGCCTGCCGTCAGACCGGCTTCGCCATGCTCGCCGAGGGCAACGTCCAGGAGGTCATGGACCTCTCGCCGGTGGCTCACCTTGCCGCCATCGAGGGCAAGACCCCGTTCCTTAACTTCTTCGACGGCTTCCGCACCAGCCACGAGATCCAGAAGGTCGCCATGTGGGACTACAAGGATCTTGCCGAGATGTGCGACATGGACGCCGTCCAGGCTTTCCGCGATCACGCGCTCAACCCTGAGCACCCGCACACCCGCGGCAGCCACGAGAACGGCGACATCTTCTTCCAGAACCGCGAGGCCTGCAACAAGGTCTACGACGAGCTTCCCGCCGTCGTCGAGGGCTACATGAAGAAGATCAACGAGAAGCTCGGCACCGATTACGGCCTGTTCAACTACTACGGCGCTCCCGATGCTGATCGCGTCGTCGTGTGCATGGGCTCCTTCTGCGACGTGCTCGAGGAAGTCATCGACTACCTCAACGCTCACGGCGAGAAGGTCGGCCTGGTCAAGGTCCGCCTGTTCCGTCCGTTCTCCATCAAGCACTTTGTCGACGTTCTCCCCGAGACCGTCAAAAAGATCGCCGTCATGGACCGCACCAAGGAGCCGGGTTCCATTGGCGAGCCGCTCTACCAGGACGTCGTCTCCGCTCTCTACGAGGCCGGCAAGACGGGCATCAAGGTCGTCGGCGGCCGTTACGGCCTGGGCAGCAAGGACACGCCTCCCGCGTCCGCGTTCGCTGTCTTCGAGGAGCTTAAGAAGGACGAGCCCAAGCGCGAGTTTACCATCGGCATTGTCGATGACGTGACCAACCTGAGCCTGCCCGAGGCCGAGGATGCGCCCAACACCGCAGCCCCCGGCACCATCGAGTGCAAGTTCTGGGGTCTGGGTGGCGACGGTACCGTCGGCGCCAACAAGAACTCGATCAAGATCATCGGCGACCACACCGACAAGTACGTTCAGGCCTACTTCCAGTACGACTCCAAGAAGACCGGCGGCGTCACCGTCTCGCACCTGCGCTTTGGTGATTCCCCGATCCGTTCGCCGTACTACGTGACCAAGGCCGACTTTGTCGCCTGCCACAACCCCAGCTACATCGTTAAGGGCTTCAAGATGGTCCGCGACGTCAAGCCGGGCGGCACCTTCCTGGTCAACTGCCAGTGGAGCGACGAGGAGTTCGCCGAGCACATGCCCGCCGTGGCCAAGCGCTACATCGCGAACAACAACGTCAACGTCTACCTGATCGACGCTATCGATCTGGCCGCCAAGGTCGGCATGGGCAAGCGCACCAACACGGTGCTCCAGTCCGCCTTCTTCGCGCTGGCCAAGGTCCTGCCCGCCGAGGACGCCCTGCAGTACATGAAGGACGCGGCCACCAAGTCCTACATGAAGAAGGGCCAGGCCATCGTCGACGCCAACCACAAGGCCATCGATGCCGGCGCTACCGCCTTCCGTAAGTTCGAGGTTCCGGCCGACTGGGCAACCGCCGAGGATGCCGCTCCCGTCGAGCTCTCCGAGGAGACCAAGTCCGCCATCGCCCAGCAGGTCAAGAACCTGCTCGAGCCCATCGATCGCATGGATGGCGACAGCCTGCCCGTTTCCGCCTTCGTCGGTTGCGCCGACGGCCAGTTTGAGCTGGGCGCCTCCGCATACGAGAAGCGCGGCGTCGCCGTGGTCGTTCCCCACTGGGACGAGACCAAGTGCATCCAGTGCAACCAGTGCGCCTATGTGTGCCCGCATGCCACCATCCGTCCGTTCGCGATGACCGAGGACGAGGCTGCCGCCGCGCCCGAGGCTACCCGCACGCTCGACGCCATGGGCCCCAAGGCCAAGGGCATGAAGTTCACCATGGCCGTGTCCCCGCTCGACTGCATGGGCTGCACCAACTGCGTCAAGGTCTGCCCCAAGGGCGCCCTCGAGATGGTTCCCACCGAGCAGGAGATGGATCAGCAGCCCGTTTGGGACTACATGGTCGAGAACGTCTCCGAGAAGAAGGAGCTCATCGCGGCCAACGTCAAGGGCAGCCAGTTCAAGCAGCCCTACCTGGAGTTCTCCGGCTCCTGCGCCGGCTGCGCCGAGACCGCCTATGCACGTCTGGTGACCCAGGTCGCCGGCGACCGCATGTTCATCTCCAACGCCACCGGCTGCTCCTCCATTTGGGGCAACCCCGCTGCCACCGCTCCTTACTGCAAGGACAAGGACGGTCACGGCCCGGCGTGGAACAACTCCCTGTTCGAGGACAATGCCGAGCACGGTCTGGGCATGGCCGTTGGCTATGAGGCCGTTCAGCACAAGCTGATCGCCGCTACCCAGGACATCATCGCTGCCGATGGTCCGTCCGATGAGCTCAAGGCTGCCGGCCAGGCTTGGATCGACTCCGTCAACGACGCCGAGGCCTCCAAGACCGCTGCCGCTGCCTACGTTGCCGAGCTCGAGAAGTGCGGCTGCGACGCTTCCAAGGCGATCCTCGCCGACAAGGCTTACCTCACCAAGAAGTCCTTCTGGATCTTCGGCGGCGACGGTTGGGCCTACGACATCGGCTTCGGTGGCCTGGACCACGTCCTGGCTTCCGGCCACAACGTCAACGTCTTCGTCTTCGACACCGAGGTTTACTCCAACACCGGTGGTCAGGCCTCCAAGGCCTCGAACCTGGGCCAGGTCGCTCAGTTCGCCGCTGCCGGTAAGGTGACCAAGAAGAAGTCCCTGGCCGAGATTGCCATGAGCTACGGCTACGTCTACGTGGCACAGGTTGCCATGGGCGCCAACCCGGCTCAGACCCTCAAGGCCATCCACGAGGCCGAGGCCTACGACGGCCCGTCCCTCATCATCGGCTACAGCCCCTGCGAGATGCACTCCATCAAGAAGGGCGGCATGCAGAACTGCCAGGCCGAGATGAAGAAGGCTGTCGAGTGCGGTTACTGGAACCTCTTCCGCTTCAACCCCGAGGCTGCTGCTGGCAAGAAGTTCTCGCTCGATTCCAAGGAGCCCGCGGGCGGTTATCAGGAGTTCCTGATGAACGAGGCCCGTTACGCTTCGCTGACGCGTTCCTTCCCCGAGCGCGCCGAGGAGCTCTTCAAGGAGAACGAGCAGGCCGCTATGGCTGTCTCTTATACACATCTGACGCTGCCGACGAAGAGGATAGTGTA
>CABRHR010000048.1 GCA_902470835.1 uncultured Collinsella sp.
GATCCTCGCCGCTTCCGCGGCTCGAGGTCCCCGTTCTCCGCGGTGGGATTGGTCTGATTATTCTTGTTGAAACTCGGCCTTTGGCTCATAAAAAACGGGAGATGCGGTTTTACATCCCCCGTTTTTGTTGCGGTTAGTCTAGGTCAATAAACTTGGTGCTTATGATCTTGCCGTCTTTGACGAGCATTCTGGCCATGGTGGGGCCTCGGGTGCCTCTGGGGTAGCTGGCGCTACCCGGGTTGAGGACTAAGCAGCGGCCCACTTGGGCTTCTTTGGTTACGTGGGTGTGGCCGTTGATGGCTACGTCTACGGATCCCACCGGAAGGTCTTCGCGGTAGTGGGCTACGGCGAATTTGAGGCCTTCGTAGGTAAAGAGCGCAAGACGGTCTACATCGGGGCCGTAGTCGCGGTAGTAATCGTTGTTGCCCAGTACGGCCCGCACGGGGGCGATGGTGCATAGGTGCTCGTAGTCCATCTCTGACGTAAGGTCGCCGGCGTGGATAATCAGATCCGCGCCCTCAAGCTCATCCAGGAGCGCAGGCGATAAATAGCCGTGGGTGTCCGAGATGATGTCGATGCGCTTGGCGCTTGCACTGTTCATGGGATCCCTTCCGCAAAAAACGATTCGGCAAATACATACAAAAAAGGCCCCACGGCTCCGCAGACGATGGGTCTACAGGGCTGCGGGGCCAGTGTGCTAGAGACTCAGGGCCTTCTTAAGCGGCACGACGCGGCGGCGCGAAACCGGCACGCGTTCGTCGACGCCCGTAATGCCCAGCTGGATGGCGCCCGAGGGCACCGTCTCGACATCCGTGACGCACGCCAAGTTGACGATATAGCGGCGGTGAACACGGAAGAAGCCAAAATCGCAGAGCTTGGCCTCAAACTGCGCCAGCGAGGTCGTCGACAAAAAGCGATCATCGACGGTATAGATGCAGGAGTAATCGTCCTTGGCCATGATAAAGCGAATGTCGTCCACGGGAATGAGCACCTTGCGGCCGCCCTTTTCCACCGGGATACGCTCGATGGTCACCTTGCTGTCCGTGACCGGCTTGGCGCGCTGCATGACCTTCTCGATCGCGCGATCCAAGCGAGCTTCCTCGACCGGCTTCATCAGATAATCGACGGCATCCACGTCGAACGCCTCGACCGCATGGTCACTATACGCAGTCACAAACACGATCGCCGGCGGATTTTTGAGCTTATGCAGCGCCTCGGCAAGTTGCAGGCCCGAGGCACCGGGCATCGAGATATCGAGAAACACGACATCCACGCGACTTTCCACAAGCATCTCGATGGCGGAGCGGACGCTCGACGCCTCCGTGATCGTGCCGATCTTGCCCGTTTGCTCGAGCAGGAAGCGAAGCTCCGAGCGAGCCGGCGCCTCATCATCCACAATCATCGCACGCAGCATAGGGATAAAACCTTTCGTCAACTAACTACGCCGGGCATCCGCCGCATGACGTTGAGCCCGTAGCCTTTTATTTTACTCTTGAATGTCAAAGATGCTCTCTGACAAATCAAGATGAAGGAGCACTTTGGTGCCCTTGCCCGGCGCCGATTCGACACGCGTATAGGAGTGCGGCCCATAAAAGCGATGGATGCGCTCCGAAATATTGTGCATGGCCACACCGGCGCCGCCACCCTGGGGAGAGCTGGCGTCGGGACGGGCAGAGCGCTCGTCAAACAGTCTGGCGGCGGTACCCTCATCCATGCCCACGCCATTATCGGCCACGGCAATCAAGATTGCATCCTCGCCGTCTTGGTGAACGGTCACGTCGATCCTCAGGGCGTCGTCATCGCCCATACCATGACGTACGGCGTTCTCGACAATCGGCTGGATCACGAACGCCGGCACCAGCGTATCTTCCACGTCCTCGGACACATCGAACGTCGCAAGCACGCGGTCCTCGCCAAAGCGGGCCTTCTCAAAGGTAAGGTAGCGCTTGGTCTGTGCAACCTCGCGCGAGACCGGAATAAGCGATCCCGAGTTGTCGAGCGTGGCACGATAGAACGATGAGAACTCACGAAGCAGTTCGCGGGCCCGCAGCGGATCGGTGCGCGTAAACGATGCAATGGTGTTCAGCGTGTTGAACAGGAAGTGCGGGTTAATCTGCGCCTGCAGCGCACGCACCTCGGCGCGCGCCGTGAGTTCCTTTTGCACCTCGAGCTCGTGGATGGCGAGCTGCGTGGACAAGATCTCGGCAAAGCCCGAGGCAAGCGCGTACTGGGTACGGTCGACGGCGCGCGGGGTCCTGTAGTAGAACTTGAGCGTGCCGACGGTACGATCGCCCACCTTGATGGGGGCGATAATGCCGGCGGGGACTTGGTTGTGTGAGCCGTCCGAGCCCACGACATCCACCATACGGTTGAACGACTGCACGATGCCATGTTCGATAACGTAGCGTGTGGCAAGCGTGTGAATGGGAGAATCTGGCAGCAGTTTTTCCTCAAACTCGCCCGCGCAGGCAAGCACGTTGTCCTCGTCGGTGATGGCCACCGTCATGGCGCGCGTCTCGGGCAAAATGCGCCGGCACACCAAACGCGCCGACTCCTGCGTCAGACCGCCCTTAATGTCCTCGAGCATGGCCGAGGCCACCGAGAGCGTCTCCTCGGTGTACTGGGAGCGCACCGAATCGGGATTGAGCGTCAAAAAGATAAAGATGCACAGAAAGATGCACAGCAGCGCGCAGGCAATCACCGTGGCGATCGGCTCGATACCGGTCACCAAGGCAAAAATAAAGTACACCAGCACGCAAATGGCGCAGGCAACGGCAATGATGCGAAAGATTGATATTGAGCTATCGCGCTGGGCGCGGCGGTCGATCATTCGGCCCCCTCCAGGATACTGATCAGTTGTGCGTCACGCCAAAGCCCGTCCATAATCTTGGGCCAAAAGCTCTGGAAACGCAGGTAGCTTGCAGCGTTTTGGCGCGCATAGGACTTTGCCTCGTCGATACCATGGCGCCAGATGCGCAGGTAGCCCTCATGCTCGCGGGTAAACACGCTGCGGACCATAGCGGTCTTGCGCACGCGGTCGTCGAGCTCGCGCGAAATCCACGGGCCCGGGTAGGGCATGAGCGATGCCGCCGTAACGGGAATGAGCTCCTTTTGATGCGCGGCGAATGTCAGCTTGGCCCGTTCGTAGTACCAACGGTATACATCCTGCATAAAGCGCGGTGAGCGTTTTTCGGACTCCGGAGGCAGATGGCGCACGGTCCACTCGTTATCGAACCACACGTCGTAGCCAAACATGCGCATGTTAAAGAGGTAATCCAAGTCCTCGCCGCGGGTGATAAACGGGTCAAAGGCTACACGCGTAAAGGCGCGGGCGTGCAGGGCCATCAGGCCGCCGCACACGTAGTTGGAGCGCGAGATGCGGGTGCCCGAGAGCGCCTTTTTCATCCAACGGTTGAACTCGATGCGCTTGGTCCACCAACGATGGCAGATGCCCGCCTTGTCCGTGGGAGCCAGCGGCGAGCCGTCGCGATCGTAGAAATAGCCGCTCTTGACCAAGATCGGCAAGCCCTGACGCGTCTGCTGCCCCAACGCATAGGTCGCGCGCTTCATAAAGTCGGCGTCGATGACAGCCTCATCGTCATCCAAAAAGATAACCGCGTCATGCCCCAGCACAGCGGCACAGGCTAGCCCCATGTTGCGGATGGCACCGTAGCCTCGCAGGCTCACGCACTCGCCCGAACCCTTGGGCGCGATCTGAGCAACCCGGTCTGCGATGCGCGAGGCCTGGGTGTTGGTGACAACGGTGACCTTGAGCGTGGGATGCGCGTCGACAATCTCGTGCACGCGCAGCGACACATCGGCTGTGGCAGAAACGGGACAGACCACCAAAAGGATGATGCGCGGGATGTCACGTACCTGCTCAAGCGAGGCCAGGCAGCGGTCGAGTTCGGGATTGTCGGCGTTGAGTCGCGTCGAATGGTCATAGGTGCCAGGGGCGTTTGCGCAAGCGTCATCGCCCGCCCAATACGTTGGAATCACGACCGTGGCGTTCATGCCTTACCCTCCCTGCAACACAAAAACGGGACGCCGCCAAACACAGGCGACGCCCCGCGACCTAGCTGATTCCATCATACCCACTTGGGCAAATCATTGCTCGCAAGTCGCAATGTTTATTGCGGATAACCCCAAAAGAGTACCGTGGACAGGCACAATAGCCGCTCGCTCCTATGCGGCATGCTCTGCCGCCCGAGTCATGCGGGACAGGCGGACCAGCAGCATAAAGCCAACGACCAGCAGCACACCAATGGAAAGGACGCCCAGCGACGGGTTGCCGGTCAGCGAGGTGACGACCGACACCAGGAAGGTGCCCATAACGCTTGCATAACGACCAAAGATGTCAAAGAAGCCGTAGTACTCGTTGGACTTTTCCTTGGGGATAATGCGGCCAAAGTAGCTGCGGCTGAGCGCCTGCACGCCGCCCTGGAACAGGCCGACCATAATGGCAAGCACCCAGAATTCAAAGGCGGTCTTTAAGAAGAACGCGGCGAACAGCACAATGCCCATGTAGGCGGCGACCGCCACCAGGATCATGTTGAGCGTGCCCACGCGTCCGGCAAGCTTGCCGTAGATGATAGCGGACGGAAAGGCCACGAACTGCGTAACGAGCAGCGCCAGGACCAACTGGGTCGAATCGATGCCCAAGGCCGATCCGTAGCTGGTTGCCATGGAGATGACCGTGTGCACGCCATCGATATAGAAGAAGAACGCGACCATGTAGACCAGCACGGTCTTGTTGTGGGCGATCTCGCGCATGGTGTGTCCGACCTCGGAGAACACGCCGCCCACGATGTGGCCGATGGTATCCTCGGGACCACGCTCGCGACCGTACTTTTGCTTATAGGTGCGAATGAGCGGCAGGGTAAAGATGAGCCACCAGGCACCGGTGATGACAAACGACAGACGCGTTGCCAGCATGGTGGGGACGCCAAGAGCGGGGCCACCCATGATAAGCGCCAGGCAGATGACGAACGGCACGGTGGAACCGATGTAGCCCCAGGCATAGCCCGAGCTGGACACGGCGTCCATGCGCTCGTCGGTGGTAATGTCGGGCAGCATGGCGTCGTAGAACGTCATAGAAGAGTTAAGGCCGATGGTGCACAGCACGTACACGGTCAAAAATGCCATGGCGGACATTGGGATAGCCTGCGCCAGGCAAAGAACCAGGCCCGTGAGGAAGAAGCCCAAGAAGAACTTGATCTTGTTGCCGGCGTAGTCGGCAAGTGCGCCCAGAATGGGCATGAGCATGGCGATGACCAGCGAGGCGATCGTCTGTGCATTGCCCCAAGCGACCACCAGGTCGGCCGAGGAAGCGCCGGTATTGATGGCGTTAAAGTAAATGGGCACCACCGAGGTATTGAGCAGCACGAGGGCCGAATTGCCCACATCGTACATAACCCAGTTACGCTCGAGCTTGGTGTATTTCATGGACAGGGACCCTTCGTATTTGCCCGATATGCAGTTAGTTCATCGTACCCCAATTGTCCAGAAGCACCGGTAAGGATTCGGCAAAGGGACACGCACGAGCCCTATTCCTCGCGGTCGAACTCCTCATCGGCATTGAGCACGCGACCGCTGTAGTTGACGTGACTGGTCACGGCATCCATGTCACCGGTCTCGATAAAACGTGCGACCGTGCACTCGTAATCGACCAGCGCGCGATCAAAGACCTCGGGGAAACTCTCGTTCGAGACCTCGTCGGTAAAGGGATTCTTCCATGTCAGATGGCCCAGGTTACCGGTACGCTCGGGCAGCTCCGTCGTCACGCGATGGGCAAGGCCGTCGAGCAGCGAGTAGTCGTGTACCAAGCCCTCAACCAGCGAGATCGCGCGCGTCTTTACGGAGCCGGCCGGCTCAATCGCGCGGTAAAGTCGCTGCATATTGGCAACGGCGGCACCATACTCCCCCGCTGGAATGTCAATGCCGTACACGCGTCCGGCAACATAGCTCATCAGCACGCCGGCCACGCGATTGATGCGATCGGTGGTGACGATCTCGCCCGCCGGCGGGTAATCGTCGACCGTAGCGCCATCGCGTTTAAGCTGCAGCATCAGTACATCCAAGTCGCTCTCGATCACAGCATGGACCTGACTGCTCGAATTCTCAAGCTCTGAATCGGACTCCACGATGCCAAACTGCTGCTCATAGACAAAAGGATGGGCGTTGCGGTCGAGCACGTAATGGGACAGCAGGCCCAGCGCAAAGGCGCGACCCAAGCTGGCGTCGCGCGGCAGCAGATGCGACACGCCGTCGCGCAGGCACGCGAACTGGCGAGACATGCGCGACCGATGCATGACCTGCGCCAGCAGCGTGCAGTCGGAAACACGCGGTGTCAGAATGTGAAAGAAAAACGGGTCGGGGCCTTGGTTGCCCAAGATAAAGGCAATGCGCTCTTCATCGGACGTGATGACGCCCTGCGGAAGACGGTCGATGCTTTCCTCGCCAAACAGATGATGGGTGATAAGCGCGGGCATAATGATCCTTTCGATTTCATTCGATGCCACCCATTATGCCCACCGCGCGCCCATGCCAAACCTGCGATGGTAAACGACGGCACGCAAGCCTCTTACGCAAGCCCCAGGTGCGACTTGACCTCGGCGGCACGACGACGGGACACCGGTACCGTCGAGCTCACGCGGTCGAGCCTGAGCTCCATCAACCCCGTGGAGCCAATCTCAACATTGTGCACGTCTTCCAAATTGACCAGATAGCTACGATGAACGCGAATAAAGCCCTCGGAGCCCAAGCGACGCTCGAGCGAAGAGATCGACTCATTGATCAGGTACGTTCCCTCGGCGCAGATGGCGTTGCAAAAATCGGCGCGCGCCTCAAAGTAGCAGACGTCTGCGGCGGGAATGAACACCTTTTTGCCCCCGCGGTCCACCGTCAGACGTAAAGGCTGGCGCGGAGCGTGGATAACACGACGGGCACCCAAGGCTGCCTCGATCTTGTCGAGTGCCTTTGACAGGCGTGCGTCCTCGACCGGCTTGACGACATAGTCGACCGCATCAAGGTTATACGCATCGGCGGCAAACTCGGCAAACGCCGTCACAAACACAACCACCGGCGGCGTCTTTAGGTTCTGCAGCGTCTCGGCAAGCTCAATTCCCGAGCGGCCGGGCATCGTGATGTCCAAAAACAACACGTTGGGCTTGTTCGAGAGAATCGACTCCACGGCCTCGGTGACATTGCCCGCCTCGGCAATCTGGCCCACACGCGTATCCTTTTCCAACAGATAGCGTAGCTCAGCCCTAATGGGAGGCTCGTCATCAACCACCAAGATGTTCCAGCCTTCGGACATATGTGCTTCCCCTCTTTTTCTCTCAATCCAACCGCGTGCTACGCCGTCAACGGCGCCGGCTCATGCGGCTCGCCGTTCAGCTCGACGATGACCTGCGTTCCCACGCCCTCCTGGGACTTCACGCGCATGCCGGAATCTTCTCCGTAAAAGAAATGGATGCGCTGAAGCACGTTGAAGAGCGCCAGGCCGCAACCTCGCTTGACGGAGCCGTCGGCGGTAATGCTCTCGGGCTCCTCCAGGCGATGCTGCTCAAACAGATGTGCGCAGACCTCTTCGCTCATACCGATGCCGTCGTCCTCGACGATGATCTCCAAACCGTCATCGGTCTCGAAAGCCCTAACATGAATAGAAAGCGGCTCGGTCTCGCGCTGCGCATGCTTGATGCAGTTTTCGAGCAACGGCTGCAAGATAAACGGCGGCACCATGCAATCGCGCACCTCAAAGTCGATATCGACCGAGACGCGCAGACGGCCGTCGCCATAACGAGCCTGCATAAGATTGATATAGCGAGTGCCCTGTTCCACCTCGTGCTCGAGCGTGGTGAGGGTATCGGAATCAGAAAGCGTCTGACGGTAGTAATTGGAAAAGTCGATCAGCAGCGACCTGGCCTTGTCCGGCTCGGTACGTACGAGCGACACGATGGTGCTGATGGTATTGAATAGAAAATGAGGATCGACCTGCGATTGCAAGGCGCGCAGCTCCACGCGGGCCGTAAGCTCGTCCTGGCGCTCGAGCTCAAAGCTTGCAAGCTGCGTGGAAATGAGGTCGGCAAAGCCCGAGGCAAGCGCCGTCTGGCGCATATCGATGCTGCTCAGACGGGGATAATACAGCTCGAGCGTGCCCACGCAATGCCCGCGCACGGTAAGCGGTGCGACAATACCGGCGCGCAGGCGCGGAAAGTAGCCACCCGTCTCGGTCGAGGCATCGCGCGAGAACACGCTTTGCTCACCGCTGTTGATCACATTGAGCGTGGTCCGCAGCACCACCGGGGTGCCCGCGGGGCATTTTGCCGAGTCCTCGCCCCAGCTTGCCAACACCTGCTTGCCGTCGGTAAAGCAGATGGCAGAGGCGATAGTTTCGGACAGGATGATCTTAGAGGCGCCCAGGGCAGCTTCGGGCGTAAGGCCGCGCGACGTGTAGGCGAATATTTTCGACGCGATGGCGAGCGTGCGGTCGGTAGCGCTCGATGTGAGGTCGTCGGGAACGACAAAGACGTACGAGAAGAAGAAGCACAGCATGACCAAGCCGGCAATGACGACAACGGCCGGAACGGGATTGGGATTATCGGTTAGATCCCAGATGAGCAGCAGGATAAGCAGCGGAACGACAATACCGAGCAAGATGGCTTGAACCACATGCTGAGCGGTACGAAAGACCTTGGTAGAGTTGTAGCTCTTGCCCAGAATCAGCCTATTGAGATCCACCGTCATCTCCTTCTTACTGACGCACCCCATAGCAATAAAGAGGGCCGCAAGCGACCCTCTCCATTGCATTATGCAATCAAATACTGTGTTTTACATCAAGCCATCGATGAACGGTAGCTTAGGCGCTGTACTTGTTTGCCTCGCCGAAGGTGCCAGCCTCGACAATCCAGCCGTCCTTCATGATGACGTCCATGTTGTCGGTGTTGAGCACGTGGATGTCGGCGGCGACGTCACCGTTGACGACCAGCAGGTCGGCGCACTTGCCGGCCTCGATGGAACCGGTCTCGTCCTCGATGTGGCACATCTTGGCACCGTTGAGGGTGGCACAGGTGATGGTCTCGACCGGGGTGAAACCGATCTTGTCGACGAACTCGTACATCTCCTCGATGGAGCAGGTGCCGTACGGGGTGACGAAGGAGAAGGAGTCGGAGCCGATCGTCATGACGACGCCGCGCTTCTTGGCCTCGCGCAGGCAGTCGTAGTTGCGCTGCAGCTCCTTCTCGACCAGGGTGCCCTCGTACTTGTCGTGCAGCTCGGGGACGTAGACGGGCGGATAGGTGGCGTACCAGGTGGGCAGGAAGGCGATCGTCGGGGTGAAGAAGGTGCCCTGCTCGGCCATGAGGTCCATGGTGCGCTCATCGATATCGAAGCCGTGAATCAGCTGCTCGCAGCCAAAGCGAACGGAATCGTAGGCAGCGGCGTGGTTGTTGTAGCAGTGGCTCCACACGGGGATGCCGACCATCTTGGCCTCTTCGACCACGGCCTGGATCTCCTCGGAGCAATAGTGCTGGTCGCGACCGGAGTCCCAGCGCCAGATGCCGCCACCGGTAGCCCAGATCTTGATGGCATCGGGGTTCTCGCGCAGGCGACGACGGACGGCCTTGCGCAGATCCCAAGGGCCATCGACCTGGTCGCCCCAGGGATGGGATTCCTTGTTGAGCTCCTGGGTGCAGTGGTGGGAGTCACCGTGGCCGGCAACGCGGCAGAAGCCGAGGCCGGTGGCCAGAACGCGCGGGCCCTTAAAGACGCCCTTGTCGATGCAGTCACGGATCTGGATACCAAAGCGGCCGATTTCGCAGACGGTGGTGAGGCCGTGGGTGAGGCAGTCGTAGGCCTGCTTGACGGCGACGGCCTGCTTCTCGAGGAGCGGCTGCATGACCCAATCGGTGTCATCGTCGGTCAGGTTGCCCGAGAAGTGCAGGTGGGTGTCGATCAGGCCGGGAAGGACGGTCTTGCCGGCGGCGTCGATGACCTCAACGCCCTCGGGAAGGTCCTGCATAGCGCCGGCGTACTCGATCTTGCCGTTGTCGTCGACGAGAACGAGGGAGTTCTCGACCGGCTCGGCACCGGTACCGTCGATGAGCTTGCCGCCAACGATTGCATACTTAGTGGACATGGTTCCTCCTTATGGATCCATATGGTGGGCGAGGCCGTGTTGGGTTAAGGCCTCACAAAGCTACCCAAGTGGTGCCGGGTTCGGTGCGCGGAAGAGAGGGTCCCGCGCACCCGATCCGCCCCGGCTAGGCGTTACTTTTTGCGGGAATTGGTGAAAGCCATGAGGGCCAGGCCAATAGCCAACCAGCCGATCACGATGCTCCACTCCACCATGTTGAGGGAGGCGGGAGAGAACGGAATCACGAGCAGGCCGATGATGATGGCGCAGGCAGCGATAGCGAGGCCGATGCCAAACTTGCCGCCGGGCACCTCGTAGGGACGAGGCAGGTCGGGCTCGGTGAAGCGCATGCGCAGGCAGGCGAGGGCGACCATGCCGCAGGAGAAGATGAAGGCGAGAGCCGACACGTTGGTCAGAGGGATGAGCATGTTCTTGCCCAGGAACGGACCGATGACGGTGATGACGCCCAGAACGACGCAGGCGAGCTTGGGAGCGCCTGACTTGGGATCGACCTCGGCGAACTTCTCGGGCAGTTGGCCCTTGCGGCCCATGGCGAGCATGATGCGGCTCGTGGCGCCGTAGAAGGAGTTCATCGGGCCCATGGGTCCAAGCGTGGCGATGACGAGCATGGCCAGGTACAGAAGCATGTTGATGCCCTTGAGGCAGGCAAGCGCGGGAACCGGGCTCTTAACAAACTCATGCCAGTCGAGAATGGTGCCGAACGAGTAGATGCAGACCATGTAGAAGCCGCCGGCGGCCAGCAGGGCCAGGGAGATGATCTTGCCGAACTTGTTCCAGTTGAGGCCCTCGGCTGCCTCCTCAGCCTGCTGAGGAATGGTGTCGAAACCGGCGTAGAAGAACGGGGTCAGAACCAGGACCGACACGATGCCGGCGAACAGGCTGGTGCCCTCGGTAGCGGCCTTGCCGCCGCCAGCGCCGGTGACCTGGGAGAACACGGGCATGGCATTGTCCGGCGAGCCGGTGAACAGCGAGACGCCCATGGCGAGCAGCATGCCGCAGAGCAGAGCCTTGGTCAGGAAGGCCTGGAGCTTGGCGGCCGAGCTGGCGCCGCGGAAGTTGAGGAAGATGACGTAGGCTGCGAAGCCGAGCGCGATCAGCGTCGGGAACAGGTAAACGTCGGCGCCCAGGATGGTGTAGAGCTTGACGGCGCGCAGCCACTCAAGACCAGGCAGGCTGCCGAACATCTCGGACACGAGGGTCGAGATGGCGATGGCCTCCCACGGGCACAGGATGCCGTTGCCCAGGGCCAAAAGCCAACCGGTGATGTAGCTCAGCGTACGGCCAAAGCTACGATCGACATACTCGACGATGCCGCCCGAGATGGGGATAGCAGCCGTGAGCTCACCGAAAACAGCTCCGACGGGCACGAGGAAGATTGCACCCAAGAGGAATGCGATCATAGCGGGAACGGGACCGCCGCCCACGACCATCCAGTCGCCGACCTGCAGAACCCAACCGGTACCGATGATGGCACCGAAACCGATGGTGAAGAAGTTCCAGAGCGAAAGCGTTTTCTTCATGCCGCCGTTATCCTCGACTGCAACTTCTGCGTTCTTGTCCGCCATTGTTCCCCTCCTTTCCTTTTTGACGCCCCTTGACGTCACCCCTTGCGCGGTCTGTTTTGCCGCGCTCTTTTATTTCGTGGCTTTAAGATACGGCCTTGGCGCAGCAGCTCCGCTTGTAGCTCGACCGAAGGCAGAACTGCAAAACGAGCGGCGCCGTTTTTGGGACGAACGGCACGGTTTGCCGCTCATTGTTGCCGCCCGTCCGACGGGCGTACGCTCATCGGACGCATATTGAGATGTTTTTGAGGCGGTGTGTTTTGCGCCTTTCGTACCGTTTACCGAGCTTTTGACGCGCAGACCCATTTGTTGCACATCTTTTTTGTAGGATGGACAGGTTATACATGAGACAAGGCGGTACGAATGGCATACGGATACAACGACGGTGATCAACGGCGACAAAGCGTTCGCCTTGCTGGCCGTACCACGCCGACGCCCAGAAGTGCCACGAGCAGCAATCCGCAACGTCCTCAAGAGCAACCCAGGCCTTCGTCTCGGCAGCAGGCAAGCAGAACACGGCAGAGTGGCCGTCCGAGCACGGGCACAAGTGCGCAGCAAGATAACCGCTTGGGTGCGCGCACTCGACAGCGCCAGGCCGAGGTTCCGCAACTGCGCCGCAACGGCGCACGTCAGCCCGGCATCCATATCAACCGCTTCTTTTCGCATCCCCAAGGCGGACGCGACGGCAGGCCTTACCGCTCGACATCGCACGTGAATGCCCCCGCCCTGCCGGCTCGTCGACTTTGCCTCGCACTGTGCTCTATCCTCACCTGTTTGGTCTTTGTGCTTATGAGCTCCTGTATGTCCCACGGCTCGGCCGGTCTCCAGCCCACCGCCGAGGACAAGCTGCTCAAGGCCCCCGTCGCACCCGGCTATTCGTTTGCGTTTTCGACCCCGCGCTCGCAATGGCAAGCCGGCACGATGCCCCATATGTATCAGATCGACCCTGCGTGGTCGGAGCTGCCTTACGCCGGCGGCACCATCCGCCAAAATGCCTGCGGGCCTACGTGTCTCACCATGGTCTATATCTTTAAGACGGGACACACCGATATGACCCCCGTCGATATGTGCGCGCTTTCCGAGGCGGGCAATTACGCCCCCACCGGTGCAACCGAATGGTCGTTTATGACGAGCGGCGCGTGGCAGTTGGGACTTAACGGAACGGAGCTCCATAACGATCGCGACTCGATGACTCAGGCGCTGCGTTCGGGAGCGCCCGTCATCGCCGCCGTTCGGCCGGGCACCTTTACCAGCGTTGGACACTACATTGTGCTTTACGGTATTGACGACGCCGACCAGATTGGAGTCTTCGATCCCAACTCGGCCAGCCGCAGCGCCCGCCGCTGGGGCGCCGTAGAGGTCCTTAACGAAGTCGAAGCCATGTGGGCCTACTACTAGTCATTGGGGACAGACTTAAATGAGTGGTCATTGGGGACGCTCTTGTTTGACTAGTCGTTTAAGAATGTCCCCAATGACTAGGTGAATAGCAAAAGCCCCGCAGCCGGAGCGGACTGCGGGGCTCATGAAGAGAGGCTAGTTTATGGGCGCTTTGCCTGGCGCCCACGAGAGAGGCAACAGAGTAGAGACTACTCGTGGATGCGGGTACCGGAGAGGCCGGCCATGGTCTCGGCGGCCTTGTCCAGAGCGCCGATGATGCAGGTGCGGCCCTTGCGGGAACGCGCGAACTTGATGGCAGCGCGAACCTTAGGCTCCATGGAACCCTTGCCGAACTGGCCCTCGTCGGCCAGGCGCTCGGCCTCGTCGGCGGTGAGGTCCTCGAGCTCCTCCTGGTTGGGCTTGCCAAAGTTGATGGCGACATGCTCAACGGCGGTCAGCAGGAACAGAACGTCGGCATCGCAGTCCTCGGCCAGCAGCTCGCCGCCCAGGTCCTTGTCGATGACGGCGGGAACGCCCTTGTAGCAGCCCTTGTTCTCGTAGTCGCGGACGACGGGGATGCCGCCGCCACCGCAGGCGATGACGATGAACTCGTTGTCGAGCAGGTTGAGGATGGAGTCGGCCTCGACGATCTTCTTGGGATCGGGGGAAGCGACAACGCGACGCCAGCCGCGGCCGGAATCCTCGACGAAGACCTTGGAGGGATCCTCGGCCATGAACTCCTTGGCCTGCTCCTCGGTGTAGAAGGGGCCGATCGGCTTGGTCGGGTTCTTGAACGCGGGATCGTCGGGGTCGCACTCGATCTGGGTGACGACGGTGGCGGCGTGCCAACGCTTATAGCGCTTGTGCATCTCGCGGCCGATGCCCTGCTGCAGGTGATAACCAATGTAGCCCTGGGACATGGCGCCGCACTCGGGCAGCGGCATCTCGGGGGTACCGATGGCATCGTGGGCAGCGGCGAAGGCGTTCTGGATCATGCCGACCTGCGGGCCGTTGCCGTGGGTGATGATGATCTCGTTGCCCTGCTCGATGAGACCGAGGAGAGCGTGGGCGGTGTTGCTCACGGCCTCGATCTGCTCGACGGGGTTGTTGCCGAGGGCGTTGCCGCCAAGGGCGACGACAATACGATCGGGCTTGCCAAGAGGCTTAGACATTGCTGGAATCCTTTCTGTAAAAGGCCTACAACCCATTAATAACCCGCGTCCGTGCGATACGCGAGTTTATTAAGGTTTATATTCTCTTTATCGCTCATTTTATTCATTTTGAAAATAGTTGAACGGTGAACGGTCGTTTTTATCCGCTCAGCGTACAGAACCCCAGCTCAGACACGTTTATGCCATTTACGTGCGACTTTATTTAAATAGAGCGGGGATTAGACGGGATTATGCAAACTATATCTTTGCTAAACACAAAACGGACAGCGCAATATCTTACTCGCACTATACGAGATTCTATGCACTTATAGGACGAGTATGCACCCCTGCAAAAACAAGCGGCTTTTCATCCATCAAAAGGAATAGCCGAGCGGTCCGCGCCGCGCGTTTCGCGGCAAAGCCGCGAAAAAGCAAAGGGATAAGAAGCCGCAACAACCACGCCCCCATCCATCCCCAAAGTAACGCGAGGTTTCGCGGCAAAGCCGCGAAACAGCGAAGGGGACGGAATACCCGACCAACTACGCCCTTCATCCGCCCACACAATCCGAGAACGTAGTCGTAGCAGGATCTGAGGGCCAACCTTCGCGGACACTCCGCAGGACGAAAGAACCCCCGCCGCACGTAGTGCGCAGCGGGGGTTCTTTCATGTCCGAGGACGTCCGCGAAGGTTAGCCCTCAGATCCTGCGGCGGGAGACCTAGGCCTCGTTGTACACCGTCTTGAGCTTCAGCAGGCTGTCTCTTATACACATCTCCGAGCCCACGAGACGCTACGCTATCTC
>CABRHR010000049.1 GCA_902470835.1 uncultured Collinsella sp.
TACACTATCCTCTTCGTCGGCAGCGTCAGATGTGTATAAGAGACAGGATTTCGGTACTGTCCTGATCATCCTGTTGACCCTCATGTGCATGGCGTTGTTTGCGGGTCTCGACCCCAGATTTATCATCGGCGTGCTAATCTTCGGCATTCTCGTGATCGTGATTGCGCTTGTCGCAGAGCCGTACCGTATGGTGCGTATTCAGGTTGCCTTGAACCCTTGGGCCGACGAGTATGGTGACGGCTATCAGGCCACGCTTGCCATCATGGCCTTTGCCTCGGGCGGTCTGTTCGGCCGTGGCATCGGCAACTCAACCATGAAGTACTCGTATCTGCCCGAGGCGCACAACGACTACATCCTGGCCATCATTGGCGAGGAAGTCGGTTTTGTCGGAACCGTGCTGTTCTTCTTGGTGTTTGCGATGCTGATCTACTCGGCGTTTCGCATTGCCGAGCAGGCGACCGATCGTCGGGGCGCGCTCATGGCGTCTGGTTCCGCGGTCATTCTCGCGGTGCAGTTTTTGATTAACGCGTTGGGCATCCTCAACGTGTTTCCCATGACGGGCAAACCGTTGCCGTTTATTAGCTACGGCGGTTCGTCGATTATTGTGTCGCTCATGCTTGCCGGGTTGATCCTGCGCGTTTCGTACGAGAGCGCCCGCCGCGATGAGTACGACCGTCGCCGCGAGAGCTTTGCCGTTATGGATGAGAGTACCGCCGGCGTAGCTCATGTGCGCGGTGAACGACCTTCGCGTAGCGGCTTTACCGTTCTGGATGGTTCTGCATCCGAGCCGGCAGCCCGCCCGCGTCAGCGAACGGCGCCGCAAGGTCGTCCGCAGCGTCCCAGCTCTCGCAACGCGGGCGGCGGATATAATCGAATCGATTTGAACTCGGACCCGTCGGCGCGTCTGCGCACCGACGACCAGGGACCGCGTGTACGAAGGGACTACCATGACCGATAAGATGACCGTTGCTATTGCAGCCGGCGGCACGGCAGGACACATCAACCCCGCGCTCGCCTTGGCCGAAGAGCTGCGTGACCGTGGCCACCACGTTGTGTTCGTGGGCCAGTCGCGCAAGCTCGAGGGTCGTCTGGTCCCCGAGGCTGGGTTTGATTTTGTGCCCATTACGGTCACGGGCTTCGACCGCTCCCGTCCTTGGACGGCGCTGACCTCGCTGTGGCGTGTCAACAAGGCCAAGCGTGCGCTCGCCAGTCATTTCTCAAAGGTCGGTAAGCCCGATGCCGCCATCGGTTTTGGTGCCTATGTCGAGGTTCCGTTGCTGGGGTGGTGCAAGGGCGCAGGCGTTCCGTATCTGCTGCATGAGCAGAACTCTGTTCCGGGCCTGGCCAACAAGATGATGAACTCCCACGCCGCCCGCGTGTGCATCTCGGTGCCGGCAGCGCGCTCGGTCTTTGAGCGCGAAGGTGACCCTGACCACGTGCTCATGACCGGCAATCCCGTACGTCGCTCAGTGATCGAGGGCGATCGCGCTCGCGGCCGCAAGGCACTTGCCGTTCCCGAGGACGCTACGCTGCTGCTCGTTTTTGGCGGTTCACTTGGCGCCCAGCACCTCAACGAGCGCGTGGCTTCGCTCAAAAACGAGCTGCTTTCGCGCAAGAACCTCTATGTGTTGCATTCGACGGGCGCTGACGGCTTTGAGGAGACCGAGCGCGCTTTGGCGCTGACGCCCGAGGAGGCGAAGCGTTACCGCGTCCAGCCTTACATCGACGACATGGGCGATATGCTGGCTGCTGCCGATTTGGTGCTCTCGCGTTCGGGCGCATCGAGCGTGGCCGAGATCGCTGCGCTCGCCGTGCCCTCGGTGCTCGTGCCGTATCCGCATGCGACGGCCGACCACCAAACCACCAATGCCCGTTATCTGGTCGACGCCGGGGCCGGCGTACTCTGCGCCGATGCCGATATCGACGGTTCTGCCTTTGCCGATGAGCTGCTGCACCTGGTCGATGACGCGGCGGCGCGCGAGGCCATGCGCCAGGCGGCGCGTGGTCTGGCTCAGGATAGGGCCGCCGCTCTTCTGGCGGATGCGGTAGAGGGTTTGCGTTAGTTAGACGGGATATCGTCGGTCGCCCTCGCGCTGATGCGGTAGGTGCGGTACAGTTAACGGGTTACAGGCAGTGTTTACGCAAGGAGTACACGAGCACATGGCTGATTCCCAGACTGCAACCTCCGCGCCCGAGTTTAAGAGCGCCCACTTTATCGGTATCGGCGGCGCCGGCATGAGCGGCATCGCCCTCGTTCTGCACGAGCGTGGTTATGCCGTTACCGGCTCCGACCTTAAGACGTCACGTTATATCCGCCAGCTTACCCGCGCTGGTGTGAAGGTGCATGTGGGCCATGAGGCCGCCACGATCGACGAGGTCAAGCCCGACGTGGTTGTTGTCTCCACCGCTATTCCGGAGTCCAACCCTGAACTCGTGCGCGCTCGCGAGCTTGGTATTCCCGTGTGGCCCCGTGCCAAGATGCTCTCTGCCTTGGGCCACGGCTACACCACCGTCGCTGTTGCCGGCACGCATGGCAAGACCACCACGTCTTCGATGTGCGCCACCATGCTCGACCGCATGGGCCTGGATCCGAGCTTCTTGATCGGCGGCATCGTCGAGGGCTATGACACGAACGGCAAGAACGGCTCGGGCGACTACTTTGTCGCCGAGGCCGACGAGTCCGACAGCTCCTTCCTGTTCCTGAACCCCAACGTAGTCATTGTGACCAACGTCGAGGCCGACCACCTCGATCACTACTCGGGTATCGAGGAGATCGAGGCGACTTTCGCCAAATTCATGAGCCTGGTGGGCGAGGACGGTACCGTCATCGTCTGCGGTGAGGACCCGCATCTGGTCGAGCTCGCCAAGTCGACGGGCCGTCACGTGCTTTCCTACGGCTTTGCCGAGAGCAACGACATCGTCTGCATGCACCCGGATGTCAAGGGCATCCAGAGTGACTTTATCGTTCGCTTTGAGGACGGCACCGAGCACGCTGTCGAGATCAAGAGCAATCCCGGTCGCCACAACATGCTCAACGCCACGGCGGTGCTCACCGTCGCACATGTCCTGGGCCTTGACATCGACGCCGCCGCCAAGGCGCTCTCGAGCTTTGAGGGCGTCCGTCGTCGCTTTACCCACGTGGGCGATATCGATGGAATCACCGTGGTCGATGATTACGGCCATCACCCCACCGAGATCAAGGCGACGCTTGCCGCCGCTTCGTCGCTGGGCTACAAGCACGTCGACGTCGTGTTCCAGCCGCACCGCTATTCGCGCCTGCAGGCCCTGTGCGACGACTTTGCCGATGCATTTGCCAATGCCGATAAACTGCTGCTGATTGATGTGTTCTCGGCTGGCGAGATGCCCATTCCGGGTGTCACCTCTAAGATGCTCGCCGATACCGTGCGCGCCAAGCATCCTGGCAAGGAGGTCGTGTACTGCTCCAGCCGTCTTGAGCTCAATCAGGAGCTCGAGCAGATGGTGGGCGAGGGCGACCTGCTGCTCACCATGGGTGCCGGTGACGTTACGACCGTAGGTCCCGAGTTTATCGAGTATCTGACTGCCAAGAAAGACGCTTAAGTCTAATGGGTCTGTTTAACGCCGTCATGGCGCTCTCGGGCATGATCGACACGGATGTGATTGAGGACGAGCGCCTTGCGCGTCATACGAGCTATCGTATCGGCGGCAAGGCCGACCTCTTTGTGACGTGCCATAGCTATCATGCCCTTCGCCGCGCCGTGGCGGTGCTCGATCGCGAGCAGGTGCCGTGGGTCATCATCGGCAAGGGCTCCAATCTGCTGGTTGCCGATAGCGGTTATCGCGGCGCCGTCATTTCGCTCGGACGTGAGTTTCAGCGCACGGTTGTTGCCGATGACGGTTGTACGCTGACGGTCGGTGCGGGCGTGATGTTTGCGCGCCTGGTCAACGATGCCCTGTCGCGTAGCCTCTCGGGCCTTGAGTTTGCCGTTGGCATCCCTGGTTCGGTCGGCGGTGCGATATCTATGAATGCCGGCACACGGACCGAGTGGATTGGCTCGCTGGTTGAGGATGTCGTAACGTTTGACCCGGCATCCGGTATCAAGCATTATGCGGGGTCCGAGATCACTTGGGGCTACCGCGAATGTAGCCTTCCCCGCAATGAGATCATCCTCGAGTGCGTGCTCAAGCTTAAACCGGCGCCCAAGGCCGACATTCGCGAGCGCATGGAACGGTACCTGACGAGGCGCAAGCGTACGCAGCCCATGGGTCGCGCATCCTGCGGGTCGGTCTTTCGTAACCCGCCCGATGCGAGTGTGGGCAAGCTTATCGAGGATTGTGGATTAAAGGGTTTTTCGATTGGCGGCGCGGAAGTTTCGCCCGTTCACGCTAATTTTATCGTTAATAACGGAACTGCCTCGGCCGATGACGTTGCCGCGGTTATCAGACATGTGCACGGAAAGGTGAGGGAGGCGTATGGCATCGAGCTCAGACCGGAAGTTAAATTCCTCGGCTTCTAGAGCATCGAAACCCACCTTCCGCCGCGCCGGAGGGCGTTCCGGCGCGCCTGCCAAACCTCAACGCAATACCGTCGCGCACTCTAAGTCTGCCGGGCATGCTCGACAGACCGGTCGTCCGGTCGTCGGCTCGCAGCTCGGTAATCGTCCGGCCGCAAAAAAGTCCTCGCGTCCCTCGGTGACGTCAAAGCCTGTTATGGGCGCCAAGCCTGCCCGCCCCATGGCAACTCCTAAGCCCTCGACGGGAACTAAAGCGGCGCGTCCAGGTCGCACACTGGGCGCATCGAAACCGCGCTCGCTGACATCGGTGCCGGCTACCGCCAAGAAGCCTTCGAGTAAAAAAGGCGTAAACCCGTTGTCTTCACTTGGGGCGATGGCAAACAAAACATCAGACGCCGCTTCTGTCGTTGCAGGCAAAGGCAAAATCGTGGGCGGCGTTCTGTCCGCCTTGGCTGTGCTCGTCGTCGTTGCCATCGTGGTGATCAACTCTGGATTGTTTACCGCCACTGATATTCAAATTCAAGGCAGCGAGCATGTGACGAAGCACGATGCTATCCAGCTGATCGATTTGCCCGAGGGAACGTCGCTTTTTAACGTCGATCCCGACCAGATTACCGAGGATCTCAAGCAGAACCCGTGGGTCTCGGGCGTGGATGTCCAGCGTCAGTTCCCACATACACTCATTATTACGCCGACGGAGCGCAAGGTCATCGCAATTGCCTATATCAGCTCCGATGACCTTGCCTGGGCCATCGGGGATGATGACACCTGGATCGCCCCGCTGTCGACGTCGGTCGAAGTGGACGACCAGGGCAACGTCATCACGACAGGGCGGGGCTCAAATACCTTGACCGGAATCGATGCCGCGCTGGCGCTCGCTAAGCATTATGGCGCGGTGTTGTTGACTGATGTCTCGGCGGATGTCGCTCCGGTTTCCGGCCAGGCGGTGAGCTCCAAGGCCGTTAAGGCTGGCTTGGATTATGTGCGTGGTTTTTCGAGCGAGTTCTTGGGACAAGTCAAGGATATTTCCACGCCTTCGGTCGAAGCCATCTCGGCAAACCTCAATAACGGCATTGAGGTGTCGCTGGGCGATTCGGACGATATCGCCAAGAAGGAACGCGTAGTCACCAAGTTGCTTTCGCAGGTAGAGGGCGTAACGTATATCAATGTGCGCTCTCCGGGCAACTACACATTTAGGAATGCTCCGACCTCGTAGCGCTGGTTGATGCTTTGTTGAGGGGCCATACCACGCCGTTTATCTGGTTTGTTTGGTTTTCACGGTCAATTATTTGACTGATACGTTCATAATGTGCAAACATAATACGGTTTACCTTTGCATTTACTTTCAACCTGAAGGTTAATGTGCGCAGGGGTCGACCCATGCTATGGCTATAACCTTTGTTCGGAGGACCGACATGCACGAGACAGAGATCAACAACTACCTTGCCGTCATTAAGGTGGTCGGCGTCGGCGGCGGCGGTACCAACGCGGTCAATCGAATGATCGAAGAGGGCATCCGCGGCGTCGAGTTTGTTGCCATCAACACCGATGCTCAGGCACTCGCGATCTCTGATGCCGATATCAAGGTGCACATCGGCACCGACCTTACCCGCGGCCTGGGCGCCGGCGCCAACCCCGAGGTTGGCCGCAAGGCTGCCGATGAGTCCCGCGACGACATTGCCGAGGCGCTCGCTGGCGCCGACATGGTGTTTATCACCTGCGGCGAGGGCGGTGGCACCGGTACCGGCGCTGCTCCCATCGTTGCCGATATCGCGATGAACGAGGTCGGCGCACTGACCGTCGCCGTCGTGACCAAGCCCTTCACCTTCGAGGGCCGCAAGCGCAAGAAGAGCGCCGAGGAGGGCATTAAGACCCTCTCCGATTGCGTCGATACCATGATCGTCATCCCTAACGATAAGCTGCTCGACATCGCCGAGAAGAAGACCACCATGCTCGAGGCCTTCGCGATTGCCGATGGCGTCCTTTCCCAGGGCACCCAGGGCATCACCGACCTCATCACCGTCCCCGGTATCATCAACCTGGACTTCGCCGATGTTAAGACCATCATGAAGCAGGCCGGTACCGCCATGATGGGTATCGGTACCTCTTCTGGGGATACCCGTGCCGTCGACGCTGCCCAGCAGGCCATCTCCAGCCCGCTGCTCGAGAGCTCCATCGATGGTGCCACACGCGTGCTGCTCTCCATCGCCGGTTCCAAGGACCTGGGCATTCAGGAGATCAGCGACGCCGCCGACGTTGTCGCCAACGCCGTCGACCCCGAGGCCAACATCATCTTCGGTACCGTTGTCGACGAGTCCCTGGGCGATCAGGTGCGTATCACCGTCATCGCTACGGGCTTCTCCGACTCCAACGTCAACCGTCAGGATGAGCTCTTTGCCGCTCAGCAGTCTCAGAGCAAGGCCGCTGCTTCCGCTGAGCCGCAGCGCACCGCTCCGGCCACCAGCCCGGCTCAGGCCGCTCCGACCCGCAACGTCGGTGGCACCGAGCTTCCTAACTTCGGCAACGATCAGTTCGAGCTTCCCGACTTCCTGAAGCGCGGTAGCTTCTAAGTCGTTCTTTGCATTGTTGTGCACAGGGGCGTGTCCGTATGGACGCGCCCTTTTTATTTCGACTTTGTAAACTAGAACCTCCAATCTCTTTACGTTCCCTTTACGATTGCCTCCAGCGCAGCAGGTATCCTTTTAGAGAAGTATGACAGCCGTATAAACGCGGGCTGTAGCGGCGATGCCGCGGTACTTGTGTTATTAGGAGGCTTTAGTATGGCAGCACGTGCGGACAACGTTTCGCGTGTCGACCATGATGGAGTTACGTTGGTGGAAGGCGCGACATCCGATGTTCGCTTTGCCTTCACCGAGCGCGCCGGTGGTGTTTCCGAAGATGCGTACTCCTCACTCAACTTGGGCTCGCATGTTGGCGATGACCCCTTTGCTGTTCAAGAAAATCGTCGTCGCGCGCTCGAGGCTATGGGTGCCGCCGAGTGCGAGCACAACCTGCTCGTTCCCAATCAGGTCCATGGTGACCATATCGTTGCGGTGACCTCGAACGGCGCCGATGACCTTGAGGACGTCCGCGAGCAGATTGCCGAGGGCTGCGATGCCATCGTCTGTACGGCGCATAACGTGCCCGTGCTGCTCTGCTTTGCCGACTGCGTTCCCGTGGTGCTGGTGGCCCCTAGCGGATTTGCCGTGGTGCACTCCGGTTGGAAGGGTACGATTGCACGTATTTCCGCCAAGGCGTGCCAGGCGCTTTGCGATGCTGCCGGCTGCGATGCGAGCGACGTTTCCGCCTATATCGGCCCCCATATCTTGGGTGACGAATATGAAGTATCCCAGGAGCTCATGGATCGCTTTGCCGCCGAGTTCTCTTGCATCGATGCGAGTACCTCTCGCATGCTCGATCTTTCCGCTGCCATTCGCGAGGCGCTGGTAGATGTCGGTGTCGACGCGGATAATATCGTGGATACCCAGCTTTCGACCGTGCGTCAGAACGACCGCTTTTATTCCTACCGTAACGAGGACGGCACCTGTGGGCGCCATGCTGCGATCGGCGTGATGCTATGAGAAAGATCGTATCGGTCCTGAGCGCCGCTGTGCTTACGCTTACGCTGTGCGCCTGTTCTTCGGGATCTTCTACCTCTTCCATTACCGTCGCCGGCTCCACGACCTGCCTTCCTATCGCCGAGATTGCGGCCGAGGGCTTTAAGGAGGAGACCGGCATCGACGTGCTCGTTTCCGGTTTGGGTTCTTCCGCTGGCATCGAGGCCGTCAGCGCCGGCACGGCCGATATCGCCAGCTCCTCCCGTGGACTCAATGCCGACGAACAGGATCTGGGCCTGACTCCCATCGTCATTGCCCACGACGGTATCGCGGTCATCGTGAACGACGATAACCCGGTCGATAACCTCTCGACCGAGCAGCTCCGCGATATCTACGCCGGCAAGATCACCAACTGGAAGGAAGTCGGTGGCGAGGACCTGAGGATTCAGGTTATCAACCGAGACGAGGCGTCCGGCACGCGTGAGGCCTTTCGCACCATCGTGATGGACGGCACCCCGTTCGATCGCCGCTCGGCCGTTCTTTCGGGCACGGGCCAGGTGCGCGACGTGGTATCTCGTTCGCGCGGTGCCATTGGCTACATTTCGCTGGGCTTCGTCGATAGCCTCAATGCCAAGACCTCGGTCAAGGCCGTCTCGGTCAATCATGTTGAGGCGTCCGAGAAGACGGTCGCGAGCGGCGGCTATCCCATCTCGCGCGACCTTTACTTCTTTGTAAAGGGTGCGCCTTCGCAGCAGGCGCAGGATTACATCGACTACGTGACGTCCGAAAAGATGGACAAGCAGATTCGCGAGGCGGGCTTTATCCCCGTCACCAACGACGAGAAGGGGAGTGAGTAGCATGGAAGCACAGGAAAACTCCCAGACTGAGCAGAATGTTCAGACGCCCAAGAAGCGCGAACTGGCGCTCGTATCGCGCAGTACCTATATCAAGGAGAAGGCGCTGCAGTGGATCTTCTTTGCCTGCGCGTTCTTGGCGGTCGTTACCGTCATCCTGATTTTTGTCTTTACCACGTACTCGGCGCTGCCCGTCTTTACCGACATCGGTCTGGCGGACTTCTTTAGCTTTACGTGGGCGCCCTCCGAGGGCCACTACGGCATCATGTCGCTGCTTGCCGGCTCAGGTCTGGTGACCGTCGGTGCGCTCGCCATGGGCGTGCCGCTAGGTGTGGGTACGGCCGTATACCTGGTCGAGATCGCCGGCAAGCGCGTGCGCAAGCTCATCAGCCCTGCCGTCGACCTGCTGGCCGGCATCCCTTCTATCATCTACGGCTTTTTCGGCATGATCATCATCCGCCCGTTTATCGCACAACTGACCGGTGGTCTTGGTTTTGGTGCGCTGACGGCGTGGTTCGTGCTTGCCATCATGATCGTCCCTACCATCACCACGCTCACCATCGATGCTCTCAATTCCATTCCCATGGGCATTCGCGAGGCATCCTATGCCATGGGCGCCACCAAGTGGCAGACCATCTATAAGGTCGTGCTACCTGCCGCTAAGCTGGGTATCGTGGATGCCATCGTGCTGGGTATGGGCCGTGCCATCGGCGAGACCATGGCCGTGCTCATGGTCGTGGGTAACGCCCCGGTCATTCCCGACAGCATTGCGAGCCCCATCTCGACGCTCACGAGCCAGATTGCGCTCGACATGAGCTATTCCTCGGGTCTGCACCGCTCGGCGCTGTTCGGCATGGGCGTGGTCCTGTTTATCATCTCCGCCACGCTGGTGGGCATCGTCCGTCTGATTTCCAAGAAGAAGAGGGGGTAGGCTATGTCCGATTCCGTTGACACGACGGTCGATACGACCTCGTCGCGCGAGCGCATCAAGCGTGCCCTTTCCCACGGCAAGAAGGGCCGCGTCAACAAGGACCTGTCCAACAAGATCATGCTTGGCGTGTTTCGTGCCGCGGCATACATCACCACGCTGGTGCTGGTCGCTATCATCGCCTACGTGGTCATTAACGGCTTGCCACACATCTCGCTCGAATTTATCTTCGGTTGGCCCCAGGGCGTCAACGCCGAAGGCGGTATTTGGCCCACGATCGTCTCGACCGTCTACGTGACGGCGCTCGCCATGCTTATCTGCACGCCGATCGCTGTGCTGGCAGCCGTCTATCTGGCCGAGTACGCCAAGCAGGGCAAGGTCGTCGAGCTCATTCGCTACGCTGCTGACGCTTTGGCCTCGGTGCCCTCCATCGTTATGGGCCTGTTTGGCTACGCCTTGTTTGTCGAGGCCATGGGCTTGGGCCTTTCGATGGTCTCTGCCGCTCTGGCACTCGCGCTCTTGATGCTTCCCATCGTCATGCGCACCACCGAAGAGGCCATTCGCGCCGTTCCACGCTATATCCGTTGGGGCGCGTACGGTCTGGGCGCTACCAAGTGGCAGGTCGTCTCCAAGATCGTGCTTCCTTCGGCCTTTGGCCGCATTGCCACCGGCATCGTCCTTGCCATCGGCCGCGCCATCGGCGAGACCGCCGTGGTGCTCTACACCATGGGCCAGGCCATCAATCTTCCTATTTCGCCGCTCGATTCCGGCCGCCCCATGACGGTTCACCTGTACCTGCTTGCCAACGACGGTATCAACATGAACGCAGCCTACGGCACCGCGCTCTTGCTGATGGTGATCATTTTGGCCTTCAACCTGTTTGCGCGCTTCCTGTCGCGCAAGCGCCGCTAGTTAAGGAGTCCCATGTCCGTTTATCAGTCCGCTCCCACGCTGGAGCAAGCGGCCATCACGGCCAAGGATTTCAACTTTTGGTACGGTGACTTTCATGCGCTGACGGGGCTCGACCTCAACGTCGCTAAAAACGCCATCACTGCTTTCATTGGCCCTTCGGGCTGCGGCAAGTCGACGTTTTTGCGCTGCATCAACCGCATGAATGACCTGATCGAGGGTACGCGCGTCGAGGGCACCATGACGCTCGACGGCAACGATATCTATGCCGAGGGTGTCGACCCGGTCGACCTCCGTCGTCGCGTGGGCATGATCTTTCAGCAGCCCAACCCGTTTCCCAAATCCATCTACGAGAATGTCGCCTTTGGCCCTCGTTTGCAGGGCGTGACTAGCAAAAGCGACCTCGATGACATCGTGGAAGAATCGCTCAAGCGCGCCAACCTCTGGAAAGAGGTATCCAATCAGCTCAACAAGGATGGTTTGGCGCTCTCGGGCGGTCAGCAGCAGCGTCTGTGCATCGCGCGCGTGCTTGCGGTGCAACCCGATGTCCTTCTGATGGACGAGCCCTGCTCCGCCATCGACCCCACGTCCGTCTCTAAGGTCGAGGATCTGATGGCCGAGCTGGCGTCCGAGATGACGATCATCATCGTCACGCATTCAATGCAGCAGGCAGCTCGTATTAGTGACTACACCGCATTCTTCTTGCAGGAAGTTGCCGGCGAGCCCGCCACGCTCATCGAGTATGGTCAAACCGATGCGATCTTCACCAGCCCGGTGGACTCGCGGACGGAAGACTATATCACCGGCCGCTTTGGCTGATCGGTGCGACTAGTCCCAAGCCGATCGGACCTGGTCCGGTGCGTATTCACTGTGCGGGCGGCATGACCGCACCCAACTGATTGGAGTGAACCATGCGCAAACTGTTTTCCCGTCAGCTCGTCGAGGCCCGTCACGAGATGCTGAGCATCTACGAGGCCGTCGATCTGGCCCTCCACGATGCCGTGAAGGCCTATGTGACCGACGACCGCAAGCTCGCCACCAAGACCAAGAAGCGCACGCTTTCGATTGACGCACGCTGCGCCAACTTGGAGGCCGTCTGCTACAACCTGATTGCCACGCAGTCACCGGTCGCCTCCGACTTCCGCTTGCTGCAGACGATCATCTACGTCGACTTTAACCTGCAGCGCATGACCGATAAGGTTCGCCAGATCTGCCGCGCCACGCGTCATATGATCAAGGCCGACATCTCGCTGCCCCAGGAGCTCGTCGGTACGGTTGAGGCCGAGGCCGAAGCTGTTTACCAGGTGCTGGGCTCTTCGCTTTCCGCGCTCGTCACCAATGACATGTCCATCATCTGCAACCTGGCCGTCGAGGACGAGCCAGTGCACGCCGCCTACGAGAAGTTCTTCCGCACCTTTAACCGTATGGATACGGGCGACTTTATGGACGACGACAGCAACTATGACGACCTGCGCCGCGCCATCATGGTTTCGCGCTACCTCGATCGCATCGCTTCGATTTCCATCGATGCCGCTTGCCGTCTGACCTTCCTGTTGACTGGTCAGCGTATGAACGCCGGCGATATCGCCCGCACTGATGAGGACGAGCTCGAGAGCATGCGCGTGCCTTCGGGCGAGGGTGTCATCATGAGGCCCGCCGTCGACGCGCACTACGTTGCCAAGGTGCCCGCCAACGAGGTCAGCGAGGGTCTTCGCTACCTGCTCGATCATCTTGAGGACGAGGACGATGGCGAGGACGACGAGGAGTAAGTGACCCCGTTCGTCGAAAGATTGTAAATACCTAAGTGAGCGCGGCCTTGCACATGCGGGGCCGCGCTCTTGCGTTAGCATGGGACTACTTGTTTGGCTGTCAGCGGAGGCGATTGGCAATGGATAACTATTTGGACTTGATGCGCGCTCGCCGCGAGCAGATTCTGGAACGTTTTTATGCGGCGCTTGATCGCGCGGGCCGCCCCCACGACGCCGCGCGCCTCATTGCCGTGTCCAAGACCGTTGGTGTCGATGAGACCGTTGCCGCCATCCAAGTGGGGTATCGCCATTTTGCCGAGAACCGCCCACAGGAGCTGGTTCGCAAGCTCACGGGTCTGGCGGAGCATCCGGAACTGCCCGAGGTGCGCTTCGATATGATCGGCAACCTGCAGACCAATAAGATCAATGCGGTGCTGGGCTCAGCCGAGCTGATTCACTCGGTGGGTTCGCTGCATCTGGCGCAGGCGATCTCGAGCCGTGCTGTCCGCAAGATTGAGGCAGGCGAGCTCGCCGGCCCTCAGCGTGTGCTCATTGAGGTCAATGTGAGTGGTGAGGAGTCGAAGGGGGGCTTTTCGCCCGATGAGATTCGCGCCGCCGCGGGTGAGTTTGCGGAACTTGAGGGGATTTGCGTGCAGGGGCTTATGACTATGGCGCCCCGGGGGAATAAGGATGTGGCACGCCGCACCTTTGCGGGGCTTCGTGAGCTGAGGGATGAGCTGGAGGCGGCGCATCCCGATTTGAACCTGCCTGAGCTTTCCTGCGGCATGAGCGAGGACTTTGAGCCTGCCCTTGAGGAGGGCTCTACGCTCGTTCGCCTGGGCAGGGTAGTATTTAGCCCGGAGTTTGCAGTAAAATAAGGCTCTGAAGTGCGCACTGATTATCGGGGCGCCTGCACTAAACCGCGAGAGGACACAACCATGGGCTTCCTTGACGAGATTAAAAATAAGATGCACCTGGGCGGCCAGCAGGGTTACGACCAGGGTTATGGCCAAGACGACGACTACGGCTACGATGACGGCTATGACGATGGCTATCAGGGCAACGGCTACAGCGGTGCTTCGGGCGAGGGCTTCTACACCCAAGACGAGCCGAGCAACGGCCTGCTTGGTCAGACGCGCCGTGGTGAAGCTGAGTCGGTTGCCGTGTATACACGCTCCGGGCAGCTGGTCGGCGATGACTCCCGCCATGCCACGACGTATAACCCGCCTTCGCGCTCGCAGGACAGTGTTGCGAGCGGTTATCGTCCTGGTGCCTATGACACGCCGTCGAGCTACGCCGAGAACACCCGCGCTCGTGCCGCCGCTGCCCCCGCTCCTGCGCCGAGCGACGCCTCGGCCTATGCGAGCAACATCATCAACGCCACGCCGCAGCTGCCGGCATATGTCCTGCGCCCCGAGAGCTATGACGACGTGGAGACTGTGGTTCGCCGCGTTCGCACCAAGCAGCCTGTCGCACTGATTTTTGTGGGCGTACGCACCGAAGTTGCCAAGCGCGTCTTGGACTTTTCTTACGGCTTTGCCTGCGGTCTGGGTGCCACGGTCAAGGAGGTGGGCGACCGCGTGTTCATGGTGCTGCCCGCCGGTTGCGAGGTCAAAGATTCCGATCTCAAGAAGCTTCGTGCGGACGGCTACCTTAAGTAAAGACAAGACGAGGAGATTCCCATCAACATCTACACTATCGTCCAGCTGGTCAACACGCTGTTCAACTTCTATTCCACGCTTATTGTCGTCTACTGCTTTATGACGTGGATTCCCATGAAGCAGGGTGGTTTGCTTCAGGATATTGCCGCGGTGCTTGATAGCGTGTGCGGTCCGTGGCTCAACCTGTTCCGTCGTTTCATCCCGCCGATGGGCGGTATCGATTTTTCGCCGGTCGTTGCGATTATTGCGTTGCAGTTGGTGCAGAGGCTGGTTCTGCAGCTTCTTATAGGTATACTCGTGTAGAACTGACTTAGTAACTTACGTCGGGCGTGTAGCGCCGAGGCGATGAAAAAGGAGACTTGTTATGGCTATTACCCCTGCAGACATCCAGGCTCAGACTTTCTCTGAGGCCAAGCGTGGCTACGATCCTGCCGAGGTCGACGTCTTCTTGGAGACGCTGTCCTCCGAGGTTGACGCTATGCTCGCTAAGATCGTCGACCTTAAGGGTCGTCTGACTGCTACCGAGCAGCAGCTTGCCGATGCGCAGGCTCAGCTTGCCCAGGCTCAGGATGCCCCCGCCCAGGCCGTTCCTGCCGCCCCCGTGGCTGCTGTCTCTTATACACA
>CABRHR010000050.1 GCA_902470835.1 uncultured Collinsella sp.
CGAGATAGCGTAGCGTCTCGTGGGCTCGGAGATGTGTATAAGAGACAGTGCGGGAAGACACCCTCCTCCATGCCGGCCACGAACACCGCCGGGAACTCCAGGCCCTTGGCGGAGTGGATGGTCATCATGGTAATGGCATGCGTCTCGCCGGCCAGGGAATCCAAGTCGGAGCGCAGAGCCAGCCACTCCATGAGTGCAGGCAGCGCCTTGCAGGTGAGCGGGCCGTAGGTGCGCTCGATCTCGTCGGCATGCACGGCACCCGCCGGCATCTCCGTCGGCGCGGCATACGCGTTGCCCGCGATGGCGGCGGCCAGAGCATCCTGCGGAGACAGCGCCGGAGCGGCCAAGCTATCGAGCGGATTAGAGCCCGCGGCGTCACGGGCGCCGACGAGCGCCTCAAACGAAGACGCGGGCGCAGACGGACCGGGCTCGGGCGCAGGTGCGCTCACCACGACGGGCTCGGGCTCGGCGCCGGCAGGCACGTCGGCAACACCGGCTGCGCGCAGCTCTTCTAGGCTCTCGAGCGTACCCTCGATATCCTCGTGCGTCTCCTCAAATTCGGCGGCAACGCCCAGGAATTCCTGAATGTTCTCGGCACGGCTCTCGGACTCCATGGTGCCCTCGGCGCGAAACGCCTGCAGCAGGCACGTCTTGTCGACAATCATCTCGACGACATCCTTGAGCTCGCCGTCCATACGGCGACCCTCGCGCACCAGCGCCACAAAGTTCGACAGGCCGTTGCGCACCTTGGCGCTAAACATGCCCGTCTCGGCACACGCGATCTCGCAGGCCTGAAAGAACGAGCAGCGGTTGTCGCGCGCCAGCTGCTCGATCTTTTGAATCGAGGTGGAGCCGATGCCGCGGCGCGGCGTGTTGATGACGCGCTTGACGCTCATCTCGTCAGCCGGGTTCACAATCATCTTGAGGTAGGCCATGACGTCGCGGATCTCGGCGCGGTCGAAGAATCGCGTGCCGCCCACGATCTTGTAGGGCACGCCCGCGCGCAGGAACATATCTTCGAGAATACGCGATTGGGCGTTGGTGCGATAGAACACGGCGATGTCGTCGTAGCTCGTGCCCTTGGAATGCAGCTTTTCGATCTCGCCGGCAATCCAGCGGCCCTCATCGCGCTCGTCGCTCGCCTGGAAGGCTTGGATTTTCTCGCCGTCGCCCTCGGCCGTAAACAGGCGTTTGTCCTTGCGCTGCGAGTTGTGGCGCACCACGGCGTTGGCGGCGTTGAGGATATGACCCGTGGAGCGGTAGTTCTGCTCCAGCTTGACGGTCTTGCAGTTTTTAAAGTCCTGCTCAAAGTCCAGGATGTTGGTGATGTCGGCGCCACGCCAGCTGTAAATAGACTGGTCGTCGTCGCCCACGACCATGAGGTTTTGGTACTTGGCGGCCAGCAGGTTGGCGATCTCGTACTGGACATGGTTGGTGTCCTGATACTCGTCGACGCTAATGTAGCGGAAGCGCTCCTGGTACTTGTCGAGCACCTCGGGGCGGGTGCGCAGCAACTCGAGCGTACGCACGAGCAGGTCGTCGAAGTCCATGGCGTTGGCGGCACGAAGACGACGCTCCAGCTCCAGGTAGACCTGCGCGGCCTTTTTGTCGTTGGGGCTGTCGGCGGACTTGAGCATATCCTCGGGACCGATCATGGCGTTTTTGGCCGAGCTGATCTTGCTGCGGATCATGTTGATGGGGAACTGCTTTTGCTCAATGCCGAGCGCCTGCATAATGTCGCGCACCATACGTTTGGAATCATCGTCGTCATAGATGGTGAACTGGCCGGTGTAGCCCAGCAGATCGGCGTCCTCGCGCAGCATACGCACGCACATGGCGTGGAAGGTACACACCCACATGCCGCGGGTACCGCTGGGAATGAGCGCCGCCAGACGCTCGCGCATCTCGGCCGCGGCCTTGTTGGTAAACGTGATGGCAAGCACCTGCCAGGGCTTAACGCCCAGGTCGCCGAGCATGTGCGCGATGCGGAAGGTCAGGACGCGGGTTTTACCCGAGCCCGCGCCGGCGAGGACCAGCAGCGGGCCCTCGGTGGTGAGGACCGCCTCGCGTTGGGCGGGATTAAGGCTATCGATATCGACGAGCGGCTTGGCGGGCTTGGGCGCCGGGGCCGGGGCGTCGTAGATGTCGAGCGGGACGAGCTCGGGTTCCGGCGCGGCGGAGGCGGCGTACGCATCGAGCGGCACGGGCTCCGGTGCGGGCGGCACAGGTACCGCGGTGTTTTTTTCCCAGGGCAGCGGCTGGGTCATGGGCGACTCCTCATCTGACGGACGGCGCGCCTGCGGGCAGCGCCATAGCTTGAGCCGTACCAGTATACCGAGCCGCGCGGACGCACCGCCAGCCATTTGGGGACGGGGTAGAAATGGTAGAAATAACGCTTGACAACGCGGACGCCACCGCCGCTGCACAGACTCAGGCATAGGCCTACTATATGGATTGACGCTTGCCGCGCGGGTCGAGTGCTCGCGCGGCACCGCCGTTGAAGGGAGATTGCCGTGAAGCAGCTTTTGATTCGCGCCGACGACATCGGCTACTCATACGCCGTCAACTTGGGTATCGCCCGTTCGGTCAACGAGGGACTGGTGCGCTCCGTGGGCGTCATGCCCAACATGCCCGAGACGGCACGCGGTTGGTCCTGGGTCGCCGATTCCGATATCGCCGTGGGCCAGCACACCAACGTCTGCCTTGGCCGTCCGTGCGCCGATCCCGCGCGCGTGAGCAGCCTACTTGGTCCGGACGGACGCTTCCGCTCCAGCCGCGAGTACCGCACCTCGTGGAAAGAGGGCGTCGACTTCGTGGACTACGACGAGGCGGTTATTGAGATCGAGGCTCAGCTTGCGCGGTTCCTCGAGGTCGTTGGCCGCGAGCCGGATTACTTTGAGGCGCACGCGGTGCTGTCTGACAACCTGAACCGCGCCATTGCGGATGTCGCCACTGCACACGGGTTCCGCCACCAGGTCGCCTCGTTCGATCCAACCGCAACCGTGACCTGCGGAAACACGCCGGTTCGCATGGTGATACACTCGATGGAACCGGGATAT
Organism: uncultured Collinsella sp.; assembly: GCA_902470835.1. Lineage (GTDB taxonomy): Bacteria > Actinomycetota > Coriobacteriia > Coriobacteriales > Coriobacteriaceae > Collinsella. The sequence goes on from CABRHR010000050.1 coordinate 3,060, forward strand.
GAGCCCGCCGAGTCCATCAAGCAGACCGTGCGCGAGATGGGTGCCGACGAGACGGTCGTGTTCGTCTGCCACCCCGGGTATCTCGACCGCTTTATTCTTGAGACTTCGTCGCTCACCGCCAACCGCACCAAGGAGGTCGACGCGCTTATCGACCCCGAGCTGCGCGCCTGGCTTGAGGAACAGGACAACCTACGCCTCATCGATTATCGCGACCTGTAGCGACCTTGGTCCCCCGCCCAATCGCCCTCAGACGCCCCTACAGCGGGCAGATGCGGCTTCCAGAGCGGGCACTCCTGCCAGCCGTCGGCAAATCCCATGCGACGCAGCTCGTCGGCGTCGAGCCTGTCCAGCAGCTCGAGCAGGCGCGCACGCCAGCCCGTCTCGGGGGCGATGCGTTCCAACAGGTAGCTCAGGATGGTCAGGATGCCGAACATGTTGTCCGAGCGCACCTTATTAATTATGGTCCGTCCTACTTAGCAATTATGGTCAGTACTACTTATTAATTATGGTACTTTCTACTTATCAATCGTGGTATTTTCTAGCTGACACATATGGTTCGCTCTATTTATGCGGAGGTGATCGCCCATGATTCCTCGCCAACTTGAGGGATTGCTGAAACAGATGGCGGGATGGTTCCCGATCGTCTCGATAACGGGTCCTCGACAGAGCGGAAAGTCTACGCTCGTGCGAGCCGCCTTCCCCGACTATGCCTACGTCAATCTCGAAGACCCACAGCAGGGAGACCGTGCACGGGAAGATCCGGTCGGGTTCATTCGAAATGCGCCAACGCCCCTCATCATCGACGAGGCGCAACAAGCGCCCGAACTCTTCTCGATGATTCAGGTCGTCTCCGACGAGCGCGGCTCCACCGGACAGTTCATTCTATCGGGCTCTCAGAACTTCCTGTTGCTCAAGGGAATAACGCAGTCCCTCGCAGGACGCGTCGGCCTACTCAAACTCCTCCCGCTCTCGTATGCGGAACTAGAGAAGGGGGGTATAGCCCCGGAAATCGAGGACTACATGGTTCGAGGCGGCTATCCGCGGCTCTACGATGTCGATGTACCGGAGCGCATCTACTATTCCGGTTACATCAACACCTACCTTGAGCGCGACATCTCAGGCTACCTCGATGTTCGCAACCTGTCAGCTTTCAGAACGTTCCTCTCCCTCTGCGCGCGCAACGCGGGAAATCTCCTGAACATCTCGAGACTGGCGAGCGATGCCGGCGTCTCGAGCGTCACTGCCAAGGCATGGCTGTCCATGTTGGAGTCGAGCTACGTGGTGTTCATGCTCAGGCCGTACCATGCAAACGTCAGGAAGCGACTGACCAAGACGCCCAAGCTCTATTTCTACGACTCCGGACTCCTGTGCCACCTACTGGGCATCGCCAGCAAGGAAAGCCTTCTGAACGGAGACTCCCTGGGCATGGTCTTCGAGAATCTCATAATCGCCGAAACAGCAAAGCGCCATCTCAATCACGGGGTCAACCCCAATCTATGTTTCTACCGAGATGACAGCAAGATCGAGGTCGATCTGCTCGACTTGACCGATGTCTCGAGCCCTTGGGCAATCGAGATCAAGGCTTCCGAAACCTATCACGGCAAGTACGCCCGAAACGCCATAAGGATAGGGGAAGAAATCGGCATTCCGCAGGGCAATCGCGCCGTCGTGCTACGCGTGCAAGATGCGTACGAAACCGGCGGCATCAAGGTGATTCCAGCGAGGACATGGCTCGCACAGGCATGAAAAAGGCAAGACGTAGACCTTTTGGCCATGTCTTGCCTTTTAAACGACAAGTTGTCGCCCTGGCCGCTGCGCAGCGTCAACTAAGTTACAGGCCGAGCATGGGCTCCAGGACAAAGAAGTATGCGAGCACTACGATGCCCAGGACAATGCGATAGACGCCGAAGCACTTAAAGTCGTGGCGGCGGACAAAGCCCATAAGCCACTTGATGGCGATGAGCGACACCACAAAGGCCACGACGCAGCCCACGCCCAGGATGGCGATCTCGTTGGCGCCGAAGGTGCCGCCCTTAATAAAGTACTTGACCAGCTTGAGCGCGCTCGCGCCAAACATAACGGGGATGGCCAGGAAAAACGTAAACTTGGACGCCACCGAGCGCGTGCAGCCCAGCAGCAAGCCGCCGATGATGGTGGAACCGGAGCGCGACGTGCCCGGAACCAGCGACAGCACTTGGAAGCAACCAATGCCCAGGGCGGTCTTCCAGCTCATATCCTCGAGCGTAGCGATGGAGCCAAAGTCCAGGTTATCGTCATCGTCTGCAGCAACATTCGCAGCGGGCGTGGCAAAGTGCGCGCCAGCGGGACGTCCGCCCGCGGTCATGGCACGCGAACCAAACGAACCGGCAAGAGCGATCTCGTCGCGCTTGCTGGCACGCCAGTTCTCGATCACGATAAACAGCACGCCGTAGACGATGAGCGCCAGCGCCACGACGGGAGCGTTGTAGAAATGCTCCTCCATCCAGTCGTTGAGCGGCAGACCGATTGCCGCGGCGGGAATGCAGCCGAGCACAATCTTGCCCCACAGCACCCACGTGTCGCGACGGCCTTGTTTGCCCTTGCTGGGCGAAAACGGATTGAGGTCGTAAAAGAACAGGACGCAGACGGCCAGAATGGCGCCAAGTTGAATCACAACCAGGAACATATTCCAGAACGTCTCGCTCACGTTCATCTTGACGAACTCGTCCACCAAGATCATGTGACCGGTCGACGAAACAGGCAGCCATTCGGTGATGCCCTCGACCAGGCCCATGAAGGCAGATTTTAGAAGCTCGATGATATCCAAAGGGACCCCCTCGTTAGACACCCGCCGATATTGTTCTGCGGACGGTGCGGGCGATGTTCCATTATCAACCGTTACGGCACGCCTGCGCCTACCCCTACCAAAAAACTCGCCCGTTCACAGAATTGCGAGCGGTTAAACTGCAATCCTTGGGTATAACTGCAACAAGGTAAAGTGTCCGGCGGCCAGCGCACCCGCGCCCGCCCGACGCACGAGCCCCGCGCCCGTGCGATAGACCAAGGAGGAAACCATGAACGAGGGCTACACCAAGGTATTTGTTTCACTCGACGGTACTGAGCAGCAGGATTTTGTGCTTGCGCGCGCCATCAAGGTCGCCGCGAACAACGGCGCCAAGCTGATTATCGGACACGTGATTGATTCGACGGCGCTCGAGAGTGCCGGAGCCTACCCGGTCGACCTAGTTAATGGCTTGGAAGAGGCCTTTAACAACTCGATCGCCAAGCAGCTCGAGGAAGCCAAGGCCAATCCCGACATTCCCGAGGTCGAAGTTATGATTCGCGCCGGCCGCATTCGCGAGACCCTCAAAGACGAGATGCTCGACGTAGTTAAGCCCGACCTGGTGCTTTGCGGCGCCCGCGGCCTGTCCTCCATCAAGTACGCGCTGCTGGGCTCGATTTCGACGTTCCTGCTGCGCAACACGGACTGCGACATCTTGGTCGTGAAGTAGGTTCCTTCCCGCCGGCGCAAGGCCTGCGGGGTTATCACGCCGACGTCCTCGCCGCTTCGCGGCTGCGGGATGTCGGCTTAGATAACCCCTCCCGGCCTTGCGCCTTCGTCACCGTACTTCAGCAAGTTGGCTGATAAAAGATGGCGTGCCGCCCCGTTTGGGGCGGCACGTTTTGTTTGGAGCGGCACGTTTTTGTTTGGGCGGGCATCTGCCGCGTGCGTTACTCAAAGTATTGGAACTTGTTGGTCGAGAAGGCGAACGTTACGACGAAGCCTTCGCCGGGCTCGGATGCTGCGGTGACGTCGATGCCCATCTTGGAGCACAGGCGCGCCACCAGGTAGAGGCCGATGCCCGTCGCACGCTTGGTGGTGCGGCCATTGTCGCCGGTAAAGCCCTTCTCGAACACGCGCGGCAGGTCGGCCGCGCACACGCCGCAGCCGTTGTCGGCAACGGTAAGCTCGATGCGCTCGCTCGCCAGACCCTCGTCCAGCAGCGCAGCCGAAAACGTAATCTGCGCTCCGTCCTCACGCGCATATTTAATGCTGTTCTGGATGAGCTGACCCAAGATGAACTCGAGCCATTTCTCGTCGGTAAATACCTCGAAGTCGAGGTTTTCGCACACCGGTGCCACGTGCGCCGCGATAAGCTCGCGCGCGTTGGCCTTGATCGCGCCCGTCACCAGGGCTTTAAGGCTCCAACGGCGGATGAGATAGTCGCGCTCCACAACCTCCGAGCGCGCGTAGTAGAGCGCCTGATCGATGTAGCGCTCCACGCGGGCCAGTTCGCGGCCAAGATCATCCACGCGCGTCAGGTCATCTGCGCTGCCATCCAGGTTTTCAAGAATGAGGTGGGCTGCCGCCAGGGGCAGCTTGGCCTCGTGGACCCAGCTCTCAATATAATCGCGATAGTCCTCGGTCTGGCGTCGGCCTTCCGCGACCTCATCGCAGGCCGCCTTGCCCACGCGACACAGGGCCTCGTACTCGAGCTCGCCCTCAGCGTAGGCGGGGCATTGCACCATCTCCTGCACCCAGGCAGGGCTTTCGAGCTCCTCGGCCGCGCGATCGAGCTGGTGCAAAAAGCGGCGACGGCGCGCGTACTCGATCACAATGCCGAGCATGCCAAAGATAAAGGACACGCCGATCGCCACGACCACGATAGAGACGGGCGCGCCGGCGACCGTTAACACAAAGCAGCTCAGCAGCACACCGCAGGTCCACACGGCGACAGGGAGCAGGGCATCTTTAAAGAACTTTGCAAACGACATGAACGGCCCCTAGACTGAATAGCCCTGGCCACGATGCGTAGTCAGATATCCCTTGATGCCAATCTTATCGAGCGTGGTGCGCAGGCGGTTGATGTTGACGGTAAGCGTGTTGTCGTCCACGAAGGCATCTGAATCCCACAGGTCCTGCATGATAGCCGAGCGCGAGACGATTTTGCCCGCGCGACTCAGCAGCAGCGAGAGGATCCGCAGCTCGTTTTTGGTGAGCTCGGTGCTGGCACCGGTTTGCGTGTTGGTAACCATGGAGCGCGCGAGGTCGAGCTCCAGCCCTTTGTGGACCAGGGTGCTTCGCTCGCCGGCCGCCGCGGTGCGACGCAGCAGCGCGTTGATGCGCGCCACGAGCACGCGCGCGCTGTAGGGCTTGGGGACAAAATCGTCCGCGCCGAGCGTCATGGCCATGACCTCGTCGATTTCGGTCGTGCGCGAGGTGAGGACAATGATGGGAACCTCGGATTCGCGGCGGACTTCGTGGCAGATGTGCTGACCATCTTTAACGGGGAGCGTAAGGTCGAGCAGTACCAGATCGGGCGCGGCGGCCAAGATGTCGCGTGAAACATGCTCAAACGATTCGCAGGCCTCGACCTCAAAGCCGGCACGCGCAAGGATGTCACCGAGTTCGCGACGGATGGGCTCGTCGTCCTCGACGATATAGATCAATGCCATACGTATCCGCTCCCCTCTTAGTTGTCTTACAGCCATTATCGTCGCGAAGTCACCGGCACGCGTTTCGCGCGGCAACAAGGTGACAGAACTGTTCGTGAACGAAAGCATTTAGCACGCCCTCGCTCGCAACGGGTGCGGGACTCAAAATAATTGTTTAATCCCCGTCCCAGAAAAATCATTTAGCGGCGGGCACGGAGTTTTTCGTAACCGTCGGCGAAGAAGGCGACCGTCGCGGCGTCGGTCTCGTCGGCGTCGGTGTCGCTGGCGGGGACCACACCGTGCTCGTCGCTCACCAAGAACAAAGCGCCCTTGAGCTGCGCGGGAATGTCCACGCGCGCAACCGGGATATCCTTGGTTTGGGCAAGCTGCTCGATGAGCGTCGCCGTGCCGCACAGGCACTCGTCCGCCGGCGCCACAAAGGCAAGCGCACCGTTGCTGACGGCGGCGAGCAGCTCGGGCGCCACGCCGGTCTCGTCGGCCTCGGAGCGTGCTTGGGCGGAGCGGGCGCGCAACGCCTTGGCCGAAGTGTCGGCCAGCGGCTCGTACTCCCCCACCGTCATGGCGGCGTTGCCGTTGATGTCGATCACCAGCATGAGCACGCCGTCGCGTGCGGCGTAATCGCCCTCGGCAAGCGACCACTCAACGTGCTGCTTGGCCCAGCTGAGCATGTTATGGGTAAGCGGCTCGCCCTGCACCAGGCGCTCGGACAGCGCGCGAATGTGGCGGTTGAGCATGGGCACCTTTTTATTGGACATGCGCCAACGGCAGACAAGCGCGGGCTTGTCGAGCGTGAATTTCTCGACCGCCTCCTGATTGGCGCAAAAGTCCTCGTACGCACGCTGATCCTCGGCATTGCCAAACAGCTCGGCATCATCAATCTGGGGCATGGTCATACCTTTCGTGTTAGTCATTCCGTCCTCTTATACCAAAAAGACGGCCCTCCAAACGGAGCGACCGTCTTTTGCAGAGATTATTTTGTCCCAAGGCGGAACTTAGTGGCGGAAATGCCTGGCGCCGGTAAAGACCATCGCAATACCATGCTCGTTGCAAGCCTGGATGCTCTCGTCGTCGCGCTTGGAGCCGCCGGGCTGAATGATGCAGGTCACGCCGTGTGCAGCAAGCACGTCGACATTGTCGCGGAACGGGAAGAATGCGTCGCTTGCACAGGCAAAGCCGCCCTTCTCCACGCCCTCGCGCTCGCAGAAGTCCTCGGCGCGCTCGCAGGCAAGCAGCGCAGAGTCAACGCGGTTAGGCTGACCCGGGCCCATGCCAATGCCGGCCTTACCCTTGGAGACCAAGATGGCGTTGGACTTAACGCCCTTGCAGACCTTCCAGGCAAACTCGAGCTCGGCCATCTCGGCGTCGGTGGGCTTGCGGTCGGTGGGGAACGTAAAGGTCGCGGGATCCTCGGTCACGTGGTCGACTTCCTGCACCAGCATGCCGCCGTCGATGGAGCGCAGCTCCACCTGGGCGCCGTGGTCCACGCCGCCGGTGGCCAGCACGCGCAGGTTGGGGCGCTTGGCCATGCGCTCGAGCGCCTCGTCGGTGTAGCTCGGGGCGATGATAACCTCGACGAACTGCTTGTTCTGATCGGCAAAGTGCTCGACCAGCTCATAGGGAACCTCGCGGTTGCAGGCGATGATGCCGCCGAAGGCGCTCTTGGGATCGCAGGCGAAGGCGCGGTCGTAAGCAGACGTAATGTCCTCGGCAACGGCGGAGCCGCAGGGGTTCTGGTGCTTGAGAATCACGCAGGCCGGCTCGTCGAACTCGCGGACCAGGTTCCAAGCGGCGTCGGCATCCAGATAGTTGTTGTAGCTGAGCGGCTTGCCCTGGATCTGCTCGGAGCCCACGAGCGGGAACTGCGAGCTCGCGGTGTTCTCGCAACCCTCGGCAAAGCGATAGACCGTGGCCTTCTGCTGCGGGTTCTCGCCATAGCGCAGGTCGTCGACCTTCTCCAGCGAGATCTCGAGCTTGGCAGAGGTGTCCGCCACGTCGCTTGCCTGGGCGGCAAGCCAACGGGAGATAGCCGTGTCGTAGGCGGCGGTGGTCTGGTAGACCTTCACCTGCAGGCGACGACGGGTGGAAAGCGTGGTGCAGCCACCGGTCTCGTGCATCTCGGCCAGGACGGCATCATAGTCGGCCGGGTCGGAAATGACGGTAACGCTCGTGGCGTTCTTGGCGGCAGAGCGCAACATGGAGGGACCGCCGATATCGATGTGCTCGATGGCGTCTGCGAAGGTGACCTCGGGGTTGGCGACGGTCTTCTCGAACTCGTACAGGTTGACGACGACCAGGTCGATCAGCTTAATGCCGTGCTGAGCGGCCTCCTGCATGTGCTGCTCGGAATCGCGGCGGGCCAGCAGCGCGCCGTGAACCTTGGGGTGCAGGGTCTTAACGCGGCCGTCCATCATCTCGGGATAGCCCGTGAACTCCTCGATGGGGGTTACGGGAACGCCCGCGTCCTCGATGGCACGAGCCGTGCCGCCCGTAGAGATGATCTCGACGCCAAAGTCATCGACCAGCGTCCGTGCGAAATCGACGACACCCGTTTTATCGGTAACCGAGATCAACGCGCGTGCGATCTTCACATCAGATCCCATGCAGTCCTCCTGTCTGGTACGCCGCCGTGCTCTGTGAGTCGGTGATACGTCGATCTGCAGCGCTCGCGCAGCGGCATTGAAAATACTGATTCAATGTAGCGCATCGAGCGCATCGATGCACCCCGCAACGGACGCATGTGCAGAAAAAGTTTGCGAGCGGAGGGGATGGGCACGGCACCGGGCACGGTGAGTTCATGGAACACAGGGGCACCATAATTTGATGCCAATGGCGTGGTAGAACTGTGCTCGATATGCATCCGCAAAAGAAAGAGGCACCATGGTCTCGCGGGTTCTCTACCGACCGTTTGATACCGAAGACTTCGACGCCATCGCGCTGATTCTGCAGCAGCTTTGGCATAACAATTCGGATAACGATGAGTACAACCGCCTTGAGGCCGCGTGCGACCTCGCCTATTGCCTTTCGTCATCGACGTTTTCGCAGGTTGCGGTGATTGACGGCGAGGCGCGCGGCATTGCACTTGCACGCGCAGGACAGAACTCCGGCGTCACTATCAACGAGCATTGGATGGATACCGAACGCGCACTGCTATCGCAGATGCGTGAGCTGGAGCCTGATGCCTGCGCCGAGTATCTCTCGTTTGTGCGCGCAACCATCCGAACCAACAACCGCCTGCTCGAGAGCAGCCCGTTGCCGCACGACAACGAGGTCACGCTGCTTGCCGTGGATCGCGATGTCCATGGCCTGGGCGTTGGCACGGTTCTGCTCGATGCCGCGGTCTCGCACCTGTCCTCGCTTGGAGCGACGAGGGCGCACCTGTACACCGACTCCAACTGCTCGTGGAAGTTCTACGAGTTGCACGGCTTTAAGCGCACGGCCACGCACCGCGCCAACCGCGAAGAGCGCCGCCACGACATGCCGCGCGAAAGCTTCCTCTACGAACTCGACCTAACAGCCTAAACCCGGCAGTTAGGGACGTTCCCTTTATGCCGGCACCCCGGGACACTCCTTGGCAGCAACCGTACCTAGTCATTGGGGACGTTCTTAAATGACTAGTCGTTGGGGACAGTCTTCGTAGGTAGCGCATAAAAAAGGGGATGAGCTTTCCCCGAGGGCTGTCGAGAAAAGCCCATCCCGTAATTTAGGACCGTTAGAACGTTCCGCCGCCGCCTCCGCCGACGCCACCGCCGCCGCCAGAGAAGCCGCCGCCGCTGCCGCCGCTCGAGCTATCGGAACTCGAAGCCAGCTCGCGGATGGTCTCATGATACACATCGTTGAACGAATCGAGCGGAGACTCGTTGCCGTAGTGATGGTAATACCACCAGTAGCAGGGGTAGTTGTCGTAGAAATCGTCGCTGTTGCGCAGGTCCGCAGGCACGGCCTCGGCCAGCTGTCGCAGCACTTCTTTCGAAACGCCCAGGGCAACGCCCATCACCAGCAGTTTGTTCCACAAGATCAGGTCGCTGGGGATAGCCTCCTTCAGGCGCGTAAAGTCCTCGAGCCAATGCTTGAGCGCCTTGCAGCGAGCCGCCACCTCGGCGCCCTCCGGCGTGTAACGGCGGAAGGTGCAGCTCAGGACAAAGCCCACGATCGTGACGGGAATCGAGATCATAGCGGCGCCGACGTTGGCGTCCGCAAAGTCGGTATAGATCAGAGAGCCCAGAATGCCAAAGACAATGATGATGCCGAGAACCAGGCCGGCCACCATCGCGATAGTGCCATCCGATGCGATAAACTCGCGCGCCTCCAGCTTGCCCTTAACCGTGCTCTGATAGTCCTCGAGCTTGTCGCCAACAGATGTGGTGCGCTCGCTGGCATACTCCTCCAGCTCGCTAAACGTGCGCGAACGGACGCCGTCTTTATCGGGCTTAACGCCGGCGAAGAAGACCTTGAGCACATCGCGATCGATGCCGTCCTTCTTGGCAGCCTTCCAGGCCTCGTCGGTCACTGTGATGCGATACGTCTGCTCCTCTTTTTCGCGACGGAGCAGACCCTTCTTCTTGGTCTCGGTCGCCTGCTCCAGCTTGATCACACGGTCGTCAGTGAGCTTCATGAGCGTGGCGATATATGCCTGATCGGGCACCTCGTTCCAGCTCATGAGGGCCGAAAGCACGGCGGGATGGTCGGCCGAAGGCACATCGCGGAAATATTCGTCCTGGAAAAGCGGCTTGGGCTTGCGCTTGCGCAGCTTGAGCATAACGATTGTGCCGGTGAAGGCCACCGCCGCAACAACACTTAGCACGGCAAGTGCATTGGCAATCATGCGAGCGTGAGCGCGGCGGGCGTTAGCTTCGTCGGCCCATTCCTTCTCTTCGCTCAGGATCGTTGACATGCGCTCTTCGCCCGAAGCGGCAAGCTGCGGCACCCAGTCGCTAGGGAAGGCGATGCGTGCCTCGGCGAATTCGCCCTGATGCACGCAGGGAATGGTATAGGTGACCATGGGTTCGTCCGCATCGAGCGATACATCGCCCGTCAGCGGGCCGTGGCCCCATGCGCGGAAGTTATCGCCCTTGACGGCCGCCGTCCCGGCAGCGGCATTTGCGAAGCGCACTTCCATCTCGACATCGTCGGAATCCGCAGACCAGCCGTCACCCACAAACTTCCAGTAGAGCTCGGCGGTATCGGACCAGTTCATAACCGCACCGGTCATGGTGTAGCTCACGTAATAGATCGCGCTGTCACCGCTCTCGTGGGGGCTGAACACCTTAATCCTTACGCCGTCACCGGTCTGCTCGACCGTGTAGACGCCAGAGTCGCCCTTGTTCGCGCTATCGACTTTATTAAACGCGGTGTCCTCTTCCTCGACACTCAGCACGTCGACGCCCGCTGTGCCGCCCTGCTGGTTGGTGCCCGTATTGATCTCCCAAAACACGCCGTTGATGTCGTCGTCGAAATCAAACTGGCGTCCCTCGACAACGGTCAGCGATCCATCGGCCTCAACCGTGGCACTGATATAGGTTTGGGTCATGGAGTAGCCGTCGGCGCACGCGGCGGCGGGAAGCAGCAGCAACGCAAACGCGACAAACGCGCAGGCAGAAACGAATCGCGCAAACAAGCGGCGCTGCCGGCAGGCATTGGCAACGGGGGCGTTCATAGGCACATCCTTTGTCTGTAAAACCAACATCGCCATTGTCCCACGTTTGCGGGCACACATGACGAATATCTGGGTCAACGGAACGTCAAATGGGATGAAAGTCACGCCCGCACCCCGGCAGCTAGTCATTGGGGACACCCTTGGCATGGCCTGCGCCAGCAATAGATACCACTTCACAGCTCCGTCACAGGTGTAGCGGCTTTGTGTGGGCGCGGCATGCGCTGATTGAGCCGCCAGCCGAGGGGCATAAAGCAGTTGAGCGAAAACGGTTTGCCCCTTTGCCGTTCGCTCGAGGATCATGT
>CABRHR010000051.1 GCA_902470835.1 uncultured Collinsella sp.
CACTATCCTCTTCGTCGGCAGCGTCAGATGTGTATAAGAGACAGGGCAGGTTGAGGCCGCCCAGGCGCTCGGTCTCTCCAAGGCTAAAATCACCTTTAAAATCGTATTGCCCCAGGCGATTCGGTTTATTATCCCGTCGTTGATTTCTCAGCTCGTAGTCGTTGTCAAGGACACCACCGTCGCCTACGTGGTGAGCTATCCCGACCTGATGCAAAATGCCCGCGTGCTCATTACCAACTATGATGCACTCGTATCGGTCTACCTGGTAATCGCGCTCATCTACATCCTCATCAACGTCGCGATCAACAAGGCCGCTGTCTATGTTTCGCACAAGACCGGCGCGACCATCATCCGCTAACGCTTTACCATTTCGAGTCATAAGGAGCCGAGCACCATGGCACAGAGCACCTCTTCTACCGGCAATCAGCCGCTGATTGAGCTCAGGCACGTCGATAAGCACTATGGAGACCTGCACGTCCTCAACGACATCAATCTGTCGGTCGACCGCGGCGAGGTCGTCGTGGTGATTGGCCCCTCGGGTTCGGGCAAGTCGACCATGTGCCGCACCATCAACCGCCTGGAAACCATCGACTCGGGCGAGATTCTCATCGAGGGCGAGCCACTGCCGCAGGAAGGCAAGGATCTTGCCCGCATGCGTGCCGAGCTGGGCATGGTGTTCCAACAGTTCAACCTGTTTGCACACATGACGGTGCTGCAGAACGTCATGCTGGGGCCGGTCGACGTGCTGGGCGTGTCCAAGGACGAGGCCCGTGAGCGCGCCATGGACCTGCTGAGCCGCGTGGGCGTGGCCGAGCAGGCCGACAAGGTGCCCGCGCAGCTTTCGGGCGGCCAGCAGCAGCGCGTGGCCATCGCTCGTTCACTCGCCATGCAGCCCAAGGCTATGCTCTTTGACGAGCCCACAAGCGCCCTCGATCCCGAAATGATCAACGAGGTGCTCGAGGTCATGGTCCGTCTGGCCCAGCAGGGCATGACGATGATTGTCATCACGCACGAAATGAACTTTGCCCGCCGCGTGGCCGACCGCGTCGTGTTTATGGCCGACGGCCAGATCGTGGAAACCGGCACGCCCGACGAGTTCTTCGACCACCCCCAGACCAAGCGCGCCCAGGACTTCCTCAACTCCATCAAGGGCCACTAACCCAATTGCCACGCGGGCAAATTCATCGCCAGCGTTTGTCCCGCGCACCCCTGTGCCATGTCCACCCGGATTCGAAAGCAACACCTATGATCGGAACTCGTACTTCATCGTCCTACACCCCGCACGTCGACGTCGCCCCCGCCGACCGCCCACTCATCCTCGTCGCACCGCGCTGGGAAGAGGCAGAGCCGTTTTTAACCGAGATGCTCTCCCCCAACGAGGAAATCGCAAGCGTCTTTGTCGATGCCATCCTTGCCGCCGGCGGCCTGCCGCTGCAGATGTCCATCACCGAGGACATTGAGGTTATCCGTCATTACGTCGATATCGCCGACGGCATCGCTATTCCCGGCGGCCCGGACGTCAACCCCAAGCGCTGGGGCGATGATCGACCCTACGACCCCACGCTGTGCTGCGAGATTCGCGACCGTTTTGAGTTTAAGCTGGTTAACGAGGTGCTCCGCGCCAAGAAGCCGCTCTTTACCACCTGCCGCGGCACGCAGCTGCTCAATGTCGCCACCGGCGGCACCCTGTGCATGGACGTGCCGAGCCTGGGTGCGCGCGAGGGTCGCACGCAGTGGCGTCACACCCACGTGCTCAACGATCCCGTGCACCCCGTCGAGGTCGTGCCGGGCTCGCTGCTGGAACGCGCGGTTGGCGGGCACAGGCTAATCCAGACCAACTCCGCACACCACTGCTGCGTCGATCGTCTGGGTAAAAGCACGCGCTTGGTCGCCAAGGCAACCGATGGCGTTCCCGAGTGCATCGAAGTCGAAGGCCAGCCTTTCTGCCTGGGCGTGCAATGGCATCCCGAGTACACCTGGCAGACACTCGAGACCGACTTTAACCTGTGGAAGTCGTTTGTCGAGGCGGCGGCCAAGGTTAAGCAGGCCCGCTAGCTCGCAAATCACACAGGCTTAAACCTTCCATGCCAGGGGGGGGCGGACACCAGCCACGGTGCCCGCCCCCCTGTATTTGGTATGCTCGGTATGATTATCCCTCACAAACAATCAAATAAATCTCGACCGCAATCGGTCGACGGCAAAGCAAATGGCAAAAACGCTTGCTACGTTTATCAGGCAGTCAATTAGAATCGAAACGCATTGACCATCCCCCAACGGGGTCACGCCGCAAATCCACATGAGCATCGAGGACGGAAGCGGAAGCATGGAATTGGCCCCGAGCTGTATGTAGATCGCTACGACGTTGACAAGCAGCAGCATGCCAATCGGACCGAAGCCGGACCCAAAATAGGAAACAACGATTACGCAACAAACCACATATGCAAGGCAGGCAGCGGCAGCAAGAACAAGTCGATAGCAAAATACATGCAGGTTGAAATACTGTTGAGCATCCAAAACGATTACGCAGTTAAGACAGTACAAAACGACACTCGACAGGATAAACGCGCCCAAAAGGGCAAAAGAAGACAGCACCACTCGCGCAACGATAGCGCACACACGCTTCCCTCCCCGAGCCTCCGACAACCCCCACGGTTCCTCAATAAAGCCCGAACTGACAAAGCGCGGCACAATGCAAGCCGCGATGAACGGAAAGAACAATGCATGAGCCAACGGGGCTACGTTGAAAAGCAGACCGCGAAAAACCCCTGCATTACCAAATAGAAGGACATCCTCTGCCGATAGCCGAAGCGTCGGGTCTGGGAAAAAGCCCAAGAAACTGTTCTCACGGAGGCTACAGAACCACATCGGGAAAGAATTAAGCTGCAATACCACCATGCACGCATAAATTATCAGGATTAAGGCGTACGCCCATTTACTCACATGCTTCAATTCTGACTGGAGAAGTCTTTTAATCTGACGAGCCATTGAGCACACCCCCCAGCGCGAAAGCTCACGAGAGCATAAATCAATACCGATAGACAGCTGGCTGCCACGCCATATCCCAGAAGTGCCAGTTGACCCATATCGCTATACCCAAGGGCACATCCGACTCCAAGGTACGGCCCCGGAAGGAGGAAAATCCATCGCAAGGATGGTATGGGCGCCTGAAGGAAGGTTCCGTAGAGCGTCAAGCTCATGACAAATCCAATAATTATCGCAGCCCCGCTCAATACAGCGCTGCCTGTAATCCGATAGATGGTCACCGTCTCCAGCGCAACCGATATCACCAATACGGCGTTGATCATCATTGCCGGCAAAAATGCAGTTAGCATGTCGTGCGAGTAGTTATGCCCTCCACGTATTATGGCTATTGCAAAAAGAAGAAGGCAAAGCGCACTATATGCTGCGCCAATTATTAAAGCAGACGAAAGCACATGTGCTAGGGCCCCATTAAAGCGGGTAAGACCTCTTGCTGAAGAAATTCGGTATCCCTCTTCATAGCCGCGCTCCTGTAAAATCGCCAGGCAAACGATGAGCGGAACGAACAGAGACGTGCCGGCAAAAGCACTGCGCACAAGGGACTCATCGGGTGCAGAAGGATCGATTACATTCCAGCAGAAACCAATATCCTCCCCAAAAACGCTATTGCCAAAGGCGAGCAACGTTGTTCCGTTTTTTAGAAAGACACCGAAGAGAAGGCCGAACGCCAGAATAAGCGCAAGACCAAACTTCGCCGGAAACATCCTGTGCAAACGCATCATATCTGCCTTTATGGGATGGATTGCCCGCTTCATAGCGAGACCGCCTTCATCAAGCGCCTGTAATACTCTTTTAGGGACGACGCCTCATCCCTTATGACGTCCATCGATTCCTTTTTCAGCAGTTCGCCGTCATGAATAAACACGCAACTTGTTGCAACTGATGCCAACTCATCCAAATCATGACTAGAGATGAGCATGGTCTTACCCTGTTCTCGATTCAATCGACCGATAAGGGCCCATATACTCTCGATGCCCAGCGGGTCCAACCCATTTGCTGGCTCATCAAAAATAAGCAGATCAGTGTCACCCAACAAAGCCGTAGCTATATCAAGTCGCCGCTTCATTCCCAGAGAAAAACTGCTCACGCTCTCTTTCTCATCGACGTCCAGCCCGACTAGGCCCAAGACGCGAGGAACCTCACGTTTCTCATCAAGCCCCCATTCCGCACATCGGATTTGAAGATTCTCAACCGCGCTGAGAGATTGGTATGCTCCGCTGGAATCTGGCACATAGCCGACACGCGTCCGCATCAAGCTCAGGTCTTTTTTCGACTTGCCTCCAAAGAGCTCCACGCTCCCCGACGACGGCTCGCAGAGGCCCAAGACGATTTTAATAAGCATGCTTTTGCCCGCACCGTTTGTACCGACAAGGGCACAGAGCTCAGACTGATGCACCTCGAAGGAAACGTCATGCAAAACGCGCCGTTTCCCGTAGCGCTTTGACACCTTTGATAACTTTATCGCTGATGCGTTCATTGGCCTCCCGTTCTGCTTGATAGCAAAACCGCTCATATCGTTCCTTCTTTCCTTTATCGTTTTCCATAGTTGTTATTGTTTTTCGATAACTCATATTTGTCAAGATAATCTAAAAGAAAGGACCCGTGTTAGACACGGGCCCCATCGCACTGATATTTCGTTTTAGCTGTTCGCTTTATGTTACTCGTCGCTCAAATCGACAGCGAAGACTGATGTCGGAAGCGACGCCTCATTGCCTCCACCATTCCGCATCTGCCTCACGACATTTTTTGCACGCTCAACAATAAGCTCCTCAAGCTCTTTCTCACTCACCCGCCGAATAATATCTCCCGGTTGACAGTCAAGCTCATCACAGATATCGAGAAGCGTCTTTAGGCGAATAGCTTTTATTTTTCCGTTTCTTAGCTTAGAAATATTAGCCGGAGTATGCCCCGTGGCACGAATCAGATCAGCACTGGTCTTTCCGGTCTTAAGTAGCTGCGTCTCAAGCTCGATGATGAGATAGCTCATGTTTCCTCCTACACAAGCTCGTCAGACTGCTCTTGGAGCAGCGAGGCATAACTCCAGATCACCGAGATACACAGACAGACAGCCGCGCCGATAAGCGACCCCGCATCAAAGGCAACGCCTTGGCAAAACGCGATAACGAAGGAATGAGGCACGACGTAAAGCTCCAGCCCACCAAAGGTAAGATTGACCGATCCGTAGGCACCAATAAGCGAAACCGCGGCGTTAACAGCAAAGGCAAGCGCAAGAACACGGATAAGCCGCACATGCGTCTTGGTAAAGGGCGAGACGCCTTGCGAGATGTTACGGCTGATCCCACACAGAACGACAAGCGAAATACCCACGACGAGTGCCAGGCACAGTCCGCTTGGGATAACGATGCACCCGCCATCGAGAAGCGTCACGACGCCGAAAGAATCGACAGAAGCAACGTTTGCAACCGCATACCAGATCACGTAAACAACCAACGCGGCAAAAGCGACGAGCATCCCTGCAAAAACGGCTGCCATGCAAAAACCAAGCTTCCTGATATTTTCGCCCGCCTTGGCCATACGCTGAACGCTGTTGGACATACACTCACCCTCATCGACTCTATCGTTATTCGAACAGTTTATCGAACAACGATATGGATTGCATGCGGAAAGCCCCGCCAATGCGCATAGGCCATTCACTAATCAGAAAGGGTGAGAGTGGATATTGGACACGTATCGAACGAGAGTGGATAATCTCCCACTTTGAGGCCGCCACCGGGCCTAAAACGGGAGATTATCCACTCTCATAGTCATCAAGGCTCGCAAGCTCTTATTCAGCCGCTTCGCGCAGGGCCGACATCGTAGCCGCATATTGCTGCTGCAATGCATGCATTCCCTCGCGAGCGCCGTCAACAGCATCGGCGCCGCGCAGCGCCTCGGTCACCACGACCGCCGGCTCGTACAGATTATCGAATCCCAGGTTCTGGCTCACGCCCTTGAGCGTGTGCGCTGCCATAAACGCTTCCTCGGCGTCTCCTGCCGCCATGGCAGCCTCCAACTTGTCCATGCTCTCGTCATCTAAAAACTTGAGGGCAAAGCGGGCAAGCATTTCCCCGCCCATCAGCCGAGCACACGCGTCATCATAATTAGCGCCGATCTTCTCATACGCCTCACGCATGGAAATCATGGATTAAAAACTCCTTTGGTCAAACTAAATCGTAGGAAACGCGACGACATCGGCGGGGCGTGCCAACGTCTCGGCAATTTGGTCTTGCACCTCGAGCAGGCAATCGAGCAGCAGCGGGTTAAAGGTGCCGCACTTACCATCCAGGATCATCTGGATCGCCTCCTCGTGCGGAATAGCATCCTTGTACACGCGCACGCTCGTCAGCGCATCGTACACGTCGGCCACCGAAACCACCTGTGCGGCAATGGGAATTTCGTCGCCCTTAAGGCCATCGGGATAACCCTTGCCGTCCCAGCGCTCGTGATGCCAACGCGCAATCTGGTACGCATATTCCATAAGCGCATTGCCGACGTGATGGCGGCTCAACTCAAGCAACATATCGGCGCCGATCGTGGTATGCGTCTTCATAATCTCGAACTCCTCGGGCGTAAGGCGTCCGGGCTTGTTGAGAATCGCATCGTCAATCGACATCTTGCCGATATCGTGCAGCGCCGAAGCCAGGGCGATCGTGGAGCGTTCCTCATTGTCGAGGAAGATCGTGCCGCTACGCTGGACCAGACAGCCAAGCAGCAGCTCGGTCAGCTTCTCGATGTTCGTAACGTGCCTGCCGCTCTCGCCGTTGCGAAGCTCCATGACGCCGGCCATGATGTCGATGAGCATGCGACTGTTCTTGACGCGCTCGTTGTACTGCTGGGACAGCAGGTTCGTCAGGCGGCGCTGTTTGGCGTATAGGCGGATGGTGTTGCTTACACGGCGGCGCACGACACGGGAGTCAAACGGGCGGTTGATATAGTCCGAGGCGCCCAGCTCGTACACGCGCAGAACCATATCATCGGAATCTTCGCTCGAAATCATGATGACAGGCAGATTGTCGATACCCGATCGACGCGACAGATCGGCCAGCACCTCAAAACCGCTTATGCCCGGCATGACAATATCCAGCAGCACGAGCGACAACTCATCGCCATAGCGATCGACCATGTCGAGCGCCGTACGACCGTTATCGGCCTCGAGGATGCAATACTCGTCCTTGAGCATCTCGTTGAGAATGGCTCGGTTCATCTCGGAGTCATCGATAATAAGCACCAAAGGCTTTTCGCTTTGGAAGGCCTCGATGGAATCAGCATCGGTCACGACCGTACCGGCTTTTGCCTTAGCGCGGCTCAGTAACTGGACAGCGCGGCCAACTCCCTCATCGACCGTCTCGCCATGAATGCGAACGCCACCAACACATGCCGTCAAGCTCACGTACTCATGGCCCGGAACAATCGTGGCATGAACGGCATCGGACACCTGATGCAGGCGACGGGTGAAGTCATCGGAGGGAATATTGGGCATGACGACCACAAACTTGTCGCAGCCATAGCGCACAAGCTCGTCAGTCGAACGAATTCCGCTGCGTATGGCCGTCGCCACAGCACCGAGCGCAAGGTCGCCGGCATGACGGCCGCACGTATCGTTGAAGACCCTAAAATCATCAAGGTCGATCACCGCAACGCCGGCATTCATGCGGGCGCTACGGAGCTTTTCCTCGTAATATCGGCGATTGCGCACACTCGTCAGCACGTCGGTGTAGACGAGGTCCTCTTCTGCAGCCTCTTGCTCATCGATCGGACGCACCATCAGCAGGACGTGAGGCTCGCCCTCGACCTTCAGAGGGCGCAGGCGAGCGCGGTACTCGGTACCATCATTGAGCAGCTGCTCCGATACATCATCGGAACCCGCCAAGGCCTCAAGACTTGACTGACGTAGACAAGGGCACCGATTGCCGGCGAGCAGGCAGTTAGGCTCGCTCTTAATCTGATCGGCCGACAGCAAACGCACCACGGGGTAGGTCTTCGCGACGCGGGCGACCTCGGCGGCAGCCTCCTCGTCGGTTAGATTGACCTCGTGATTATTGAGCATATGGGGCCCTTTCTATCGTTACGCACGGCAACGGTGCATATCAATTGGTACAAGGGTAGCATCTAACAGCTGAAGGCAAACGCGCGATTATCGTTACATTTTTATGACTTGGCAAACGGCGGTAATGGAGCCGCGGGCGCGCGGTTATGGGCGCATTCGTTAACAATGACAAAACGCTAACAGCCCCTCTCCCCGCAGGTCATCGAGCGTGCTAACGCTCCAAGACATCGCGAACGGCGTTTGCCGCCGTAACGGGGCGATCGCGCAGACCGTTATGCGCGCCCGGGATCGTCACAAGGGGGCAATCGAGATATTCGGCAGCCGCTCGCGTGCCAGCCTCGCGAGGTGTATCGACCGAAAGCTCGCCCAAAAACACGGCCGACACCGCCTTTGACGCGCGGGCGCGCTCCCAGTCGGGAGCATATGTCATATTTGTTCCGTATTCATTGGCCATAAAGCAACGACCATTGCGCAGGGCATGTTTGGCTTCCGCTTCGGTCGTCCCGGGAGCCTCGGGGTCCAAGTCGCCGAGGGCTCCCAAGAAAAGCCGGAGCGCCCTTGAAACCTTTCCAGCCGCAATCATATCGAGCAAAACCGGAGCTGCGCCCATGCCGACGCCTTCGGCCGACACAGCCGGCTCATGCAGAATCGCACGGGCGACGAGATGGGGTTCGGTGCGAAGAAGCTCCAGCGCCACCAACGTACCGGCGCTATGCGCAAGCACATTTGCCGGAGCGCCAACGTGTTCGATCACGGCTTGCAGGTCGGCGGCCTGAGCGGCAAGATCATAGCTGCCGTCTGCCGCATCACTGCTGCCACCGCAGCCGCGGCGGTCGTAGGCAATTACGCGGTAGTTGCGGCTGAGCTCACAAGCGATACCGTCGAAAAATGTGCCGTCGACACAAGCGCCGTGCACGCACACCAAGGCAGGAGTATCAGGCGACACATCTGGGCCGGCATATTCGCGACAGGCAATCGTGGTGCCCGCATTCTCGACCGTAAAATCCATGTTGTGCCCCCATCATCAACGCTCATCCGGTTGCACGTCAGTGCGGTTGGATGGACCCGTATTGCCTTACGCCTTGTTAACAGATTAACTGTACCCGACCCGAGGCTTTTCATGGCACCGCATCATGAGCGACGTGAAAAAACGAAACTTGTAAAGCAAGAGCCCGCACCTTGCTTTGGAGCCGATGCTATGCTTAGGCACAATTATCTTGAGGAGCATATGCCTATGTCTACGTTTTTGAATGCCAGCCCCATCTTTGGGCCCGTTCGCAGCCGTCGCCTTGGTCTCTCGCTCGGCGTCAACATGATGCCGGCCAGCGGCAAAATCTGCACGTTCGACTGCATTTACTGCGAAAACGGCCTCAACGCCGAGCGCCCCTGCCATGAGCCGTACAGCACAGCCGCCGTGGTACTCGACGCGCTCGAGGCAAAGCTGCGCGAGATGGCAGCCGAGGGCGAGCTCCCCGATGTGATCACCTTCGCAGGCAACGGCGAGCCCACCGCCGCACCGGAGTTTCCGCAGGCCATTGCCGGCGCCGTCGCGCTGCGCGACAAGCTTGCCCCAAACTCCAAGATCGCCGTGCTCTCCAACGGCACGCGCGCCGACCGCCCCGAGGTGCACGACGCGCTCATGATGGTCGACGACAACATTCTTAAGCTCGATACCGTCGACCCGGCGTTTATCCAGCTGCTCGACCAGCCTGTTGGCCCCTACGACGTCGAGCACCAGATCGAGACGTTCGCAAGCTTTGACGGTCACGTTATTATCCAGACGATCTTTTTGACCGGCGAGTATCAGGGCAAACCCATCGACAACACCGGCGAGGAGTACGTTGCCCCCTGGCTCGCGGCGCTCGAGCGCATTCGCCCGCAGGAGGCGACCATCTACACGGTGGCGCGCGAAA
The DNA here is from genome assembly GCA_902470835.1 of uncultured Collinsella sp. Classification (GTDB taxonomy): domain Bacteria; phylum Actinomycetota; class Coriobacteriia; order Coriobacteriales; family Coriobacteriaceae; genus Collinsella. The sequence goes on from CABRHR010000051.1 coordinate 10,000, forward strand.
CACCGATCGCCGGCCTTGCCAAAGCAGTGCCCGAGGTACTCGACGCCATTGCCGCGCGCGTGCGCGCCCTCGGTATTCCCTGCCAGGTGAGCTACTAGCGCGCAGCTGCCCTGTGAGTGGGCTATACTAGCTGCGAATGAAAGGAAGTTAGCCATGTTTGACAATGGACCCGTGCCCGGCCGCAACGACGTCTGCTGGTGCGGCAGCGGCAAAAAATATAAGAAATGCCATAGCGCCTTTGATGAGCGCCTCGAGCGCTTGTGGGAAGAGGGCTGGGAGGTTCTGCCCCGCACGCTCTACAAGACGCCCACCGATATCGAGGGCATCAAGCGCTCGGCCGCCATCAACGTGGGCGTGCTCGATTATGTGGGCGAGCATATCGCCGCAGGCATGACTACCAACCAGATCGACCAGATGATCTACGACTACACCGTCGAGCACGGCGGCACGCCGGCCGATCTTAACTACGAGGGCTATCCCAAGAGCGTGTGCACCTCGATCAACGACGTCGTCTGCCACGGTATCCCCTGCGATGCGGATGTGCTGCACGAGGGCGACATCATCAACGTGGACTGCTCCACGATCCTGGACGGCTACTTTAGCGACTCGAGCCGCATGTTCTGCATCGGCGAGGTCTCGGCCGAGCGCCAGCGCCTGGTCGACGTTACCCGCGCCAGCGTGGAGGCGGGTCTGGCAGCCGTCAAGCCATGGCTGCCGCTCTCCGTTATGGCCGAGGCCGTGCAAAAGACGGTCGAGGACGCCGGCTTTAGCGTAGTGCGCGAGTACGGCGGACACGGCATTGGCAAAGAGTTCCACGAGGACCCGTTTGTGGGCTTTACCACCGAGGCGCCCGATGTGGACACCATCATGGCCCCGGGCATGGTCTTTACCATTGAGCCCATGGTCAACGCCGGAGCGCCCGACATCAAGATCAGCAAGGGTGACGGCTGGTGCGTGCGCACCAAGGACGGCAGCGATTCGGCCCAGTGCGAGGTACAGCTCGTGGTGACCGAGGATGGTTACGAGCTGCTGAGCTGGTAGCTGTGGATGCGCCGGGCTACGCGATGGATATGTTAACCATCGCGTAGCCCGGCGTTTTTATAACGTTTTGCCTGATACAACCTGCCAAAATAAACCTGTCCCTTTTTGGCAGGTCGAGCGGAAAGGACTGCTTGTGAACATCCTGGTTTTGCTGCCCGTCAACGACCGCCATCGCGCAATTCTTGAGTCGAGCGCTCCGGGCGAGGACTTTATCTACACGAGCTCCGACGCCATCACGCGTGAACAGGTCGCCAACGCCGACGTAATTCTGGGCAACATCGACCCTGACATGCTCACGGCATGCGACCATCTCCAGCTGTTACAATTGCAGACCGCCGGCTATGACGATTACTTAGCCGCCGGCACCGTGCCAGCCGACGCTAAGCTTTCCTGCTCGGTGGGCGCCTACGGCCAGGCCGTGAGCGAGCACATGTTTGCCATGGTCCTTTCCATGATGAAGCACCTGCCCGGCTATCACGACCTGCAGCGCGAGCATCGCTGGGAGGATTTGGGGCCGGTCACCTCGCTCAAAAACGCCAATGTGCTGGTGCTGGGCGCGGGCGATATCGGCGGCCACTTCGCCACGCTCTGCCGCGGCATGGGCGCGCACGTCCGCGGCATCAAGCGCCATCCGCTCGTCTACCCCATTGTATTTGAGGACATGGACGGCATGGACGGCATGTCCGAGCGACTAGCCGAGGCCGACGTCGTCGCATCCTTTATGCCCAGCACGCCCGAGACCCGCGGCTTGGCGAACGCCGAGTTCTTCGCCGCGATGAAACCGGGCGCCTTCTTTGCCAATGGCGGTCGCGGTGACCTTGTTGTTGCCGACGATCTGGTTGCCGCTCTTGAGTCCGGACATCTCGCCGGCGCCGCGGCCGACGTCACCGACCCCGAGCCGCTGCCCGCCAAAAGCCCGTTGTGGGATGCGCCCAACATGCTCATCACGCCGCACGTCTCCGGCTGGTTCCACCTGGCCGCCACGCTCAACAATGTGGTCGACATTGCCGCAGAGAATCTGCGTCACCTGCAAGCCGGCGAGACCCTGCGTTGCTGGATTGAGCATTAGGTTGTTCCGGCGTTTTACCAAACGCCGGAACCCCTCGACGCTGCGCGCCGCCCAGAGCGACAATTTGTCATTCAAAAGGCGAGGCATGACCAGAAGGTCAATACCTCGCCTTTTTCATGCCAACTTGTTCGCTCTGGACGTCGCTCGCTGACGTTTGCCCAACCCGCGGTGTCTTAACAATTCCGTCCAGCTGGTGGTATTGCGGCATTTGCCCAGATAAAACCTGCCAAAATGAACCTGTCCCTTTTTGGTAGGTTTGGTGCAATGGGGTCAGGTTGGCTTGCGCCATACCGGTAGTTCTGCCTGCGACACTCTCACCAAAGTGATATCAAACATACATCTAGCGTTTTCGACACTTCGCTTATTAGAGCCAGTCCGTCTCCTCGTCATAGCGGTCCGAATAGGCGTTACGTTTGAGTTCTTCAGCACTCGTTGGTCGCGCCTTGGAAACGTCGACCCCTGACTCATGGCAAGCGGCGACGAACAGCTGTAAACCCCGATCAATAAGCTGAGCCCCACGCTCGGCCTTCATTTCTTCGGCTCGCATTTAGAGCTCCACGCTTTCGGCGCCGTTGATGGTTAGGTTGCGCTCGTAGAAGGCGGTGAGGGCGCGGATGGCGTACATCACGTCGCGCACGCCGCCGGTCTCGTAGCTCGAATGCATGGCAAGCTGCGGCAGGCCCACGTCCACGGCATGCATGCTCGCCTGCATATTGGACAGGTTACCGAGCGTGGAGCCGCCGGCCATATCGCTCTTGTTGGCGAAGGCCTGCGTGGGCACGTCGGCGTCATCGCAGATGGCCTGGAACACCGCGCGGCTAAAGGCATCGGTGCAATAGTGCTGGTTGGCGGCCTCCTTGATGACAATACCGCCGTTGAGCACCACCTGGTTGCGGGCGTCACACTTCTCGGCGTGGTTGGGGTGCACGGCATGTGCGTTGTCGCAGCTTACAAGCATCGATGCGGCAAGTGCACGATGGTACGACTCGTCGTCAAAGCCCAGCGAGCCGTTAATGCGGCGCAGTGCATCGGCCAAGAACGTCGACATGGCGCCCTGCTTGGTCTCGGAGCCAACCTCCTCGTTATCAAAGCAGCAGAAGACCGAAACGTCGTGCGCGTTCTCGGCACCCAAAAATGCCTGCAGCGAGGTGTAGGCGCATGCCAGGTCGTCGAGCTTGGGCGTCGAGATAAACTCGTCGGCCCAGCCCCAAATGCGCGCATCCTGACGATTGACCAGGAACAGATCGCGGCCCAGGATCTGCTCGGGCTCAACGTCCAGTTCATCAGCGATCAGGGCGTCAAAATCTCCCTGCTTAAGGTCACCGGCGCTGATGAGCGGGCACAGGTCGACGGCGCGGTTGGGCGCAAAGCCCTCGTTGACGCCGCGGTTCATATGGATGGCAAGGCTCGGAATAATAGCGACCTCGCGCTCGGTAGCGAGCAGACGGCTCTCGATGCGGTCGCCCTCGCGCACCAACACGCGCCCCGCGAGCGCCAGCGGACGATCGAACCAGGTGTAGTCGATCATGCCGCCGTAGGCCTCGGTGTTCAGGCGCAGCGTTTCGCCCGCGCCGTCGAGCTCGGGCACGGCCTTAACCTTAAACGTCGGCGAGTCGCTGTGCGACGCCGTCAGCTGAAAATGGTAGTCGCCGGCAACGCCGTCCTCGCCCCACGTCGCGGCCAGGTCCTCGCCCACCTTAAAGGCGATGACGCTCGAGGTGTTGCGCTGCGTGTAATAGCGACCGCCCGGCTCGATATCCCACGCCGCATTCTCGGGCAGGTAGGTAAAGCCCGCCTCGTCGAGTTCGGCCATAATGGTCGCCGCCGTATGGAACATGCTGGGGCATGCCTCGATAAAGTCAATGAGGTCGTTGGCGGCCTCGATATCATCGGCCGTCACATGCGCGCGCTCGGGCGTTTCCTGATCCGTCATGCTCTCCCCTTTCGCTGGGTTGATGGTCCCTTCCAGCATACCCCCAACTGACCGGCCTGTCCGACAAATCGAATGCCGAACAAAGTCAGACGCTCCAAACAGAAAAGTCCCTTGATTATCATTTTCATTGCAACAGCCTCAGGACTCAGCGCAACGCGTTGCGC
>CABRHR010000052.1 GCA_902470835.1 uncultured Collinsella sp.
GAGATAGCGTAGCGTCTCGTGGGCTCGGAGATGTGTATAAGAGACAGGCACGCGGCAGACCAACTGCAGCGGCTTAATGTCGCTGGTGCGGCCGAGCATAAGGGCTAAGCCCAGCACCAGCGCGATGGCGCCGGCGGTGAGTGCGACTTTAACGGTGCCCTCAAAGCCGGCAAGCAGGAACTTCCAGGTGGTGAGGTGTGTAAAGAAATACCAATAGTGGACCGAAAGCTGGCCGGTCACATAAAAGCGCTGCAGCACCAGGGCGACGAGCGCGGCCACGGCGACGAGTGAGATGGCGGTGCCGATGCGAATCTTGGCGCGCATCTTGGGGCCCGGAGCCTCGTAGAGCGCATCGCGCATGGTGAGTGCAGGGGAGGAATGCTTGCTCATCGGAGGATCCTCACCTTCTTATCGATATAGTTGCCAATGTGGCTCACCGCAAAGGCCGTGCCCAAGTAGCCGAGCGCAGAGATAAAGAACGCGGCGACGCCGCCGAGCGAGCGCGTGTTGATATAGCTCACCACGCCGGTGAGCTCCTGCGGTTTAAGCGGCACCTGACTGCCGAGCGCAGTGGTGAGCATGACGGCGATAAAGAGGTTCGTCATGGGCAATACGCTTGAGCGCAGTGCCTGCGGAATCACGATCTTGGCGAGGATGCGGTTGAAGCTCATGCCCAGCGAGCGGGCGGCCTCGACCTGACCCACGCCGACGGTATTGATGCCGCTCATAAAGTTCTCGGAACCAAAGGCCGAGCCCAAAAGGACCGTGGCGACGATAACGCAGGTGCGGTAGGGCAGGACGACCTTGAGCGGCGGCAGCGCATAGACGACGATGATGAGCAGCGCGATGCCGGGGATGTTACGGAAGACCTGGACATACAGGTCGCCAAAGACGCGCAGCGGCTTGAGCGGCGACACGCGCATCACGGTGACGGCGACGGCCAGCACCATGGCGATGGCAAACGACTCAAGCGTCATGCCCCAGGTTGCTAGCAGCGCGTCGATATAGTTCTGGCCATAGAGCGACCAGAGCTCGGAGAGACTCATGCGGACCTCCCGCCGATAAGGAAAGGGGCTCCCGTGTGTACGGAAACCCCGACAACTCATTGAGGAAACAGTTTAGCGCAATAAAGCGCATCGTGCGTTTCCGTATGGTTTCGCAGCGGCCGTTACTAGGCTCGCTGCCTAGGCGCCGACCTCGGGCAGCTCGGGAACATTGGTGTCGCCCGTACGGTCGCCGATGCAGATCTGCCACAGCTTGGTCCAGGTGCCGTCGTCCTCGATCTTCTTAAGGAAGTCGTTGACAAAGGCGACGCCGTCGGAATCGAGCGGCAGACCGATGCCGTAGGGCTCCTTGCTGCCGAAGGGCTTGCCGGCGATCTTGTACTTACCGGGCTCGCGGACCAGGGCGCTCTGCTGCATGTTGTTATCGATGACGTAGGCGTCAACGCGGCCCTGCTGGAGTGCCTGGCGGGCCTCCTCGTCGGTCTTGAACTCCTGCTGGCTGGCCTTGGGAGCGAACTCCTCCAGGATGGCGGGGCCGTTGGAGCCGGACTGGACGGCGACGTTCTTGTCGGCCAGGTCGTCGACGCTCTTAATGTCGTCGTTATCGGCGAGCACCAGGATGGCCTGCTGGGTGTAGTAGTAGGGACCGGCAAAGGATACGAGCTTCTTGCGCTCGTCAGTGATGGTGTAGGTGGCAAAGACAGCGTCGACCTGGCCGTTCTGCAGGACGGACTCGCGCGTGTCCGAGGTCACCTGGGTGATCTCGACCTTGTTCTCGCCCAGAATGTAGTTGGACAGGAGCTGCGCGATACCGGCGTCGAAGCCGCGGGTCTGACCGTCTTTCTCGTTGAGGAGGGAGAAGAGCGTGGAGGTCTGAACGCCACCGATCTTAAAGACGCCGGCGTCCTTAACGGCCGTGGCCCAGGTGCTGGCGGCGATGGCGTCGTCATCGGCCTTGGGGCCGTCGTTGACGAGCTTGTCGAATGCCTTAGCGTCGAGTGTGGTGGAAGCCTCGGCATCATTGGAGCTCTTGGAAGAGCCGGCGGCGGAACCCTTGTCGGCTTCGGCGCTGGTGTCGGAGCAGCCGGCAAGACCAAGGCCGGCGACGGTTGCGAAGGTGGCGGCAACGAAGCCGCGGCGGTCGAGAACGACCTGCTGGGAGAGGTTCTTGCTCATGGTAGAACACCTTTCTCAATAAAATCCCTAGCGGTTGAGTAGAGTTATACCCTATCCCGCTCAAATGGGTCAACACGAAATAACTCAGAAACATACTTGCCTTATGGGTTATTCTACCTACCAAAAAGGGACAGGTTTATTTTCGCAGGTTTTATCTGGGTAAACGCCGATTATTACAGCTGGGACGCTAGCTTTTAGCTGGGGCGGGCGCTCGCAGCGGTCGCTATAATGGCGGCAACGCGACACATATATAAGTAAGGAGATCGCGTATGAATGGTTATTCGTTTTTCGCACCGACCAAGGTGTTGTTTGGCGCGGGCAAGTTGGGCGAGCTGGGCGCACAGAAGCTTCCCGGCACCAAAGCACTCATCGTTACCACCGGCGGCAACTCGGTCAAGCGCTTTGGATATCTGCAACGCGTGGAGGCTGAGCTCGATCGCGCCGGCGTGGCGCATGAGCTGTTCGATCGCATTGAGCCCAATCCGCTGCGCGAGACCGTCAACGCAGGTGGCTGGATGGCGCGTGCCCATGGCTGCGACTTTGTCCTGGCGCTCGGCGGCGGCTCGGTCATGGACGGCAGCAAGGGCATCTGCGCGGTGGCGACCAACCCGCATACCGATGCCGAGGGCAACGAATGCCCCGGTGACATCTGGGACTTTGTGAATGGCGGCACTGCGCTCGGCCTGCCCATCCCCAACGATCCGCTGCCGCTTGTTTGCGTGACCACCACGGCGGGTACCGGTTCCGAGGTCGATGCGGGCGGTGTTCTGTCCTGCGAGGAAAATGACGAGAAGCTTCGCTTGGGCGATCCGCGTCTGTTTCCGGTGCTTTCAATCGTTGATCCCGAGCTCATGGTGAGCGTCCCGGCGCGTCTGACTGCCTATCAGGGATTCGACGCCCTGTTCCATTGCGTTGAGTGCTACATCTCAAATACCAATACGCCCATGGGTGACATGGTTTGTCGCGAAGGCATCCGGCGTGCTGCCACGGCGCTGCCTACGTGCGTCAATAATGGCGATGACTTGGAGGCGCGCTCGAGCCTTGCGTTTGCCAACACGCTCGGCGGTTATGCCATGGATGCCTCGGGCACCACGGGCTCGCATGGCCTTGAACATGGCATGAGCGCGCATCATCACGACCTGCCGCACGGCGCCGGACTCATTATGATCGCGCGCGCCTACCACACCTGGATGATCAATCGCGGCGCTGCACCCGAGCGCTATATCGACATGGCTCGTCTGATGGGCAATGCCGCCGCCAGCGATCCGCACGATTTTGTGATTGAGCTCACGCGCCTGATGGAGGCTTGTCATGTGGCCGACCTCGCCATGAGCGAGTGGGGGATTACGGCCGAAGAGCTGCCGGTCATCGCACACAACGCTCTGACGACCAACGGCGTCCTGTTCAGCCACGACCCCGTGACGCTGACTGACCCCGATGTCGTCGAAATCCTCAAGCGAAGCTATCGATAATTGCCTTGCTGCTTTGTCTCAATCTGTAACATCTGCAGCCATTTTTGCCGAGTAACTGTTACAGATCGAGATTTTCTCCTTAAGGGGATTTAAATGTCTAGATCTGTAACAGTTAGACGGGAATTCGGGCCCTAGATGTTACAGATTGAGATAATCGCGTCGCGAAAATAAAAACCTCCGCAGGGGTGCTTCCCTTGCGGAGGTTTTTTCTACTCGTTCAGCAGACGTACGGCTTCGGCGGCTATGTTCTCGACCGTCATGCCGTTCTGAGCGAGCAGTTCGTTGGGGTCGTAGCGGTCGGGGAAGCCCTTGGCGATGCCGAAGGTGCGTGTGCGCACTGGCGTGCAGGCCAAGTAGCACGCGACACGCTCGCCCCAGCCGCCGTCCAATATGCCGTCCTCGAGGGTGACGACAACGCGATGCTCGGTGGCAAGGCTGTCGAGGAATTCGCGGTCGAGCTCGGTCGCGAAGCGCGGGTTGACGAGCGTGGCCTCGATACCGTATTCGGCAGCCAAGCGGTTTGCCACGCGCTCGCCCAGCTCATAGAAATCGCCGAGCGCGAGCACGGCCACATCGCGGCCCTCGCGCGTCACGTTGTAACGGGCGACGCTGTAGTCGGCATCCTCCGCAGGTGCCAGATCGGGGCGGCTTACCAGGCCGATGCCCGGTACGCGAATCGCCGCGGGATGCTCGCGGTGGTCGAGCGACCAGCTCAGCATGGACAGATATTCCTCCATGCAGGCCGGCGCTAGGTAGCGCATGTTGGGAAGTCCACCCAGCATGGAAATATCAAAGAACGAAAGGTGCGTCTCGGACGTGGTGCCAAAGATTGACGCACCAAACACCAAAATGGTTGCCGGGGCGTCGTTGAGGCACAGGTCGTGCCACAGCTCGTCGTAAGCGCGCTGCAAAAACGTGCCGTACACACCAAAGACTGGCTTGGCGCCCGAGCGCGCAAGCGCGGTGGCAAAGGTCACGGCGTGCTCCTCGGCAATGCCCACATCGACGAACTGTTTGCCGGCGGCAGCGCGAAGCTCGGGTGTAAAGCCCATGATGTAGGGCGTGGCGGCCGTGATGCCCACGACCTGCGAATCGCGCTCGATGGCGGCGCTGAGCGCCTCGCCCGTAATGTCGGCATAGGTGCGCGGCGCAGGCTCGCTCGGATGGCCCGGGCAGAGCTTGCGTCCAGTTGCCATGTCAAACGGACCCACGTGATGCCAGCGTTCGGGGTCGTTCTGGGCTGGCTCAAAGCCCTTGCCCTTGGCGGTGGAGACGTGCAGCACGATGGGATGATCGATATTGCGCAGTTCCTGCGACGCGTCGACGAGGGCCAACACGTCGTTACCGGCGTCCAGATAGCGGTAGTCGAGCCCCATCGCGCGGAAAACGTTGCGCTCACAGGTACCGTTGCTGGCTCGCAGCTCGGCCAGATTGCGATACAGGCCGCCATGGTTCTCGGCAATGGACTGGTCGTTATCGTTGACGATGATGATCAGGTTGCTATCGAGTTCGGCGGCATTGTTAAAGCCCTCAAACGCCAAGCCGCCCGAAAGCGAGCCGTCGCCAATAACGGTGATGACGTTGTACGTATCGCCCGCCAGGTCACGAGCGTGCGCCAGGCCGCAGCCCAGGCTCACCGACGTGGAGGTATGGCCCATGGCGAACAGGTCGTGCTCGGACTCGTCGGGATTGGCAAAGCCAGAAGCCTCACCATAACGCTCCGGATCGATATAAGTGTACGCGCGCCCGGTCAGCGCCTTGTGGGCGTAGGTCTGGTGCGAAACGTCAAAGACAATCTTGTCGATGGGGGAGTTAAATACGCGATGAAGCGCAACCGTAAGCTCAACGACGCCCAAGTTGGGGGCAACGTGCCCGCCGACGGCGGCGGAGCTTTCGAGGATTGCCTGACGGATCTCGCCGCAGAGCAGCGGAAGCTCGGCGCGGTCGAGAGCCTTGACGTCCTCGGGCGTTGTCGTTTGCGTAAGCAGCATCGTTGTGGGTTACTCCATGCGAATCGTGCGCCGGCACTCCCTCGGCCGGCACAATTGCACAAGACAGTCTCGCACATTTTGGCGTTTGATATGTGACGGCGGCGCGGTAATTCGCCAACTGGTGGGGCAAAACGTTTTGTCCGATGCCATACTGATATGTTCCATGATGTTTTTATCGATTGTGCACAGGCCGTGGTTTGCCGCCGTGAGCCGCTGGAAGGAGGCAGCATGTCCGATGCCGTTCGTGCCGAAAAAATCGCGCGCGAGGTCGACGATGCCGCCCGTCAGCTTGCCCGGGCGGGCCGCTTGGACCTGACGCGCGAGTTTATCCAGCATGGTGACGTGACGGTCTATGCACATGTAACTTCGGTAGCGCGGGCGAGCCTGTCCTTTGCCGAGCGCTTGGGCCGTGCTGGCATTTCGGTCGACCGTGCCTCGTTGCTGCGCGGGGCCCTGCTGCACGATTACTTTCTCTATGACTGGCACGATCCCGACCCAAGCCATCGGCTGCATGGCTTTCGCCATCCGTTTTTTGCCCTGGCACGTGCGGAGGAAGATTTTGAGCTGACGTCGCGCGAGCGGAATATCATCGTGCGGCATATGTTTCCGCTGGTGCCAGTGCCGCCGACGTGTCGTGAGGCTTGGATTGTATGCCTGGCAGATAAATGGTGCGCGCTGCGCGAGACGGTCGCCGGCCGTCTACCGCGCAAAGGCGGCGCGAACGATTCGAACGAGGGCTCGAACGAAAAGAGGAGAGGGTAGACGGTGGAAACCGCGATTGATATGGCGTTCGGCGGCGCGACGCTTGCCGCCTGTCCGCTCTCGGCGCTGGTGCTCTCGTTTGCCTTCTACGGTTTTTGCGGTTGGGCATGGGAGTCGACAGTATGCGCCATGCTCAACCACGGACGCTTTGCCAACAGCGGCTTTTTGCTGGGACCGTGTTGCCCCATCTATGGCGCGGGCGGCATTGCCTGCTGGCTGCTGTTGCGCGGAATTCCTGACGCGTCGAGCCAGTTTGTCGCTGCAGCGCTCGTATGCAGCGTGATTGAGTACAGCGTGGGCGTGCTGTTGGAAAAAACAACGGGCGCTCGCTTTTGGGACTATTCGCATCTGCCGTTTAACCTGCACGGGCGCATCTGCCTGTACTGGGCCTGCGCGTTTGGCTTGGGTGCGTTATGCATTTGCCGTTTAGTGGAGCCGGCATTGCTGGGGCTGCTTGGCCATCTGCCGGTGCTGATTGTACGGCTGTCCGCCTTTATCGTCGCGGTCGCGATGATGGTCGACACGGTGTGCTCGTTGGCGAGCTGGCGGCGTCTGTCCGATCAGCTGGAGCGCGTCCGGGCTGACCTTGCCGACCGCATCAACGAGTCGCTTGCCGATGCCTCGGACTCAATGCTCGAGCGCATTCCCGATTCGACGATTGACTCGGTGACACAGACGCATATCCGTAGCCGTGCCGTTAACGCATGGCTGGCCGAGCTTGGCGACGCCGCGCTCGATGCCCTGCGCGAGAAGGCTTCGATGCCGACGTTTATCGCGGATGGTGCTCGCGGCCTGGCGCTCGCTGCCCGCCGCGTGGCCGATGCCGCGCCGAGCATGCCGCGTCCGTCGCTCAGCCGTCGCCTTGCCGGTAAGCGCATGAGCCGTCCGGTGCCGAGCGTGTCACTCAGCCGCCGCGACCTACGCTTCTTTAACGCCTTCCCGCGTCTGCGCATCAATCGCTACGAAGGTGTCATTCGAGCGACTAATCTCCGCGACCGCGCCCACGAGCTGTTTCGGCGCTAGCCGGGACGGGCGCGCTCACGGCTCCCTTGCTCGCGTATTTCCCGTCCGTTTCGCATCCGTTGCCGTGCCGTTTCCAAGATTGCGGCACCGTTTCCATTCGACAACGCAGCGTTTAACAACGCCGTATCTGGTCTACACCAGTTGCCCCTCGGCCGCATTATGGGCGCCGACAACGTTCATGCGATCAAGGGGGAGCGAATGTACGATACGGGATCGACAACGTTTATGCTCATCTGCACCATGCTCGTGTTTTTAATGACACCGGGTCTGGCGTTTTTCTATGGCGGCCTGTCCAGGCGCAAAAATGTCATCAACACCATGCTCATGTGCTTTGGCGCCATTGGCCTGGTTGGTGTGCTGTGGATTGTTGCCGGCTGGTCGCTGGCCTACGGCGGCGACGGTTCCAGCCCGTTTATTGGAGGCCTTGACCAGCTGATGTGCCTGCCGGTGCTCGGTCAGGTGCTGCAGGCGGCCGAGGGCAATGCCGCGGACGGTGCCGTCTACCCTCAGATCATTAACATCGCCTTTCAGATGGCATTTGCCATGATCACTGCTGCTATCGTCACGGGCAGCCTGGCCGGCCGCGTTAAGTTTGGTGCCATGACGGCCTTCCTGGGCATTTGGCTGCTTGTGGTCTATGCGCCGCTTGCCCACATGGTTTGGGGCGGCGATGGCTCCTTTATCGGCGACATCATCGGCGCGCTCGACTTTGCCGGTGGCGACGTGGTGCACATTTCGTCCGGTCTGACGGGTCTGATTCTCTGCTTATTGCTCGGCCGTCGCCGCGGTTTTGGCATGGTGAGCTATCGCCCGCATAACGTGCCGTTCGTGGCGCTGGGCGCCGGACTGCTTTGGTTTGGCTGGTTTGGCTTTAACGGCGGCAGCGAGTTTAAGGCCGATGCCGTGGCGGCGCTCGCCATCCTCAACACCGTGACGGCCAGCGCGGCGGGCATGGTCTCGTGGCTTGCCATCGAGCGCGTGCACACCGGTCGTCCCACGCTGGTGGGTGCCAGCACCGGTTTGGTTGCGGGCCTCGTGGTGGTCACGCCGGGCGCGGGCTTTGTCGAGCCGTGGGCGGCGCTGGTCATGGGCCTGATCGTCTCGCCCGTCTGCTATTTTGCCATCAGCCATCTTAAGACCAAGTTCGGCTACGACGACGCACTCGACGCGTTCGGCTGCCACGGCATCGGCGGTATCCTGGGCGGCGTGCTCACGGGCCTGTTCTGCGTGCCGGAGCTTTCGTGGACCGGTAAGGGCGGTCTGTTCTATACAGGTGACGTGTCACTGCTGGTCTCGCAGATTCTGGGTATTGTGGTGACGGTCGTTATTGTGCTGGTACTCGACCTGGTGATCGCCGCAGTGGTCAAGGCGCTCTTCCACGGCAGCCTGCGCGTGGACGAGGCCGACGAGGCGCTGGGCCTGGATGCGAGTCAACACGGCGAGAGCGCGTATCCCTCCTTCTCGGGACTCGATTAGCAGCTTCCCCAAGCACCGCACCTCGGCCTTCAATCGTCGTTTGCGTACCTTAAGTACGCGGCACTCCTCTTTCAGGCCGATCTGCGGCACTTGGGAAACCTGCTAAGACCAGTCAGTTGAACTTTTTTGATTTCTGAGGTTAGTTTGCGGCACTTGGAAAACCCGCGTCTCATGTAAAGGGATACGTTGATTATTGAGAGGAATTCACTATGAAGAAGATTACGGCGATCGTTCGTGCCGAGAAGCTTGAGGTTCTTAAAGACGCGCTGTTTGCTGCCGATGTTCGCGGTATGACGATTAACCAGGTCCAGGGCTGCGGTGCGCAGCACGGCTGGAAGGAGTACGTGCGCGGCAACGAGCTGCTCGTCAACACAATCCCTAAGGTGCAGTTCACCCTCATCTGCGCCGATGAACATGTCGATGGCATTGTCGACATCATCTGCAACGCCGCGCGCACCGGCGCCGTCGGTGACGGCAAGATCTGGGTCGAGCCGGTTGAGGAAGTCATCCGCATCCGCACCGGCGAACACGGCCCCGCCGCGGTGTAGGGCCGACCGTATGCCATCCGCAACGTTAAAATATAGCAATAAGGAATAAGACTTGCGTTGCGGATGGGCGGATTATGGGTCGCAATAAATATCCCGAAGAGACGGTCGCGAAGATTCTCGACGCGGCGCTGGAGCTATTCTGCGCACAGGGTTATGAGGGAACGAGCATCCAGGATATTGTTGACCGTCTCGATGGCATGACCAAGGGCGCTATCTATCATCACTTCAAGAGCAAAGAAGAGATTTTCAACGCCGCATTTGATCGGGCGATGGCTCCCGTTGTTGAGCGCCGCCGTACGACGCTCGGTGCTGGTAATATGACGGGCGCCCAAAAGCTCAGGCGACTTTATGCGCCTGAGTCCGTAGTGCCACAAATTGAGCTTTGGGCGCGCATACATCCTGCGGCAGACCCGGTAAAGAGTTCGCGTCTGTTGGCGTTGCAGTATCAGGGCTCGTTTGACGAATCGGCGGATGGCTATTTATTGCCGGTGATCGAGGAAGGCATCGCCGACGGCTCCATTGCGTGCGAATGCCCGCGTGAAGCGGCTGAGGCCGTATCGTTGTTGGCGAATCTTTGGCTGTTGCCACTGTTCCGTCCGCTTGAGTCTAAGGAACGAATGGTCGCTCGCGCGCAATGCTTGGCGCAGATGGCAGCTGCGGTAGGGCTCGATTTGGGGGAAGAAGTGCTTCAGACAACGGCCCAGATTTGGGACGTATGGAATCATGCTGGGTGGTAATATACATACTAATGGTATGTAATTGATGTAAGAGGGTGGCTACGGCCGCCCTTTTCAAGTCGTTAAATACATACTAATAGTATGTATAGGAGGCAAAGCCATGGATGGGATGAGAGATTTCGATGCCGCGTCAGTATCAAAGACGGCGCTGTCTATAAGACTCGTCGGTCTCCTCGTTTCGCAGCTGTGCGTGTATTCGACGTTGTCGGCGCTGTGCTTTGCGTGTCCGCTTTACTTGCTCGATCGCAGTGGCTCGTCGACGTTATATGGCGCCGTCGCGGCGATAGCGTTTATACCGGGTGTGCTCGCAACTCCGGCTGGCGGAGTATTAGCTGATCGAGAGGGACATCGGAGCGTTCTAGCAGCTCTCGGTATTGTTTTAATGATTGCAGCGATGCTATTTGTCCCCATGAAGTGCTCGTTGCCCCTTGCGGCCGTTGTGGCAGTGATGCTGGGCGTCCAATACACCGTTCAATCTATTCTGAAACCGATACTTCAAATTGAGACGCTGCGCATAGCCGGCAAGGAAAAGGTCGAGCGGGCCACCGCGTTAGTGTCGCAGACGACCATGGCGAGCAATATTCTAGGTCCCGTGGTTGGAACAGCCGTCTACGGATGCTTTGGAATCGACGTCCTTTGCGCGATCGCGGCGGTGGCGTTTGCAATGTCGACGCTGCTGTTTTGGGCCACACTCAAACAAAATGTCCCCTCTGAAATGACGGGGGATAGCTCGACTCGTATGGCATGTCAAAGCGATTTTATGTCAGCGATTCGGTGCCTGCTCCAAAACACCTCGTTGCTCGCCGTGATTTTGCTTGCGGCTGTTTTGAATCTTGCGTTGGTTGGGTTAACGATTGGTGCACCCGTTATTGTTACCAGGCATCTCGGCATGCAATCTTCCTGCATTGGGATTATTGAGGCAGCTATGGGGCTGGGCGGTCTTGCAGGCGGCGGTTTGGTCGGTATTAGGCCGAATCGTTTTTCCTTCAATGACATATGTCGATACGTTGCGATGATCTGTTTTGGAGTCGTGCCGATTACTGTCACGCTGCTGAGCGGCGCTGGCCAAATTGTGTTTGCTGCGCTTGCGGTCGGTTCGGCATGGGTCATGGTGTGGGCGAGTATTGCGTCGGTCGAAATCGTTGCATTCGTTCAGCGGGCGGCGCCGGCGGAACTCTGCGGAAAGGTGCTTTCGGTCGTATATATGGCTCTTTCCTGCGCAACGCCTATTGGCCAATTGACATACGGATTTGCATATGATCGATGGGCGCCGGCGGCTGTGTTCGCAGCTATGCTGGTGGTACTGGTGCTGACGACGGTGCTGTTTTATCGCTTGAAAAGTCGCTCACCACAAACAATGTGACGTTCGCAGTGCAGCGGTTTAACAGAAACGATTGCTGCGGCGTGGAACGCCCATACGAGAACGAGCCTCTCCTTCGTCTACAATATCGTGCAGACGAAGGAGAGGCATGCCCATGATCAAGATGTTTGCGAGTGACTTAGACGGAACGCTGCTGAACGCCCTGCATGAGGCAGATGGGACCATCCGCCGTGCCATTCGCGAGCTGACCGAGGCTGGCCTGCATGTGGTTCCCGCGACCGGACGCTCGACGCTGCCGATTGGTGAGCATGGCTTTACGGGGCTGGCGCTCGATGCCTGCTGCTCTAACGGCTCCATCGTGCGCGACAGCCATGGAGAGGTGCTCAAGACCTGGACTATCGATCCGCAGATTACCGAGGAGCTGCTCAAGGCGTTCCCGGACATTTGCTTTGATTGCTCCACGCCCGATGGCATGTTCTCGAGTGGGTCGTTCGAGATGCACCAGGCGGGCTTTAAAAAGGACAGCCCCATCAAGCGTATTGTGATGCGCGGCATGCGTGCGCGTGGCGGGTATCACGAGGAGCAGTATTTCGACCAGTCGATTGGTGACATCCTGCGCCACGATGTGTGCAAGATCAACTGCCGCGTGACCTCGCCCGAGCTGGAGCGCGACCTTAAGGCATATCTTGCCGAGCGCTCGGACCGCGTGGTCAACGCGCCGTTTGATCCGGTGATGTTCGAGATCACGGACGTGGCGTGCAACAAGGGCGAGAGCGTGGCCTGGTTGGCGGGCTACTACGGTATTGCCGAGGATGAGGTCGCGGTCTACGGCGACGGCGGCAACGATATCGCCATGCTCAAACGCTTCCGCCACAGCTACGCGACCAAAAACGCAAGCGATGCAGCCAAGGCCGCCGCGAGCGCGACTATCGGCAGCTGCATGGTCCACGCCGTCCCCAAACACATGCTCGCTACCATGCATAAGCAGAATTCCCGCACCGTTATCGAATAATGTGACAAAGGGACAGTCCCTTTGTCACGGGGGCCTGTGTTCTTGGAATACGAACATATATTCGTATATATAACTAGGCTCTGGTAGAATCGGTATTGTTGACGGCAGTTCCATGTGCCGGGCAGCGCCCTCCATCTGATGGGAGGTGATGCCCATGACCGATTTGATTGATTTCGTGAGACTTCTGACCGCTTTGGTCTCGTTCTTCACGGCGCTCGTCGGGCTTTCCGAGGCACTCAAGCAGCGTTCGAAGCGCAACAGAAGGGGTCGCCGCCGCTAAGGCGTTGACCCCCTAATGCAAACAACGGCGCTGCCCAGCTAGCTACAACTTGGGCTGCCGTCGACACTATTCTACCCACGAATGACTTTTTGGACAATTGGTAACGCCGCTTCAAAAGCCAGGCACAACTGGCACAACCTAGGCGGTCGCTGAATGCGACAAAGGGACTGTCCTTTTGTCGCATTCAAATATTGCCTTTACGTGTTGATGCACACGGTGTGCAATAATACTCGGACTGTGCAATAGCGCACAGACTGAGTAACAAGGAGGACGCTTGTCCCAACTCGAGAAATGCGATCGTCGATCTCTTCGCTCGCAGCGCGCCCTTCGCCAGGCGCTTGCCGACGAGCTTGCCGAAAGCGGCGATCTTTCGCGCGTTAACGTCGCGTCGCTCACCGAGCGTGCTGGCCTTACGCGCCGCACGTTCTATTCGCACTACCGCGATATTCCCGACTTTATCAATCAAATCGAGGACGGCTTGCTGGCCGAGATCCGTGAGCGCATTGAGCTCATCACCGCAGCTCAGCTGCCCGACCTCTATCACAACATCGATGAGCTCGAGCCGGCACCCGGTTCGGTTGAGCTGCTGCGTTATCTTGCGGCCAATCGCGACTTAATCGGTGCGCTGCTGGGTCCGGGCGGCGACCAGGCCTTCATTAAAAGGATTATCGACACCGCGCGTGAGGCTGTGGTGCCGCGTGCGCAGACGGGCATTTTGGGCCTGGCGCTGGGCACGTTCTTTGACTACTACGTCACCTACGTCGTGAGTGCCGAGGTCGGCATGATTCAGCGCTGGTTTGAGCGTGGGCTCACCGAATCGCCCGAGGCCATGGCGCGCATTATGACGGTGCTCGCTTTTGTGCGCCCTGGTGACCTGTATGGCCAACCCATCGATATCAACGTGCCGGAATACGGCATGAAGCTATTGAACCTGCAGCTCGAGGACGCGGCCGACACCACCGCAGCCGTCGAGTCCAACAACTAAGAGGAGAGACAATGAGCAAACTCGTCGAGGGCATTAAGGACCGTATGGTCGCTGCCGCGCGTGAGGCTGCACCCGCCGTGGTGGATGCCGCGCAGAAGGCCGCGACCGCAGCTGCCGAGAAAGTTGCCGAGGCAGTTGCCGATGCCAAGAACGCGGCAGGGGAGACGTCCGTCGCTAGCGAGCCAGCCACCGCCGCTGAGCCCGTAGCCGCCGTCCACGCCCCCGAAGGCGCGATCTTCAACCCCGAGAACGCCCGCGGCAACCTGCACCTGGGCATCGACGTGGGCTCCACCACCGTCAAGCTCGCCGTGCTCAACGACGACAACCAGATCGTCTACGCCAAGTACCAGCGCCATCACACCTGTCTCTTATACACATCTCCGAGCCCACGAGACGCTACGCTATCT
>CABRHR010000053.1 GCA_902470835.1 uncultured Collinsella sp.
GTACATGAGCGTGCCTATGCTGGTCGCGCTGCTGTGCACCCTGTTCCTGGGCCTCTTCCTCTTTAAGCCCAGCAAGGAGCTCGTCTACGATCGCGAGCAGATCGTGGCCAAGCAGGCCGCGCTCGGCAAGCTCTCCGTCAAGGAGATCCGCACCATCGTGTGGCTTGTCATCGCCATCGCGCTGTGGCTCACCGTCTCGGGCGACTACATCGGCTGGGTTACCCTGGCCATCGGCGTCGCGCTCGCCATGCCCATCGTCGGTGAGGTCCTCACCCCCGCCAGCTGGAACGCCGTCGACATCAAGTCCCTCATGTTCCTGACGGCCGCCATGGCCGTGGGCTCCGTGGGCGGTGCCACCGGCATGAACGCCTGGATCGCCGACGTCGTGCTCCCCAGCTCCGTGCCCGAGAACATCTTCCTGTTCGCCCTGCTCGTCGCCGCGCTCTCCATGATCATCCACATGTTCATGGGCTCGGTTATGGCCGTGCTCGGCGTGTGCGTGCCGGCGTTCATCAGCTTTGCCGCTGGCTCCAGCGTGAGCCCGCTCGCCGTGGCGCTCATCGTCTTCACGTCCATCAACATCCACTACATCCTGCCGTTCCACAACCTGCCGATCCTTATCGGCGAGGGCAAGGACGCCGGCGGCTACACCTCCAAAGAGGCCATGCGCATGGGCATCCCGCTGACCGCGGTCGTCTTTATCGTCGTGCTGGTCGAGGCCGCCTGGTTCCACGTCTTTGGCCTGATGTAAGCATCCGAGCGCTTTGGCTGTAAGCAGCCGAGCGCTTGAGCTCAGCCGCGTGCTTTAACTGCAAGCGCCGCGGCACCTACGTTACCCAGCCCGGCGGCACACCGCCGTCGGGCACTCTCCCGAAAGGAGCACGCCATGTCCACTACCGATGCTTCCCAGATCCACGATCTGCGTTCTGCACTCGACTTTTTGCGCGAGATGCCGGGCCAGCTGCTCGAGACCGACACCCAGGTCGATCCCGATGCCGAGGTCTCGGGCGTCTATCGCCACGTCGGCGCCGGCGGCACCGTTATGCGTCCGACCAAAGAGGGTCCGGCGATGGTCTTCAACAATGTCAAGGGCTTTGACGATGCCAAGGTCTGCATCGGCATGCTTGCCAGCCGCAAGCGCGTTGCCACCCTGCTCGATCTGGACGAGGAGCACCTGGGCCTCGAGATCGGCAAGCGCTTTGAGAACCTGATCGCGCCCGAGCAGATCGCCGAGGGAGCCCACATCGACTGCCAGGAGGTCGTGTATAAGGCGACCGACGATGGCTTTGACCTGCGCAAGATCGTTCCTGCTCCCACCAACACGCCCGTCGACGGCGGCCCCTACATCACCATGGGCCTCGCCTACGGCACGAGCCCCGACGGCACCCAGTCCGACGTGACCATCCACCGCTTCTCCTGCGTCGATAAGGATAAGCTCGCCATGTGGATCACCCCGGGCAGCCGTCACCTGGGCGCGTTCTTTGACGAGTACTGCCAGCGCGGCGAGGACATGCCCATCTCCATCTCCATCGGCTTGGACCCCGCCGTGTACATGTGCTGCGGCTTTGAGGCTCCCACCACGCCGCTCGGCTTCAACGAGCTGCAGATCGCCGGCGCCCTGCGCGGCCACGCCGTCGAGCTTGCCGACTGCGTCACCGTTCCGCAGAAGTGCATCGCCAATGCCGAGTACGTGCTCGAGGGCTACCTCATGCACGACGAGACCATCAACGAGGACGTCAACGGCCACGGCTACGCCATGCCTGAGTTCCCCGGCTACACCGGTGGCGCCAAGGTTTGCCCGGTGATCAAGATCACCGCCGTCACCACGCGCACCAATCCCATCATGGAGAGCTGCATCGGCCCTTCGCACGAGCACGTGTCCATGGCCGGCATCCCCACCGAGGCTTCCATCTACAAGATGGTCGAGACCGCCATCCCGGGCCGCCTGCTCAACGTCCACGCCGCTCCCTGCGGTGGCGGCAAGTTCGTTGCCATCATGCAGTTCAAGAAGTCGAGCAAAAATGACGAGGGCCGCCAGCGCAACGCCGCCATGCTCGCCTTCTCGGCATTCTCCGAGCTCAAGCATGTGATTCTGGTCGACGAGGATGTTGACATCTTCGACATGAGCGACGTGATGTGGGCTATGACCACGCGCTTCCAGGCCGACGTGGATCTCATCGCCATCCCCGGTTGCCACTGCCACGTGCTCGACCCGTCCAATGACCCCGCGTTTGATCCTTCGATCCGCGAGCACGGCATCGCCTGCAAGGCCATCTTCGACTGCACGGTCCCGTTCAACCTCAAGAAGAACTTCATCCGCTCGCAGTTCATGGAGATCGATAAGGACAAATGGGCCGCAGAGCTTAACTTCTAATTAGTAGCCCCACCAAGTAGTTAAGGAGTTGTCATGTCCGAGTCTTCTGCCCGTCCCCGTCGCATTGTCGTTGGCGTCTCTGGTGCCAGTGGTGCCGCGCTGGGCCTCGAGTGCCTCAAGTGCCTGCGCCAGGCCGGCGCCGAGTCGGCGCTTGTCGTCACGCGCGGGGGAGAGATCACCATCGAGCAGGAGCTCGGCATGACGATCGACGAGTTTGCCGCTCACGCCGATGTGGTCTACGACAACAAGAACATCGGCGCCGCCATCGCAAGCGGTACCTATCCGGTCGACGGCATGATTGTGGCGCCTTGCTCCATGAAGACGCTTGCCGGCATCGCGAGCGGCTACAGCGAAAACCTGTTGCTGCGCGCGGCCGACGTGCAGATGAAAGAGCAGCGCCGCCTGGTGCTTATGGTGCGCGAGACGCCCTTTAGCGCCATTCATGTCGACAACATGGCGCGCCTGGCGCGCGTGCCGGGCGTCATGCTCATGCCGCCCATGCTCACGTTTTACAACGGCCCCGCCACGCTCGACGACGCGGTGCATCATATCGCCGCCAAGGCGCTCGAGGCCGTCGGCGTGACGTGCAAAAACTATAAGCGCTGGTCATAGGCGTATTTAGGGTAGGATACGAGTAGTGTTTGAGCCCGCTGCCCTTGTGGGCGGCGGGCTTTGGTGCGTCGGGAGGACCTATGCAGACGGGCATGTATGCGATCAGCGAGATGGCGAGCTTGTTTAACGTTTCTCGCCAAACGCTCATCTATTACGACAAGATCGGCTTGTTTAAGCCCGCCGTGGTCAACGAAAAGGGCTATCGGTTCTATTCGCCTACGCAGATTCCGCTCATGCGTCTCATCTGCATGTTGCGCGACCTGGGGCTGGAGCTCGACGAGATTGACCGCCTGACTTCGACGTTCGACATCGGCGAGATGACCGAGCACCTGCGCTCGCGAGTGCAGGCGCTCGACGAGCAGATTGCCAGCCTTAAGGCCGAGCGCGCTAGCGTTCAGGAGCGTCTGAGCTTTTACGACGAGGCGGTTTACTGGCGCGAGCGCGAGGGCAAGCCGGAGCTCAAGCAGTTCGAGCGTCGCTACGTGGTCTTTGAGGAGTTCCCTGCCGATATCGAGCGCGGCCGCTCGATGCTCCACCCCACGCTCATGCGGGCGATCTTATGCATGCGTGCGCTCACGGGCACACGCCCCATGCGCGGTTGGGGCGCCATGCTGCGTCGCGAGGCACTGCATTCCGATGACCCTATCGCCGGTGCCGGCTCCTTTGCCGTGTTGCCACGCGGTGTCGAGCAGATGCTGCCGAGCGACCCTGACGAGCTGTCGGAAATTGGCGTGGAGGTGCTGCCCGAGTGCACATACCTGTGCATGAGCCGCTGGGGCATGCCGTACGAACCCGAGGGCATCCGCGCCATCGTCGCCTGCATGGACGAGCATGCGCTCCAGCCCATCGGCAACGCCTTCGACTTTTGCTACCTGGACACCACGAGCTACGACGAATCCCATCAAGAGGACTTCTGCTGCATCCAAATCCCCGTCGCCCTCCAAATGTGACAAAGGGACAGTCCCTTTGTCACATTCGCGGTGTGGATGCTGCCCAAACCGTCACAACATTCGATGAAAATCTCGAAATCGAGGAAAAGCGTCGAATGTTGTGACGGTTTTCGTGTCCGGCGCGGGTGAGCTTCGGTGCCGTCTGGGGGTATAAGGCTAGCAAGTGTTTGCTTGCGAGGCCTAAGGGGCGCCCCGTATGGATATCGATAACTTTGAATGGTGGTATAGCGAGGGTGAGGCTCCGGACGAGGAGTGGGACGAGCCGTTGCCGAGCGACGTGTCGGGCGACGATACCGACGCCGTCTCCGATTCGGACTCCGACCCTGCCGAGCCTTTGACCTTTGAGCAGGCTTGGGCCCAGGCCGAGGCCGACGAGGCGAAGGCCGACGCCACGGCAACGCTCGGCGAGCCGGCCGACATGTCGATCTCGCCGGCAAAGACGCCGCAGCCGCGCCACACCATCGATCCCGACAGCACGGCGTCTTTCAGTATTCTCGACGTGCCCGCGCAGGGTGCCCAGGCGCCCGCCCCCACGCATCGCCCCAATCTGTCTCGCGAGGAAGACGCGGGCCGCCGCTCGCCACTCGGTCCCATCCTCATCGCCTTTATGGCCGGTGTCATCGCCTGCTCGGCAATCGGCAGCGTCTGGAGCCATGTGGAACAACAGCGAGAAGATGCCGCCAAGGTCGAGATGTCTGTCGAGCAATCGCTCAGCCGCACGCGCTCGGTGCATGTGTCGGTCGAGGTTAAGGACGGTGCGACATGGGATACCGCCCGCGGCGACAGCCAGATGCTCATCCATATCGTGGGCCGCACGCTCAAGGGTCAGACGGTCGACGAGTACCAATACGTCAACTCCGCTGGCGACGGCATCGAACTCAAGCCCGGTGACTACGAGCTCACGGTCGATGAGGCGCCCGTTGCCACCGACGGCACGTGCTTCCGCGCCTCAAAACGCATGGTTCCCGTGAGCTTTAACTCGCAGGCGCCCGATACGGTCGACAGCACGCCGCAGGGCGGGTTTGACCTCTACGTGGCCACCCAATAATCGCCTGCCGCCCCGTCTCGCTGCCAAGAGTGGGACAATAGCCCTCGACACTGTTGTTTACTTTTGGAGGAAGTAGCATGTCCACCGTCACCACCATCAAGCGCGGCGGCCTCACCGCGGCCATCGATTCCATGGGTGCCCAGCTCACGAGCCTTGCCCTCAACGGCAACGAGTATCTGTGGCAGGGCGATCCCGCCTTTTGGGGCAAGCATGCGCCCATCCTGTTCCCCATCGTGGGCTCGCTGCGCAACAACACGGCGACATCTGCCGCCGGCACCTGCGAGATGGCGCGCCATGGCATCGCGCGCATTGTCGAGCACAAGCTGGTCGAGGTTTCGGAGGACGGCTCCTCGGTAACCTACGAGATCACCGACACGCCCGAGTCGCTCAAGGCCTTCCCCTTCCACTTTAAGCTCAACATGACCTATGCGCTCACCGGCGACGCTACGCTCACCCAGACCTTTGCCGTCACCAACACCGGCGACGTGGATCTGCCGTTCTCGGTGGGCGGTCACCCTGCCTTTAACGTGCCGGCCCCGGGTGCCGATGACGAGGCGTTCGAGGATTACGAGTTGGCATTTACCGAGGCATGGACCAACGAGGCGCCCATCATCACGCCCGATGGCCTCATGACGTTCGAGGGCAGCTACAAGGCTCCCTACAACTCGGACGTGCTGCCCATCACGCACCGCAGCTTCGATAACGACGCCATCATGTTCACCGACGTCCCCGGCTCCACGCTCACCCTGCGCGGACGCAAATCGGGTCACGGCGTGAAGATCGACTTTGAGGGCTTTAAGTACATTGGCGTATGGTCTGCCGCCAACGACGCCCCGTTTGTGGCGCTCGAGCCCTGGACCGGCCACACCACCATGGACACCGAGGACGACGTCTTTGAGCACAAGGTCAACACCATTACTTTGGCACCGGGTGCTACCGATAAACGCAGCTTTAGCGTCACCCTGCTGTAGGGGTTCCGCGCCGCCCAGGGTGACATTTGTCATTCTGGGCGGCACCCGCTGACGGGGGGAGCTAATTGGCGCAAAGGGAACAGGGTAGTTCTGCTGCATCCAGATTCCCGTCGAGCTGCAGTCGCCTTTCATGATTTGCGGTGCTAGGAAAAAAAATACCTGATTCGTACGAGAAGATTCTGATTGTCGGGGATGGTGACCATCCAACGGCCATCTATGACATCAAAATCGTAGGGGCTGTCGATTTCTTGTTGGGAAACAAGATTGCCAGCGGCTAAACGCAAGGCCTTCCGTTGAGGTCAGGTGATATCGGAAGGCCAATCGTCTGGCTTTTCAATATCACCTGACTCCAAACGGGAGATTTTATCGTCGCACCCCCTGTTTTCGAGTGAGCGGTAAAACCTATTCAAATTTGGGATGGGCGAGCGGTCGAAAAAAGTCGGCGAACGGTAGTCGGTAACCATAAAATTAAAATGCTACATAAAAAGGCTAAGATATCCTGAGAGGCATATACTGGGATTGGTATTTCTTGAACGACTGCGGGCATGTGCCAGACTGCCTCGGCTCCCCCGGGGGTGCCCAGGCGGGTCGCCGTGTGACGGGGAGGGAAATTATGCAGGAGCTCAGAGAGGCGATGTCTCTACTCATGAATATTGTTACCGGGGGGTGTCCCAGCAGGGAACTTCTTGGTGGACACCGGCCGCGCGAGCGGTGGTCCGTCATGTCTCATGGCCGTCGTCGCGGGCTGCGCCCGGTCTCGCCATATGCGATTGTTCTGGCCCTCGCCGTCGTGCTGACGGCGAGTTTCTTCCTGCCGACCCGCGCGGAGGCGGCGGTTTCGGACCACACGGTTCCGTTTTCGAACCACACGGTTCCGACGATTTCGCCTTCGGGGACAACAATCAACCTGTTTGATTACTGGGTGAATCCGGATAACCATCTGTCGGTTTCCGGCAACGGCGGCATCAACGCAAGCCACCGGTTCCAGTTTAACGATGGCAAGGGTGATGCACCGCTCAACCATTGGACGGGCAACACGAACCCGCAGCCCGGCATTGTCAGCAACACGCTTTCAGACGGCTACCCGCAGCTTTCCGGTACCTATGGCGGCGACTCCCTCCGCTATCTGTTCGATTCCTCTGCCCAGACCGGCAAGACGTCCCATTTTGGCGTGACGGGCCTCCTCAAGGTTCAGGACGGCTACTACGTCTATGACAGCTCCGAAAACTACGCAGCCTACAACGCTGACAAGAATGCCTTCGACGTCTATGACACCTGGGGCATTGACAAAGTGGGCGATTCGTCCCATCGGGGTCAGTTCTTCCCGTTCGATGCGGCAGACAAGGTGTTCAAGGAGGAAAGCGGCCGGCTCGTCCAAAATGGCATCACGGCAGACAACGCCGGTAACCACGTCAACCACCACTTCGGCCTCTCAATGTCCACGCGATTCGTGCAGCCCAACGGCGGCCTGACGAACGATAAGAAGAAGGACATGACCTTCGAGTTCGCCGGCGATGATGACGTCTGGGTG
The DNA here is from genome assembly GCA_902470835.1 of uncultured Collinsella sp. Lineage (GTDB taxonomy): Bacteria > Actinomycetota > Coriobacteriia > Coriobacteriales > Coriobacteriaceae > Collinsella. Next base: position 7,487 of record CABRHR010000053.1, read on the forward strand.
TTCATCGATGATGTCCTCGTGGGTGATATCGGCGGTATTCACAGCCGTGCGAGTCTGAGTATCAACTTTCATACGGGCGACATTAAGGTGAACGACAAAAGCGACGGCACGCTGCTGAGCAAGTACCAGGCGGCGAAAAAGGGCACTTCGGGCTTCGACGGCAACACCTTCAAAGACGGCACCAACCACACCCTCAAGTTCTTCTACCTGGAGCGCGGCGCCACCGACTCCAACATGGAGCTCAAGTTCAACCTCGTGACGGTGCCCGAGTCCGACATCATCAAGTTCGACCAGGACGGCAAGTTCGTACAGGGCGCCGAGTTCAAGCTCTATAAGACCGACAAAGACTTCAAGACCGAGGCCGAGTTTCTCGGCTCCGGCACCACGGACGAGGCCGGCCACCTAACGCTCACGAACGACGTGGACAACGGGGTCATCAACTTCGATGATCTCTACAAGGAGAATCGCGACAACAGGTACTACCTCCTGAAGGAGACGAAGGAGACGTACGTGCCCAAAGGATACCGCTCGAGCCTCACGGCAACGGACGGTAGCATGCAGTTCGAGTACGTGCCCGCGAGCGACGAGAACGTCGCGGGCGGCGTCATCATCAACCGCGGCGGTATGGACGCGGGCAGCTCCGTTTGGCAGAGCGGTGCGTTCGCCGGCTCGAAGGAGACCGTCACCGCGCCGTCGACCGTGTACAAGGCGAATGATAACCTGACGAAGTCCGACGAGATCGTTAGGCTGGACTCCGGCGGCATACTGTTCGCTGTGGTGCTCAAGCGCGATAAAAGCGCAGGCACGGGTATCAAAGATCAGAACAATTGGTACGCCGTGTCGGGCGATCCATCGACGGGAGCGGGATACACCCTCGCCAAGGAGCCGAGCAAAGCCGGCGCTATCGAGGCGGCGAAGAAGGACCTGCACGCCTTCACGCTCAACACGAGCGGCCAGTACCAGGTAGAGATTCAAAATCTGCCCGGCGACATCTCCAAGTACTACTACCTGCTGAGCGGTAATGACCGCAAGGATGCCGAGTACACGGTGGCCATCTACCACACAACGGCGAGCTCGATCGGCGACGCGACGCCCGAGAACACCGTCCACGTGTACAGCGACGACATCGCAGGCGGCACGAACTTCAAGCGACAGTTCGCCACGCGCTTGCTCGTCACGAACATCCAGAATCGCCTGTTCGTGCAGAAGACCGATACCGAGGGTAAGCCCGTTGACGGGGCGAAGTTCGCCCTGTACACCTCCAGACAGGTGACTACGGAGAACGGCAAGGTCGTGCTCGATGGCGAGCAGACCCCCTACGACACCCTGACGACGGGGTCGGTCGACAACCCGGTCCCGCTCGAAGGTGCGGGCATATTCCCGAATACGAGCGATGGTAACAGGCCGCTCGTGAAGGGAACCTACTTCCTTAAGGAGGTCTCGGCGCCCAAGGGCTTCCTGCTTAACGACACGCTCACCAAGGTGATTGTGGACGATTACGGCGTCCATGCCGATGCCGGTACGGACGATGACGACGTTTCGACGTTCGTGGGCCCGGGCGCGCTCATGAAGAGCCTGGGCCAGTTTGGCGCAGAGGGCGACATCGACAACACGCTCACGTGGATCAAGGGTGTGCGGCAGACCTCGAATGGTGTGACCGATACTGACGGTAATCTGTCGTGGAGCAATGTCGATCCCGCCGGTGCCGGCGACACGGTGCACCTCAAGTACGGTGCCAACGGACGTGTCTACCAGTATGGGCCCGCCGAGGAGGGCGAACCCTACCGCCTGGAGACCGAGACGGGCTGGATACGTATGGGTATCACCCAGGACGAGCAGCCCAAGGGGACCACGTCGAAAGGTGCCCGTGCCGATCTGCGCGACATGAACCTGAATGCCCTGTTTACGGGCGCCACCTGCGTGCGCGTGGCGAACGAACGCGAGGCGAGCCTCGAGGTGACGAAGAAGGTCGAGGTGCCCGATGGCCTGACGGGCAATAAGGACGCGAAGTTCACCTTCAAGTTCACCGTGCCCACGACGGCGGGGAAGACGTACAAGGCCGCAGTGTTTGAGAACGCGGGGGCCGCAAGCGAGAAGCAGGTCGGCGATATGTTCGACCTCGAGAACGGCCGCGAGCAGACCATCACGGCCGGCCAGACGATCCGCGTGTACGGTCTCGACGAGCACGACGCCTACACGGTGCAGGAGCTGACCGGTACGGACAAGATGCCGGCCGGCTTCACGCTGACCAAGCGCGAGCAGGGCGGCAACGCCCTGAGCGGCGAGGGCGACAGCATCTCCGGCACGATCGCAAAGCAGAACGCCGACGGCACGTTGGCCGAAGCCAACAAGCTGGTGTTCATCAACAGCTATGCTGCGAAGGGTTCCGTGACCCTGGCGGCGAAGAAGTACTTTACGGGCGGCACCCTTGAGAACCAGCAGTTCTCATTCCAGGTGAAGGAGGGCAATAAGGTTGTCGCCGAAGAAAAGAACGATGCCGATGGCAACATCACCTTCCCGGCCATTGATTACACTGAGGCTGGCGACCACGACTACACCATCAAGGAGGTGAAGGGCGCCGACCCGACCGTCGTCTACGACGGCAAGACGGTGAACGTGCACGTTAGGGTCACCGATAACAAGAACGGCACGCTAAAGGCGACTGTCACCTATGACGACAAGAATGACGCCCCGACCTTCACCAACGCGAAGCCGACGGCCGATGCAACCGTCGAGGCGACGAAGACCCTCACGGGCAAGGCGCTGACGGACGGCGCGTTCAACTTCGGCCTGTACCAAGGCGACACGTCCACGGGTAATCCCGTCCGGACCGTCCAGAACGACAAGGATGGCAAGATCAATCTTGCCCTCACCGGTCTGACCATCGGCGAGTACGACTACATACTCAAGGAGGAGAACGTCGGTGCCGATCCGACTATCGCCTACGACACCAAGGTGGTGAAGGTTCACGTCTCGGTGAAGGCGGAGGGTGGCAAGGCGAAGGCGACCGTCACTTACGACGGCAAGAACGATATCCCGACCTTCACGAACGCGTACCACCCGAAGGGGACCTCGGTAACGCTCAAGGCGAAGAAACACTTCACGGGCGGTGAGCTCGCAGGGGGCGACTTCTCGTTCGCTCTGTACAAGGGTGACAAGGCGGAAGGCACGCCCATTGAGACCGTCACGAATGACAAGGACGGCAACATTACCTTCCAGGCAATCGGCTACGACACTCCGGGCGACCACGACTACACCATCAGGGAGGTTGCCGGCGACGACCCGACCGTCGTGTACGACGCGAAGGACGTGAAGGTCCACGTCAAGGTCACCGATGAGAAGGGCGAGCTAAAGGCGGTCGCCACCTACGGCGGCAAGGCCGACGTTCCGACCTTCACCAACTCGAAGCCGACGGCCGATGCAACCGTCGAGGCGACGAAGACCCTCACGGGCAAGGCGCTGACGGACGGCGCGTTCGCCTTCGGCCTGTACAACCAGGACGGCAACGAGGTCGCCAAGGGCACCAACGACCGGGGCGGCAAGGTCAAGCTGGCCGTCAAGAACCTGAACCTGGGCGAGTACGACTACACGCTCAAGGAGGAGAAAGCCAGCCAGACCGTTGACGGCGTGGTCTACGACGCCAAGGAAGTCAAGGTCCACGTCAAGGTAGAGCAGAACCAGGACGATAACAACAAGACGAAGGTGACCGTCACCTATGACGGTACCGCTACGGCTCCCACCTTCAACAACACCTACGACGCAAAGGGTTCCGTAACCTTGACGGCGACCAAGACCATCAAGGTCGCGGACGGCTTCGACCACGCGACCGCGCCCGCGGACGGCGAGTTCACCTTCGACCTGAAGGATGCCGCCGGCAACGTGCTCGACACCGCGAAGAACGATGCAAACGGCAAGGTCAGCTTCACGCGCGAGTTCCAGCTCTCCGACTTGGGCGGCGCCGCGAGCAAGGACTTCACCTACACCATCGTGGAGCAGCCGGGCGCGGAGCCGGGCATGGTCTACGACAACCATCCTCTCACCTACAAGGTGACGGTCGCGGACGGCGGGAACGGAGCACTGAATGCGGAGGCGATCGTGACGAGCACATCCGGCCCGGAGACCTTCACCAACACCTACCAGCCGGCCGCGACCGGCCTGGCCCTCGGTGCGCAGAAGAGTTACGTGAAGAAGGACGACAACACGCCGATCGTACTCAAGGGCGGCGAGTTCACCTTCGATGTGTACGAGGGCAACCTTACGGCTGAGCAGCTGAAGGGCAAGCAACCCGTCCGGACCGCGACCAACGACGCGAACGGAAGCGTCGGCTTCGACGCCTTCTCCTACGCGAAGCCGGGCACGCACGAGTACACCATCGTTGAGCGGAAGGGCGATCTGGCCTACGTGAACTACGACGCCGCGGTGCACCATGCCGTGGTGACGGTTGCGGACAATGCCGGCACGCTGCAGGCGAGCGTCGCCTACGACGGTACGGACGCCACGAAGCCCACCTTCACCAACACCTACGAGGCACGGGCGACGGACTCCGGTGCGATCGCCCTCACCAAGAGCGTTAACGTGCACGACGGCAGCTATCAGCTAAAGGCGGGAGACTTCGCCTTCGAGCTGATGGGGTTTGACGGCTCGGTGATCCAGACCCAGAAGAACGATGCCGACGGCAAAGTTGCCTTCGACAAGCTGACCTTCGACCATGCGGGCACCTTTACCTACACGGTCCGCGAGGTGCAGCCGACGGACGACGCGCCGGGCGTGCCGGGCGTGACCTACACCGGCAAGACGTACACCCTGACCTACGTGGTGAAGGACAACAACGACGGCAAGCTGGTGGTAAAGAGCTCCACGGCAAACCCGAGCGAGGGTACCGAGAACGGCGTCTCGCCCGGAACCATGACGTTTACGAACGGCTACCAGCCGGGCCAGACCTCCTACCAGATCTCTGGCACCAAGGTGCTTAAGAATGCCGACCCGGCCACCACGCGGACGCCCGCCGATGGCGAGTTCACGTTCGCGCTGATTGACGTGGCCACGGGGCAGGAGATCGACCGGACCACGAACGTGGGTAACGCGTTTACCTTCAAGGCCATCTCGTACACTGCGACTGGTTCGCATGCGTACCAGGTGAAGGAGGTTGCGGGCCATGATGGCACCATCACTTACAGCGATGCGGTGTTGGATGTGAAGGTGAGCGTGACCGACGACGGCAGCGGTCAGCTGACCGCGACGGCGAACAAGACGGCTGCGGATCTGACCTTCACCAACACCTACACGCCGACGGCAACGACGGCGACGATTACCGGAACGAAGGCTCTGACCGGCCGCAACCTGGCCGAGGGTGAGTTCTCCTTCGACCTGAAGGACTCTGACGGTAACGTGGTGCAGACGGTGCAGAACGGCGCCGACGGCACGTTCGGCTTCGCGCCGCTGCAGCTGGACAAGGTGGGGACGTACGTCTACACCTTGTCCGAGCGGGCAGGGGCGACGGCGAACGGCGTCACCTACGACACGACGGTCTTTACCGCGACGGTGACGGTGACGGAGAATGCGGAGACGCACGCGCTGGAGGCGCAGGTTGCCTACAGCAAGGGCGGCAAGGCTGCGGATGCGGTGGCATTCAGCAACAGCTACGCGCCGGCCGCGACTGAGGTGAAGCTGGGGGCCTCCAAGGTGCTGAGCGGCGAAGACCTGAAGGAAGGGCAGTTCTCCTTCCAGCTGAAGGATGCCGACGGCAAGGTGCTGCAGACCGCCAAGAACGCGGCGGACGGCACGGTGGGCTTCGAGGCGATCTCGTACGACAAGCCCGGGACGTACACCTACAGCATCTCCGAGGTGGACGACGGTCAGAAGAACGTGACGTACGACGCGGCCGAGTACCGGGTAACGGTGACGGTGACGGACGACGGTGCGGGCCATCTGGTGGCGACGGTAACCTATGGCGGCGACGTGGCGCCGGTGTTCAAGAACACGTACACGCCGCCGACCACCCCGCCGGTCAACCCGCCGGTCAACCCGCCGGTCAACCCGCCGACGAATCCGCCGAGCAAGTCGCCGGTGCCGAAGAAGGAGAAGCCGGGTCTGCCGGAGATGGGGTGTCTCTTATACACATCTG
>CABRHR010000054.1 GCA_902470835.1 uncultured Collinsella sp.
GCGGGCTCGGGTGCGCGGATACTGGGTGGGCTGGCGCTTGCCGCGGTGTGCGGTGGCGTGCTGGCAGGGGTTTCGTCGCGCTCGCGGGCGTTTGCGCGCTTGGTGGCGCCGGCGCTGTCGTTTGTAAAGGCGACGCCGGTCGCCTGTGTGGTGGTCCTGCTGCTCATTTGGCTGGGGTCTGCGCGCGTGAGCATCGCCGCGGTGTTTTTGATGGCGCTGCCGGGCGTGTATTTTTCGCTGGTCGAGGGTTTGGCACAAGTGGATAAGCCGCTGGAGCAGATGCTCCGACTGCATGGCGTGCGCGGCTGGCGCCTGTTTTGCGCCCACACCTGGCGCGAGGTGCTGCCGTTTGTGCTTTCGTGCGCCCGAGCTGTGATTGGCATGGGCTGGAAAGCCGGCGTGGCGGCCGAGCTCATCGGCATGGCGGTGGGTACCGTGGGTGAGCGCATCTATCAGGCAAAGCTTTTGATTGAGACAGCCGACCTGCTGGCGTGGACCGTGCTGGTCGTTGCCGCCTCGTGGGCGTGCGAGCGCGTGCTGGTGTGGCTACTGCAAGCTTCGGGGCCCGTGGCGTGGCGTGCGGCCGTGCGGACGCATGGACATGGGCTGCGCGGGCGTGCGGGGGCTGCTGCGGGCGACGGCGCTGCGGCGGGGCTTGCGCTTGCCGTAGGCGATCGCGCACCCTGGGCGCCGGCGCTGGACGGTCTGGTGCTCAACGTGCCTGCGGGTGGGCGTATCTGCGTGATGGGCGCCTCGGGCGTGGGTAAATCGACACTGCTTGCACTGGCGGCAGGGGAGTGCGCGCCATGCTCGATGGTGTTTCAGGATGCGCGCTTGGTCGAGTCCGCCTCGGCGCTGGATAACGTGCTGGTGTGCGCCGATGAGTGCGTGGATGCTTCGAGTGCTGCGTCCTTGCTGCGCCTGCTGGTGCCGGGGATCGATGCGCATACTTGCGTTGCCGAGCTTTCGGGCGGGCAGCGTCGGCGCGTTGAGATCGCCCGTGCCCTGCTGTGTCCCGGCGCCGCGTTGATTCTGGATGAGCCCTTTAACGGCCTGGATGCCGTCGCGCGCGATGCGACGGCCGAGGTCGTGCTCGACCTGCTCGACAGCCGCACGCTCTTGCTCGCTACCCACGACGCCACCGACGCCCAAGCTCTCAACATCTCGGACGTCATCACGCTCTAGAAGCTCATCCAAATCCAATCTCAACAACAAAATGATCTGTTTTCATCTGCTCCTATAGGGGTGGATGTGCTATTCTATCTGCGGGGTAATACTTAGGAATACCAAGTAATACCAACGCCGCAGAAACAAACTCCGGATGCGGGCCAATCGGGTTGCCTTCACAGCCCGTCGCCCAGCCGCGTGGCCCGCATCTATCCGCACTACCGTCGTTTCAAAAAGGAAGCGCCATGGCAGAGCACATGACCCCTGTAGTCGCGAAGGTCTTGCCCGAGGAAAAGGCGGCCTTCGCGGCGGCAACCCAGCTCGTGGGCACCACGCCGTCCAACGCCATCCGCATGTTCATCGCCGCGTTCAATCGCTGCGGCACCTTCCCGTTCGACATCTCGCCCAATGGGGCTTTTGGCACTACGCCTGATCCTCGTCAATAAATGATCCGTTTTCCTCCGTCCCTATGGGATCAGCTCCTTGCCGAGTTGTGGTAGAACTAGGGAACGGTTTTGAGGAGGGTGGCATGCTCAATGCGTTGATCTGGGCGCTTGCCTGTTTTGGCGTCGTTGCTGCCGATATTGCCCTGAGCGTGGTTTTGTTCTCGGTACTGGACATCGTGTCGGCGCTGACGGGTTTTCCGATCGACAACCTCGATATTCAATGGTTTCAGGCCGTAGCGCAGACAGCGTCATTTTTGATGGCATTGCTGTGGTGGCGCTATCTGTGGCCGCGCTCGTTTATGGCTCGCTGGCAAAGCGAGCACCCGCTCGGCGGGGGAGCTCGCGGCGCGTGGATGCGCATTGCCTGCGTTATCGTGATCGGCCTGGCGTTGCAGGTGGTCGTTGGCTACGTGGCCGACGCCGTACTCTCGCTGCTGCCCGAGGCCGCGGCCGACTACAACGAGCTTGTCGAGGAGACGGGCATGGGCGATACCAGCTATCTGGCCGTGCTGACCACGGTGCTCGGCGCCCCCTTCTGCGAAGAGCTGCTGGTACGTGGCATTATTTTTTGAGTTTTCGCTCCGAGCGTTTAACCCGCAGTGTCGTCCGCTCTGGAAGCGCCGGCGTCGCGCGCAGACACAGGACGGCTCCATGGTGCCCTGGGCGGCCCCGAGCACCTGGGGTATCGCCGCGGCAATTGTGCTGCAGGCGGCGGTCTTTGGTTTTATGCATATGAACTGGGTGCAGGGTTGCTATGCGGGCGCCGCCGGCCTCATCTTTGGCTGGGTGCTCGTGACGACCGGAAAACTCCGCTACACCATATTGCTGCACTTTGCCTTTAACGCCGGATCGTATCTCATGACGTTGCTCTGGTTTGTGAGCACGCCGCTCGACGTGATAATCACGGTTGCGATCGCCGGCACCATCCTCGTTGAGGCAATGCGCTCGCTGCGCCAAGCGTGCCAACAGGGCGCTGCGAGCGCATCTGCCGCATTCCCGCACTAATTGCGGCGTCCGCCTCCGTTGGCACCCTGACGCCCCTGAGCTGCACGGTTGCGCCCGGCGGTGTTTTGCGCACGCGACATGCCGCTGTGCCCCTTGCTGCCCTTAGGCCCCTTGCCGGCCCCGCCGTGCGGCTTGCCGCCCTTCTTGCCGGTGCCATGTCCACCGCCAGCAGACGTCTCGCCCGGGCGTGGCGGCACGGGACGAATCAGGCAATGCTTGGTGTAGCCGATCAGGTCACGACGCCCGGCCTTTTCCAGCGCCTCGCGCACGAGCTTGTAGTTCTCGGGTTTGCGATACTGAATGAGCGCGCGCTGCATGGCCTTTTCGTGCGGGTCGCGCGCCACATAGATCGGCTTCATGGTGCGCGGGTCCACGCCGGTGTAGTACATGCAGGTCGACATGGTGGACGGCGTGGGGTAGAAGTCCTGCACCTGCTCGGGCATGTAGCCCATGTCGCGCACGGCTTCGGCAAGGTCCACGGCTTCCTTCATGGTCGAGCCGGGGTGGCTCGAGATCAGATACGGCACTACGTACTGCTTGAGTCCGTATTCGCGGTTCAAGCGCTCAAATTTGCGACAGAACGCATCGTAGACGGCGCGGCTCGGCTTGCCCATTACGGAGAGCACCGCGTCGCTCACGTGCTCGGGTGCCACGCGCAGTTGGCCCGAGACATGGTGTTCCAGCAGCTCGCGCAAAAACTCGTCCGAGGCATCGGCCATGGTGTAGTCAAAACGGATGCCGCTGCGGACAAAGACCTTCTTGACGCCCGGCAGCTGGCGCAGGTCGCGCAGCAGCTGCGTGTAGCCGCTCTCGTCGACCACCATGTTCTTGCACACGCTCGGCCACAGGCAGCGCTTGTTCTTGCACACGCCGTGTTTGAGCTGTTTGTCGCAGGCAGGGCGGCTGAAGTTTGCCGTCGGTCCGCCCACGTCGTTGATATAGCCCTTAAACTCCGGGTCGCGCGTGAGCAGCTCGGCCTCGCGCATGATCGAATCGTGGCTGCGCATCTGCAGTACGCGGCCCTGGTGGAAGGTGAGCGCGCAAAACGAGCACTCGCCAAAGCACCCGCGGTTGGAGCTGATGGAAAACTTGATCTCGGCAAAGGCCGGCACGCCGCCTGCCGCGTCGTAGTCGGGATGCCAATCGCGTGCGTAGGGGAGCTCGGCCACCTCGTCCATCTCATCGGTGGTGAGCGTCGCCGACGGCGGGTTCTGCACCACATAGACGCTGTTGGGGTAGGGTTCTACCAGGCGATGCCCGGTGATGGGGTCCATGTTTTGCTGCTGCACGTTAAAGCTACGCGCGTAGTTGAGCCTATCGGCGGCAAGGTCGTCCCAGCTGGGCAGCAGGTCGTAATCGTAGACCTCGTCGAGCGAGCCTGTGCGGTAAACGGTGCCGTTGATATAGGTGATCTGGTCGACGGGCAGTCCCGCGTCGAGCGCGTCGGCGATCTCGACGATCGCGTGCTCGCCCATGCCGTAGATGAGGATGTCGGCGCCCGAGTCGAGCAGCACCGAGCGCTTGAGTTTGTCCTGCCAGTAGTCGTAGTGGGCCAGGCGACGCAGACTTGCCTCGATACCGCCGATGATGATGGGAGCGTCCTTGAACGTCTGGCGGATGAGGTTGCCGTAGACCGTGACGGCTCGGTTGGGACGGCGCCCCTCCTCGCCACCGGGGGTATAGGCGTCGGTGTGGCGGCGGTGCTTGGTCACCGAATAGTGGTTGACCATGGAGTCCATGTTACCGGCACTGACGAGAAAGCCCAGGCGCGGCTCGCCGAGCACGGTGATGCTGGCGGGGTCGGTCCAGTCGGGTTGGCAGATGATGCCCACCTTGTAGCCGTGCGCGTCGAGGACGCGGCTGATGATGGCCATGCCAAAGCTGGGATGGTCCACGTAGGCGTCGCCGCAGATATAGACGAAGTCGCACTGGTCCCAGCCGCGCGCATCCATGTCGGCGCGGCTGACGGGGAGGAACTTATCGCGGCCCGGGCGCCAGGGACGGGCGGGCGCTGCCGGGGTATGAGCGGCGTGGCCGCCCTGGGCCTTGCCGCCGCGCTTTTGCTGCTGGCCCTGTTTGCCCTGCTGACTGCGCTGGTTATTCTGAGCGTGCTGAGGCTTTTTTGCCACGATCCCTCCCGGTGTTTGTATGCTGCACGTAATTGTAACCAGTCTTTTTGGGACGGGGCTAAAAAGACTGGTGGAGTACATGGGCTGGCGGATCGGCGTGTCGATGCGGGTGCCGTTTGTTTCCAGACTGTGTATCCCCGTGTCGAAGGAGCCGTCTCGCGCGCACGCCATGTTGTCAATGGGTTACAGTATGAACGGCGGCTATGTCTCCGCCAACGCACGAGAGAGTCGTCAACAAGGAGGATGCACGACGATGCAGCGTGCCAAACAGATATCTGAGTCTATTGAGCTGGGCATCATCTTGGCGCTCGCCGGTGGCTTTATGGATGTGTATTCGTACATTGGGCGCGACCATGTTTTTGCAAACGCGCAGACGGGCAACATTCTGCTCGTGGGCGTAAGCATCTCGGAGGGCAACTGGGCGCTGGCGGGACGCTATTTCTTCCCCGTGGTGTCGTTTGCCGTGGGCATTATGCTTGCCGACCTGGTTCACGAGCGGTTTGGCAGTGTGATTCACTGGCGTCAGGTGACGGTGTTCTTTGAAGCCGTCATCTTGCTGGGCGTGAGCTTTATCCCCGGTGGCGGTTACAACCTGCTCGCCAACTGCCTCACCTCGTTTGCCTGCGGCATGCAGGTCGAGAGCTTCCGCAAGATACATGGTCACGGCATCGCCACGACCATGTGCATCGGTAACCTGCGCAATGCGCTGCAAAACGTGGACGACTACATCATCACCCACAAGCGCGGCTTTTTGGAAAACGGCGTGCTGTACTTTGGCGTGATCTTTACCTTTGTGTTTGGCGCCGTGCTGGGCAACTGGTGTATTGAGCGCATGGGGCTGCACTCCATTGCGGTGGCGAGCGTGCTGCTGTTTATCGCATTTGCCATCATGTTTATCGACCGTGAGCGTGACTTGCGCTCTCGCTGGAAGGTTGCGGCCGAGGCTTGGAAAGAGGGCTGCCGAAAGTAACCGAATGCGGCAAAGGGGCTGTCCCTTTGCCGCTTTATTTTTCATCATCTGTTGAAACGCTTTAACAATTTTGACGTTCTCACGTGCTTTTCGTTTCAAAAGCGTTAGGATGGGACTTATAGCGTGGGGCGTAATGGGCGCCCCGCACACGATGGGAGGCTATCAATGGCTAATCGTTTCGTTCTCAATACCATCTCTTATCATGGTTCCGGCGCCATCAAGGAGATCCCCGGCGAGCTCCAGCGTCGCGGCTACAAGAAGATCTTCGTCTGCTCCGACCCCGATCTGGTCAAGTTTGGCGTTACCGCTAAGGTGACCGACGAGCTCGACGCCGCCGGCATCGCTTGGAGCCTCTACTCCGAGATCAAGCCCAACCCCACCATCCAGAACGTCAAGGACGGCGTCGAGGCCTTCAAGGCCGCCGAGGCTGACGCTATCGTGACCATCGGTGGCGGCTCCTCCATGGACACCGCTAAGGCCATCGGCATCATCATCAACAACCCCGAGTTTGCCGATGTCCGCAGCCTCGAGGGCGTTGCTCCGACTAAGAACCACGCCGTGTTCACCATCGCCGTGCCGACGACCGCCGGTACCGCTGCTGAGGTGACCATCAACTACGTCATCACCGACCCCGAGAAGGTCCGCAAGTTCGTGTGCGTCGATACCAACGACGCCCCCGAGGTCGCCGTCGTCGACCCCGACATGATGGCTTCTATGCCTGCCGGCCTGACCGCTTCCACCGGCATGGACGCTCTGACCCACGCCATCGAGGGCTACACCACCAAGGGCGCCTGGGAGCTCTCCGACATGTTCCACTTTGAGGCCATTAAGCTGATCAGCGAGAACCTGCGTGACTCCGTCGCCGAGGCCAAGTCCGGCCAGCCCGGCTCCGGCCGCGAGGGCATGGCCCTTGGCCAGTATGTCGCCGGCATGGGCTTCTCCAACGTTGGCCTGGGCATCGACCACGCCATGGCTCACACACTGTCCGCTCACTACGACACCCCGCACGGCGTCGCTTGCGCCATGCTGCTGCCGATCGCCATGGAGTTCAACAAGCCGGTTTGCGCCGAGCGCCTGGCCAAGGTTGCCGTTGCCATGGGCGTTGACACCACGGGCATGAGCACCGACGAGGCCGCCGATGCTGCCATCGCCGCCGTCAAGCAGCTTTCCGCCGACGTGAACATCCCGCACGTCTGCGAGGCCATGAAGGCCGACGAGATCGAGGTCCTGGCCAAGGACGCCATGGCCGACGCCTGCTTCCCGGGTAACCCGCGCGAGGCGACGCTCGACGATGTCATCGAGCTCTTCAAGAAGATCTGCCCGGCTGCTTAGCCCAGTTTGGTGGTCCCTCGCCCGTAGGCGTATGGTCTATTGACTTGCCGCTGGCCCCGCCGCGCTACGCGCGGCGGGGCTTTTTGTGTTGCGTCGATGCCCGGAGACGGGCAAAACCAAGGCATACTGCCCGCTGCGGATAGGTGGTGCACTTCCCAGCGTGCATTTTTGGGAGTATTCAGCAAGCTCTTAAAAATGCATAACGTTGTGAATGGGCCGTAGTGGCTCGCTGACGCCCATCGACAGCCATTGTGGGCGGGCTATCGATGAATGGAGGGGGTTGTTGCTGAGTTTCTGCTTTGCGACAACCTGCAACACTGCTGTAACGTGTCGTTTTGTCGTTCGTGATGGGGCCGTTGGGGTCCACGGTGCTGAATACTCCGTTTTTTGCACGGTCCAAGGTGGGGTACCCCGAGACAAAGCAAATAGATGCCTCATTTCTATGCAGATACCGATAGGATTTATGCAAGATTGGGATTGTAAGCCGTGCGTGTGCGCAAAATCGGCGCGAGGACGTCTGGAGGTGGCTCGGCTCCCAGGGCCTTACACGTGCGGAACGGTTAAAATCGGGACTCGGTCTTAGTTTTGATTGGAAGGATGCACATGGCTTCTGTAATCGATGCTTCTCTAGAGGAGACGCTCTCCTATATCGCGGGGCAGCTTAAGACGCTGACTTCTATTGCTTCGCCTACGGGCTATACCCGTGCGGCGACTGATTATCTGATGGAGACCCTGCGCGATATGGGGTTTGGGCCTGAGCGTTCTAATAAGGGTAACGTGCTCGTTGAGCTTGGTGGCGAGGGTGAGCCGCTCGTACTGGCGAGCCATGTCGATACTCTGGGCGCCATGGTGCGCTCCATCAAGGACAATGGTCGTCTGCGTCCCACGACGCTTGGCGGGCATCAGTGGTCTACGGCCGATGGCGAGAACTGCGCCGTTTACACGCGCGACGGCAAAGTCTTTACGGGTGTGGTTCTCAACACCGAGCCTTCGGCGCATGTGGCCGATGAGCCGGTCAAGACCATCGAGAAGAACATGGAAATCCTGCTCGACGAGAACGTTGACAGCAAGGACGATGTGCTCGAGCTGGGTATTCAAACCGGCGACATCATCGCTATGGATCCGCGCACCACGGTGACGGAGAGTGGCTACATCAAGAGTCGCTTCCTTGACGACAAACTGTCCGCGTCGATTCTGCTGGGTTTGGCCCGCGCCGTCGCCGAAGGCGAGGTTACGCTTTCGCGCAAGGTATCGCTGCTCTTTACGGTGTACGAGGAGGTCGGCCACGGTGGTGCCTTTGTGCCGGCTGACACGCGCGAGATGATCAGCGTGGACATGGGCTGCGTGGGTGACGACCTGGGCTGCACCGAGCGCATGGTTTCGATTTGCGCCAAGGATTCGGGCGGTCCGTACAACTACGACCTGGTAACCACGCTTTCCAATATCGCGCGCGAGCTTGAGCTCGATTACGCCATCGATGTGTACCCGCACTATGGCTCCGACGTCGAGGCCACGCTCTCGGCCGGCTACGACATTCGCCATGGCCTGATCGGCCCCGGCGTGTACGCGAGCCACAACTACGAGCGCAGCCACATGGACGGCGTGCGCAACACCTTTGAGCTGGTTCGCGCCTACGTCCAGCGCTAACGATGTAGCGGCCTCGGCTGACACAGCAGTGCCGACCGAGGCCGTCCTCTCTAAGTTGCGGTGAAATAGGGACTGTTTAGCGGCCTGAAACGCTTAAACGGTCCCTATTTCACCGCAACTTATGAAGGGGATGGGACTACTTGATAGCTGCCGTAACGGTGCCGCCGCCGAGGACGATGTCGCCGCGGTAGATAACAACTGCTTGGCCGGGGGCGATGGCTCGCTGCGGCTCGTCAAAAGTCAGCAGCATTTGCCCGTCTTCGCCGCGCGTAAGGGTCGCTGCCTGGTCTTTCTGACGGTAGCGGTACTTGGCGCCCACGCGAATGCCGCCGGCATCGAGCTCTGCCTCCATGCGGTCGGCAGGGGCGCTCCAGATCCAGTCATTGGCCGTGAGCGCTGCGGCCGTCAGGTCCTCGGCCTCGCCCAGATGAACAATGTTGTTGGCGGTATCGACGCCCGTCACATACACGGGGTGCGCCATTGCGACGCCCAGGCCCTTGCGCTGGCCTATGGTATAGCGCAGCGCGCCGTTGTGGCGTCCTACCACGCTGCCGTCGCGCCAAACGATGTCGCCCGGTGCAGCGGCATGTCCGCAGCGGCGCTCGATATAGCCTGCGTAGTCGCCGTCGGGAATAAAGCAGATGTCTTCGCTTTCGGCCTTCTTGGCGTTGGTAAAGCCCTGCTCGGCGGCTATGCGGCGCACGTCGCGCTCTTTGTCCAGGCCTGCCAGCGGAAAGATCGTGTGCGCGAGGCGCTCCTGCGTAAGCGAATACAAAAAGTAGCTCTGGTCCTTTTTGGGATCCTCGCCGCGGTACAGCTGCCACGTGCCGTCGGGCGCCTGGCTCGTCTTGGCGTAATGGCCCGTGGCGATATAGTCGCAGCCCATGTTCAGCGCGGCGTCCAGTAGCGCGCCAAACTTAATGTGACGGTTGCAGATGATGCACGGATTGGGCGTCAGCCCTTCCTGGTAGGCGGTCACAAAACGCTCGATCACGCTGCGGTCGAACGTCTGCTGCAGGTCGAGCACGTGGTGGGGGATGCCGATGCGCTCGGCGACGGCCTTCGCGTCGGCGATATCGCGGTCGACCTTGCTCATGCCCGTGACAGGATCGGGCGCGGGGCAGGTGAGGCGCATGGTGGCGCCAACGCATTCGTAGCCCTGGCTTTTGAGCAGGTACGCGGTCACGCTGGAATCGACGCCGCCGCTCATGGCGACGAGCACGCGCTTGTTGTGCATGGGGAGGTTCTCCTTGGTGGCATGCGGCCAAAAAAGAAAAGCGGCGCGGGAGGCTGGTTCCGCGCCGCAGACATTGTAGCAAGTTCGGGTGTTTCGTGGGACACCCTAACGAGATGGGCTCAGGCCGCCAGAAGAGAGGGGAGACCGGCTCGCCTTGGGCTCATCCGTTCAACAGCAGGAGCTAGTCCTGGAAGAGTGCCGTGGACAGGTAGCGCTCGCCGGTGTCGGCCAGCAGGGCCACGATGGTCTTGCCCTCGTTCTCGGGGCGCTTGGCCAGCTGCAGCGCGGCCCACACGGCGGCGCCGGACGAAATGCCCACGAGCACGCCCTCCTTGTTGCCCACGGCGCGACCGGTGGCAAAAGCGTCCTCGTTCTCGACGGGGATGATCTCGTCATAGACCTGGGTGTCGAGGACGTCGGGCACAAAGCCGGCGCCGATGCCCTGGATCTTATGCGGACCGGCCTGACCCTTGGAGAGCACCGGAGAGGTGGCGGGCTCGACAGCGACGACCTTGATCTCGGGGTTCTGCTCCTTGAGGAACTCACCCACGCCGGTCACGGTGCCGCCGGTGCCAACGCCGGCGACGAAGATGTCGACCTTGCCGTCGGTATCGTCCCAGATCTCGGGGCCGGTCGTGGCCTTGTGGATGGCGGGGTTCGCGGGGTTCACAAACTGACCGGCGATGATGCTGTTGGGGGTCTCCTTCTGCAGCTCCTCGGCCTTGGCGATAGCGCCCTTCATGCCCTTGGAGCCGTCGGTGAGTACGAGCTGCGCGCCGTACGCCTGCATGAGCTTGCGGCGCTCGACGGACATAGTCTCGGGCATGGTGATGATCACCTTGTAGCCGCGGGCGGCCGCCACGGAGGCGATGCCGACGCCGGTGTTGCCGCTCGTGGGCTCGATGATGGTGTAATCGCCGCCGCGCACGAGCTTGCCGGCCTTCTCGGCCTCGTCAATCATATTCTTGGCGACGCGGTCCTTAACGGAGCCGGCGGGGTTGAAGTACTCGAGCTTGACGAGCACGCGGGCCTTGAGGTCCTCGTCGGCCTCAAAGTGGGTGAGCTCCAGAAGCGGAGTGTGGCCGATAAGCTGATCGATGGACGTGTAAACCTTGCTCATGGTGAACCTCCAAAGTGTTCAAGTTGCTGGATACCGTGTGGTTTTACGGTGTGTCTAACAGCCAAACCCACAAACCTAATAGGTTGTTCGTTTAGCTGTTGGAAAGCATAGTAGACAGTAAAGCCTAGTAATGCAATAGGAAATAGGAGATTATTTCAAGTTGATGAACCACCTTGACCGGAACGAGTATTTTCAAAACCACTTTTTCGGATAGAATTTCTAGGACTAAAAGACCGAAAGGCAGCACTATATATGTTGGTTTCTACTAAGGGCAGGTACGCCCTGCGCGTTATGGTCGACCTGGCCGAGCACCAGGCGGCTGGCCGTATCCCGCTTAAAGAGATTGCGGCGCGTCAGGGTATTTCGGAGAAGTACCTCGAGAATATTCTGGCGACGCTCGTTCGCGCCAATATGCTCTCGGGCATGCGCGGCAAGGGCGGCGGCTACGTGCTCACGCGCCCGCCCGAGCAGTACACGGTAGGCGAGATCCTGCGTCTGACCGAGGGCAGTCTGGCGCCGGTCGCCTGCCTGGACGGTGACTGCAAGGGCTGCTCGCGATCGGATGAGTGCCCCACGCTCGATGTGTGGAAGAACCTGGATAAGCTCATCAACGACTATCTCGACGGCGTGACGCTCGACCAACTTGTCGCTCACAACGAGGGCTACGACTACGTGATCTAGCCCCACCTGCCGCGTGGGGACAGGGTGGAAATGGAAGAATTTCTGACCCTCTGAGACTGGACAAAGAAGGCCGCCCATTTTTGCGATGGGCGGCCTTTGCTTTGTGTTTCTGTGACTCCTGACGACTGATTGTTTTAATCGTTGGCGACGCCGTCGAGGATGCTGCGCATGATGGACACCAGGATGCTGCCCATAAAGGCCGAGCCAAAGCTGGCGATAGAAATGCCGGCGCCTAGGAGATTAACCGACAGGTAGCTGGCGAGCTCGAGCATAAAGCTGTTGACCACAAGCTGGAAAATGCCCAGCGTAATAATGGTGAGTGGCAGCGAGATAACCGTGAGGAACGGCTTGACGAGCGAGTCGACAATGTTGAGGAACAGCCCTACAAAGGCAAAGCAGACCCAGGCTTCGGCAAAACCGAAGGGCTGGATGCCGGGGACGAGAAACGTGGCGATCGCGATGGCGATCGAGGTGAAAAGCCAGTTAAGCATAAAGCGCATGGCGTGAATCCTTTCTTGCGCCGGGGTTGCTGGCGTCGCGTGAAGCGGCTTGCGGCGGCGACTTGGATGGTTGCGCGGGCGCGCCGCAGTGTTTGGGCGTCCATTGTCTCAAATATTCGTGGAGCTTACGTGCGCATTAAGTTTCAAAACGGCGTTCGTCCTGAAAAACGCGCCGCTGGCAGAGAGTCTTGTCGCTTTAGTTTGGTGGTGTGCTACACTGCTACGGGCAAATGCCCCATGCATTGTTTTATTGCATAGAACGGGCGAACGATGCCCGATGTCAGTATCAACTTCGATGCCTTTTGGCGGGTTTGGCGGTGATCGATGAATATCGAGAACATGTTTGACAAGCCTGATGTCAAGCAGCTGGTCCACGCATTTAGTCTTTTGGACGACGAGAAGGATATTCAAGCGTTTTTGACCGATATCTGCACGCCGCGCGAGATCTGCGATCTTTCGCAGCGCCTGCAGGTCGCGCGTTATCTGGATGAGGGCGAGCCCTATGTTGAGGTTCAGGCCCGCACCGGCGCTTCGTCCACCACGGTGAGCCGCGTGTCCAAGGCGCTCAACGGCGAGTATGGTGGCTATCGCAAGATCCTCATCAAGCTGGAGGACGGCGAGTAGGCCAACGGCAAAAACGAATTGCACAGAACCGTCCCTTCGGGGGCGGTTTTTTGGTGCCATGTTGTCCGCGTGGGCGGGTAGGATGGATACATTGATTATTGCGAACAGTTTGAGTGGAGGACCATGCCTGTTCGAATCTATACCACCAATGCCGGCGCGGACCTGAGCGATGCCGAGGCGGCAATTCTTGCCGACCTTGTTGCCCGCCATGGGCGCGCCGTATTGCTGGCGCCTACGTTTGCCGAGCTCGACCTGTGCCGCCACGATGCGGCGGTGGCCGGCGCCTCGCTGGGCGTTGATTACAAGACCCCCTCGTCGTGGCTCCGTTCGCTGTGGGAGCTGATGGGCGACGGCCGCAGCTTCGTCGACAACCTACAGCGTCAGATGCTGTTCTCGGATATGGTCGCCCGTCGCGACGATGCCGACCTGCAGCCGCTTTCGCGTAGCCAAGGTACGGTGCGCATGCTCGCGCGCATGGCTCGCGATGTGCTTCCGGGCGTGGCGGGGACGGGTGCCGAGCGCCGCTGCGACGGCGTTTGCCAGCCCAAGCCCAAAAGCGACGCCGAGGCTCGTGTGTTTGAGCTGCTGCGCGCCTACGCGAGCGGCTTGGACCGCCGAGATATGGTCGAACCCTGCGAGGCAACCGACATGATGGCCGGTGCCTTAGCCGACAATCTGCCAACCCTGTCTCTTATACACATCTGACGCTGC
>CABRHR010000055.1 GCA_902470835.1 uncultured Collinsella sp.
CTGAGCGGTTTTGATAGCCGATGCCGGGGTGGGTGCCCCTGAGCCGTGCAAAAATTGGAGTATTCTGCAACGATAGGGGGTCCGCTAATTTATTGCAGGCCATATAATGCAGTTCAAGAGTTATCTTAGGGTGTTAATCCGATGAGTTCTTCCTCAAATGTTGCCTAACGCTCTAACGCAAGAGTGATTTCGCTTCACATTTGGATCCACTCGAGGGTGATAGACACCCGGCTCTGCTGAATACTCGCAATTTTGCACGTCGCTAAGGTGCCCACCTTGTTAGCCGGTCTAGCTTCCGGCCCCGAAGATCCTGCCCTCGGGCGCGAGGCTGCTTGTTTGGGCAAATGATGGGCTGTCGGATTCGACTGTCTGCATGTCATCGATTGCCGGAACTTCATTAATTGTCGGGTCATCCAGCGTGATGCCTTCGAGTGTTGCTTTTTCGAGGTCGATTCGTTGACGATCTTCGGAATCCTGGCGAAGCTGCTTCTGAATTCGCTTTTTCTCTTCTATAAATCTTCTGAGTACAAACTGCCTCAGGTCTTCTTGCATGATTTGAAAGTCTTTTGGCAGACGCGAGGGGCGTATGCCCTCTTTTCGTTGGATCGCCTCCATGACCCTAACGAAAGCGCTGGCATGCATAAAGGAATAACGACTGACGGTGATGATTCCGTATCCCATGGACGCAAGCGCATTCTTGCGTTCCTCATCGATGGCGCGGTCTTCTTCCGCGTCATGATAAAAACCGTTGTATTCAATGTCTGTGCGAGATTTCTTTAGATACGCATCCATAAAAAACTTTTTGCGTCTCGTGAGATTCTTCGCGGCAGCGGTGACCTGCACCTCGTAATCGGTCTCAATTCCCTTAATACCAAGCCCTCCTTCGCTTTTGGGCAGCGTTAGCATCATGACAAAGGCCGTTTCCATGGGAGACCGGCATCCGTCGCGCACACATTGGATCGCCTTTCGGGCAAGGGCCAAACCGTCGCATCTGGTAATGGAATTAAAGAACTGCTTTAACCTCTCGGTCGAAGTGAGCGCGAAACGCTCGTTATAAGAGGTGGAAGAGTCGGTTCCAAGGGAATAAGCGCCGCACAGTTCAAAGTAGTACTCCACTAGTTCGCGAAAAGAAAGATAGGTGGCGGCCTGAAGTGCGCAAAGCTCAACGCCAACAATGAAGATGCC
The DNA here is from genome assembly GCA_902470835.1 of uncultured Collinsella sp. Taxonomy (GTDB): domain Bacteria; phylum Actinomycetota; class Coriobacteriia; order Coriobacteriales; family Coriobacteriaceae; genus Collinsella. Next base: position 1,186 of record CABRHR010000055.1, read on the forward strand.
ATCTTTAAGCTCTACAAAGCGTGAGTTCGAGAATCGTTTTGAAGATACGTGGCATTGACAGTTCATTGCATAGCGCGCATTCCTGCGATCAAACACCATCACCTCGAGGGAATCATTTGTGTCGAGGGAAACATCATTTTTGGTGAGCCATTCTGCGGCTGCGTCAAGGAGCGTTCCGGTGGGACATGATCCGTAAATCGCGGCAGGACTACAGGACTCGATGCCTTTCGCAGACACCGAATGTGCGGCCTGGTAGACAGCTTTCGCCGTGGTATGTGACAATACGATACTCATGATATATATCGTGTCAGCTAATGCCGTGTTGACGGTGCTGAGTGGAAAAGCCGTTTTAGAGGTCTAACCAAATGCTGTCCAAAAGCTTGACGCAATTATGAGTTGGTATGCCCTAAATAAAAGTTTTCGCAGCTTAGCTATAGCATATAAATACTCAATTGCCGCACATTTGATAGTGATGCATCACCATCCGACAACGAATTACGTGTCGGGAATTGGCCGAAATCGTTCAAAATGAGGGTTCAGAATTTGTGATGGCTGATCTATCTGTGGAACGTAGGGCGGCCCCGCTGCGGGGTTTCCCGCTGCGGGGCCGCTCGTGAACGGGGCCATGCTTGTCGCAGGCGTTTCTACTTGGCAAACAGGTTCTTGAGGTTGAACTCGGCTTGGACGGTGCGGAGCATGAGTTCGGTGTCGTCGAGGCCCAGGTGCTGCTCGTTGGCGTCGGCGGCGAGGGTGCCGCGGCGGCGCGCCCAGTTCTCGAGCGCGGCGGGCGCGGACTCGCGGGGGAGCGAGCGCACGTCGGCGTCCAGGCTGCGGCAGATCTGGCGCGAGTCGATGACGATGATCTTACCGGCGCGGCGTGCCTCGGCGTAGCCGTCCAGGTGGATCTTGAACCAGCTGTCCTCAAACGCGGCGTTGTGTGCCATGTACGGGTACTTCTTCATGAGCTTGAGCAGCTGCTTCTGCAGTTCCTTGTTCTCGCGGAAGGGCGTTTTGCCGTCGATGTCGTCCCAGGTGATGTGGTGGATATTCGACAACGGCACATCCTCGCCGCGGTAGATGTCGGGCAGACCGCAGTAGTGTGCCTCGGCATCGTGCGGGACGGCGTCGCTGGTGAGCTCCATGATCTCCCAGCCCACGATGATGATATAACCGCGCTCGGGTGCACGGCCGGTGGTCTCGATGTCGATACCGAGCACGGTGCCCTGGATGGGCTTGCGGGCGTAGGCCACGCCGAGCGCGTCGCGGTCGCCGCGGATTTCGCGCATAACGGACGCGGCGGTGCGCTTTTGCATCTTGCCGATGGCGGCGCAGGTGTCGGCATCGGACAGACCGCGCGAAAGCGTCGCGGGCGTCACGTTGCGCAGGCGCGCCTCGCCAATCTGGTCGCACAGGTCGCGGTTGCGGTCGGCCAGGTCGCGCACGGTGGCAAAGTCGAAGCCGGGGTCGCCCTCGGCAGTAAAATACTCGGTCTCGAGCACCTTGAGGGCCTCCTCGCCCTTCTGGCGCTCGGACTCCATGGCGCCGTGGTCGCCGTAGATAAACATGGGGATAAACGGCTGGCGCTCGTATTCGAGTGCTTGCGATACGTTCATATGCTACTCCTTGGACGGGCCGCGTTGTGCGGCTCGAGGTTACTGAGTTATGGCGAGATGATAGTTTACCATGGGCAACTATTGGCATCGCGCCTAGGACAACTACAATACCCTAGTTGACCGCTAGGACTTTTACAATGCTGCCGAAAGACACGAAAGGTTCCATCCGTCATGGATTTGCTGATTGATATTCTGCTCGACGCCGGCAAGGACACGCTCTCGCTGGTGCCGTTCTTGTTGGTGACATATCTGGTTCTCGAGACGCTCGAGCATGTGGCGGGCGATCGCGTTAACGGCGCCATCAAGCGCGCCGGCGCCGCTGGTCCCGTGGTTGGCTCGTTGCTGGGCATCGTGCCGCAGTGCGGCTTTTCGGCAATGGCGGCCACGCTGTACGCCGGTCGTGTCGTGACCTTGGGTACGTTGGTGGCGGTGTTCCTTTCGACCTCCGATGAAATGCTGCCGCTGTTGCTCGCCGAGCAGGTGCCCGTGCAGACCATGGCGATGCTTTTGGTTTCGAAGGCACTGATCGCGCTGGTCACGGGCTTTATCGTGGACGCGGCTATCCGCGGCCTTCGTCGTAATGCCCGCGCGCATGCGGCGATTCGCCGTACCGTGCTGGGGACCGCTGCCAATCCGGCTCATGTGAACTGCGCGCACGACGACCATACCGGGGGCGACATCATTGATGAAGTGGCCGAGGCGGGCGTGAGCGCCGACCACATCCACGAGTTATGCGAGCGCGACCATTGCGGTTGCGATGATGATGAAGATGAACACGAGCGCGACCACGGACACAGCCATGACCACGGTCACACGGGCGAGCATGAGCACCACCACGGCCATGGGCACGACCACGGTCACTCCCACGAAGGTGCGCCCGTCCTGTCGATCATCCGCAGCGCGATCTCGCACACCGTGCAGGTCTCGGTATTCATTTTCCTGGTGACGCTGGTCCTGGTCGCCGTGCTCGAGACGTTCGGCGAGTCCGCGATCGAGCAGTTCCTGCGCGGCAACGAGACACTCGCTGTCCTGGGTTCGGCGCTTGTCGGGCTGATTCCCAATTGCTCGGCCAGCGTGGTCATTACGCAACTATATCTGGAAGGTGCGCTGCAATTGGCGCCGATGCTCGCTGGCACGCTTATCTCCGCTGGCGTGGGCTACCTGGTGCTGTTCCGCACCAACCGCAGCGCCCGCGAAAACGCTGTGTTTCTGATCATGATGTATGTCATCGGCGCGGGCTGGGGCCTTATCCTTTCCGCCTTTGGGTTCTAAGTGGATGTTTGGGGCATGCCGTAAAACTAGGACATGCCATAAATTCCACCGCCATGACCTGGGCGTTGGATGCGCGTCAATCGGCAAAACAAAAAGGTAGATTTTTAGGCATGTCCCAAAAATCTACCTTGGTTAGCGCAACAGCTCGGTGAGGTTGCGTTTAAAGCGGGCGCGATCTTCGCTGGTAAATGCCGCCGGTCCGCGAGTGCGTCCGCCGGCGCGGCGCACCTTCTTTTCCTCGTGGCGAATAAACAGCTGCATGTCGATGGTCGCTTTGTCGTAGACGCGCCCGCGCACGCCGATAGCGGCGGCATCGCGCCCGAGCACCATGCTCGCCAAGCCAATGTCCTGCGTCACGACCACGTCGCCCGTCTGCAGGCGTTCGATAATGGCAAAGTCGGCGCTGTCGGCGCCCACACTCACGTCGAGCGTCGTGACCCAAAAGCCGCGTCGCGCGTGCTCGGCATCGCGCGGGTCGTCGCGGCGAATATGCCGTTCCAGGTTTTGCGTGCTGTTGCCGGCGATAACAACGGCGACGCCCGCCCGCCGCGCGCAGTCAATCGACTCGCGCGTGACCGGGCAGGCGTCTGCATCAATAAAGAGCGTTCGCGGCATCTAGTGCACCAGTTTGCCAAATTGAATAGCACGAACAATCAGCGTTACGCCAAACACCAGCAGCGCGGCGCCGCTAAAGATGACGAGCATCTTGGCCGACCACAGCGGATAGATAAACACGAACATGCCGGCGATGATGGAGAGCGCGCCGCTCAGGATGGCGAGGGCGCGGTTGGACGAAAGCTCGGACTCCAGAATGGACATGACACCTTCGACAATCCAGCCAAAGCCGGCCACGATAACCACCATCGTGGTGAGCGTCGCGGTCGAGAAGGCCTGGTTGCGCAGGATTATGACGCCGCCCAAGATAATGAGCAGGTTGGAGATGATGCTCGTCACGCGCCAGCCGGTGGGCAGCAGCGGCTCAAAAATGGCAGTGAACAGCCTGATGGCAGCGGTGATTACAAAGTAAAAACCCAGGACAGTCGTCAAAAAGACGAGGGACTTGGCGGGTGCAAAAAGCAGCGCGATACCAGCAATGAGCGCCATGACGCCCGTGATGGCGTAAATCCAGCGTACGGCCTTGACGGCTTTGCCCGCCATGCTTTTCTCGTCAAATCCAAACTGGCTCGATTTTTGGTCATCGTTCTTAAAGATGCCCATAATGTCTCCTTTCCGTGCGGCGTAAGCCTTGATCGTTACAACCAGTATCGCCTAAAGGCGCTGGCGTATGGGTCGGGGAGGGCGAAACGTAACCCAAAGGCCCTGAATTGTTTCCGTTGTTCCCCACGTCGCGATTTTCTATTCAACAGGTGTAGAACATTGCAGCCCTGTTCGTTATTGCCTACGTTTTAGGATAGATTTTCCTAAGGACAATTGGTTTGTATTGGGGGTCCCTATGAACGAAGCAGTTCCCGAGGCACCGTCGAGTGTCGAATCGATGGCAGAGCAGGGTTGCGAAAAGCTCGGCTTGGACGCGTTTGATGCGTTGGTTCGCCGCGCCCGCACGTGCCGCCGTTTTGACGAGTCCATGCGCGTGCCGCGCGAGTTTTTGCTCGAGCTGGCGGAACTGGCGCACCTGGCTCCGTGTGGTGCCAATGCTCAGCGTCTTCGTTTTCATGTGGTGAGCGGTTCCGAGGACTGCGCTCGCGTGTTTGACGAGCTTGCATGGGCCGGTGCGCTCAAGGATTGGCCGGGTCCTGCCGAGGGCGAGCGCCCGACCGGCTACATCGCGATTCTGGCCGAGCGCGCCGTTCCGGGCAAGCCCGCCGCTCCCATTACCGAGGTCGACACGGGTATTGCCGCGCAGACGATGATGCTCGCCGCCCGCAGCGCCACGCCCGAGGTGGCTGCCTGCATGTTCAAGGCCTTTACGCCCCACGCGATCGATGCCATGGGGCTCGATAACGACAAGTATGAGCTCAAGCTGATCATGGCGTTTGGCGTTCCGGCCGAAACGCAGGTGATCGATGCGATCGATTCCAACCCCGATGGCTCCATCAATTATTGGCGCGACGAGGCACAGGTGCACCACGTACCCAAGCGTTCGCTCGCCGACGTACTGCTGTAGTTGAGCGTCACCGCGGTGTGATCCGGCGGTAAACCACCACAAAGGTGCCTGTCCCCTTTGCGGTGGTGCGAGAGGAGGGCGTGTGGCAGATTTGTATTTGGTGCGGCATGGGCAGACTGAGCTCAACGTGCAGAACATTTTGCAGGGTGGGCACGATTCGCCGCTTACGGCGCGCGGGCGCGAGCAGGCGCTGGCGACGCGTGCGGCGTTTGAGGCGCGTGGCGTGACCTTTGACCGTGTGTATTCCTCCCCGTTGGGCCGGGCGCTGCGTACGGCTGAGTTAATTGCTGGCGAGGGCCGCTCGATAGAGCTGGTCGATGACCTACGCGAGTGGCATTTGGGCTCGCTGGAGGGCACATCAAATCGCGATATGCCGCCGCAGCCCTGGGGTGATTATCCGGTGGCCTTTGGTGGCGAGTCTGAAGTGCAGCTCCAGTCGCGTATGGTCGCGGTGCTGTCGCGCATCATGGCCAGGCCGCAGCACGACTGCGTGCTGGCGGTTTCCCACGGCTCAGCCTGTCAGGAGTTTCTTGAGTATGTGACTGGCAGGGGAGAGCTACCCGACAACGGAGCCGTGCTTCATTTTGGCTATTGCGACGGGGCGTTTTCGCTCTTGGGTTGGTAACGAACGAAAGGACCCCTATGAATAAAGATCTGTATCTGGTCCGTCATGGACAGACGATATTCAACCTTAAGCGTATCATTCAGGGGTGGAGTGATTCGCCGCTTACGCAGTTGGGTTGCGACCAGGCGGCGCGCGCCGGCATGTTTTTACGTGCGCGCGGCATTGAGCCCGATCATGCCTACACCTCCACACTTCATCGCACCGAGCAGACTATCGCCAACTTGTGGCCGGGCTTGGCGTACGAGCGCCTGGACGGTCTGCGCGAGTGGTTCTTTGGCGACTTTGAGGCCGAGCGCGTGATGCTTATGCCCGAGCGCCCGTGGCGAGATTTCTATCGTCAGTTTGGCGGCGAGGGCCAGATGCAGGTGCGTGAGCGCATGGTGGCGACGATAACCGATCTTATGCGACGTCCGGACCACGAGTGCGTGCTCGCGGTGAGCCACGGCTCGGCTATCAAGGAGTTTTTGGACCACGTGCGGGGCGCGGCGGCCGACGAGCGCGAACGCGTGCCGGGCAACTGCTCAGTGCTGCATTTTGCGTTTGACGATGCGGCCGATACGTTTGAACTGGTCGAAGTCTTTACGCAGGAAGACTACGCGCGCGAGCTGGGGCTTGAACCGCTCGTGGCTACTGCGGGTCCGCAGCGCGGATAACGCGAGCGTGGCGGCACGAGTCGCCGGCATAACTTCTCGACGCAAAGGGGGCGGAGATGCATGTACCTGCTGCATCTCCGCCCCCTGTTTGTTGAGCTGCCGATTTTTGCGCTGGGCGGTCTGGTTTTGCTAGAACCGCGCGACCTGGTGCGTGAGCAGGCCCATCGGGACCTGCGGCGCGCCGCCGCTGACCTGCGCGGCGGGGAAGAGCACAGCTACGGTAAAGTTGAACGGCTCTTTGCCCGTGTAGGTGTCGGCGGCACGGGCGTCGTCGGCCAGGAGCTGTGATGTCCCGACCAGTGCGGCAGCGTAGGCAGGGTCGTCGGCCAGTGCCGGCTCCGGCGCCTGGTCGAGCATGGCGCGGATGGCGCCGACGGCGTCCTCGCGCTTGACTTCCCACACGCGGTGTGTAATGCCCGCAGGATCGGTGACGGCGTAGAGCGAGGCGCCCTCTTTGGCGGCGCCCAAGATGATATCCATGACGGGCGAGGCCTCGTAGGCGAGCGACACGGGGCGCGGCTGCACCTTGAGCTCGGCGATCGCGCGCGCGGCGGCGGCCACGTCAGCGCTGGCATCGCCCTTGTCGCCCGCAAGTACACTCGTCGGGCAGATCGCCACGACACCCGTCACGCGTCCCGGCTCGCCCGAGCATTCGTACACGTAATACGCCGCACCCGGGTCCTTGAGCATCAGGCCATCGGCAAGGGCTCCGCGCAGGGCATCGTTGCCGCTCAGGATGCTGCCCATTGCAGGCAGCGCCTCGAGCACGCGGTCCTGAGCCGGGCGGATGCAGGGAAACGGAAGTGCTTTCATGGGCGGTCCTAACGCACGAGTCGGTTTGTTCGCGGCTTATTATGCCCCAACTTGCCCATTCGCGTCCCAGAGCACGTTATCGGCGAGCGCGATGAGCACGTTCTGGCAGCGAACGATATCGGCGTGGGGCACATATTCGTTGGGCTTGTGCGCGAGCGTGAGCGACCCGGGACCGTAGCTCATGCAATTGCGGTTACCTGTCTTGCCGGCAATGACGGCGGTGTCGGTGTAGCCGGTAAAGAAGCCGACGGTCGTGTCCGTGCCCGTCATGTCGTCTGCCGCGTACTTGAGCGTCGCCAGAAGGGGAGAGCCCGGGTCGCGCTCGATGGCGGGGCGGTCGCCCGTCACGGTGTAGCTGCCATGGCAACCGGGAACGGCGGCTTCGGCGACGGCGATGGCCTGCTCTACCATGCGCGTCGCGGCGGCCGTATCGGTCGGCGGGGTCAGACGCATGTCGACCCAGACTTTGGCGCGGTCGGGTACGACGTAGGGGCGATATCCGCCCTCGATTTGGCCAAACGTGATGGTCGAAGGCCCCAGCTCATCGTGCGCGGGCAGCGCCATAAACGTGCGACGGAGCGAACACACGACCTCGGCCATGGCGGCGACGGCATCCGCGCCCTTCCAGGGCTGGCTCGCATGCGCCGTCACGCCAGTCATTTCAATTTCGAACCACGTACGCCCCTTGTGCGCCACCTGGATCTGTCCGTCGGTGGGCTCGGTGTCCAGCACCCATTCACGCGAGCCGACCCAGCCAGCATCGATCGCGGCCTCTGAGCCACGCATAAAATCTTCCTCGTCGACCGAGCAGATGAGCGAAAAGCCGCGGCGGGGCAGCGCGCCATCCGCCACCACGTGCTCGAGCGTATGGACCAGTGCGGCAATGGCGCAGGCCAGGCCACCCTTCATGTCGCAGGCGCCACGGCCATAGAGTTTGTCGTTACGCACAACCGTCCCGAGCGGCGGAATGTCCGCGTCCCAGCCATCGCCCAGTGTAACGGTATCCATATGGCAGATATAGACGAGTCGCGGTTCGTCGCTTTGGCCCGGCACGGTGACCATAAGGTTGCGGCGCCCGGGGAGTACTTCGAGCTCTGCAATCTGCACGGCATCGAGTACCGGATGGCTCAGCTGCGCCAACCGTTCCTCAACCAACGCTTTGATATAGCGTTCAATCTCGCCCTCATACGCACCTGGGTCGGAACTGTCGATCCGCACGAGCCCTTGCGTAAGCCGCCAAGCAAAATCAGTATCAACCATAGGCACCTCACAGATAGTTAGGTCAACATACAGATTGTATGCCAAGAAGCGGCTCGGTGCATTTAATGGAGGGCTCACAAAAACGGGGACGCCTCTCGTGCGAAAGGCGTCCCCGTGGGCATTCAATGTCAGCGACGGGCAGGCCACATGGGGAACTGCCCGTCAGATCAGCCGGCGCTATTTGATCACGCGCACGCGATACATCGACGGAATCTGCTTGAGCGCCTCGATGGTGCTGCTGTCCAGGTGCTCGTCGGTGTCGAACATGGTGTAGGCGTTCTCGCCGGCAGACTCGTTGGTCATACGCTGCACGTTGGCATTGTCCTTGGCCAGGATCGCTGTGATCTGGCCGATCATGTTGGGCACGTTGGCGTGCAGGCAGGCGATGCGGCTTGCGGCGCGCGCCTTGCCCATGCTGCAAGCGGGGTAGTTGACGCTGTGCGCGATGTTGCCGTTCTCCAGGTAATCCTTGAGCTCGCTGATGGCCATGTCGGCGCAGTTGGCCTCGGCCTCGCCGGTGCCGGCACCCGAGTGCGTGGTGATAAACGTGTTGGGCATCTTGACGGTCTTGGGCGTGGCAAAGTCGCAGCTAAACCAGCTCAGCTTGCCCTCGCGCAGGGCGGCGTCGACGGCGTCCTCATCGATGATAGTCTCGCGCGCGTAGTTGATGAGCACGGCGCCCGGGGCCAGCAGATCGATCTGCTGGGTGCTGATCATGCCGATGGTGTCGGCCTTGCTGGGCACGTGTACGGTAAGGTAGTCGCAGCCGCGGCAGAGATCCTCGAGCGTGCCCACACGCTGCACCTCGCGGCTCAGCACCCATGCGTGCTCGACGGAAATGAACGGGTCGTAGCCGTAAACGTCCATGCCCAGGTCGACGCAGGCGTTGGCGACCTTGGAGCCCACGTTGCCCAGGCCGATGACGCCGATGCGCTTGCCCTTGAGCTCGCGGCCCACAAAGGCCTTCTTGGCCTTCTCGGCATCGACCTGAATTTCGGGATCGTCGGCGTTGTCGCGCACCCAGTTCATCGATTGCACCACGCCGCGGCTCGAAAGCACTAGCATGCCCAGGACGAGCTCCTTGACGGCGTTGCTGTTGGCGCCGGGGGAGTTAAAGACGACGACGCCCTTCTTGGCGTACTCCTCGACGGGGATGTTGTTGACGCCGGCGCCGCAGCGGGCGATGGCGCGGATGCCCTCGGGCAGCTCGTAGCCGTGCAGGTCGGTCGAGCGCATCAGAATGGCGTCGGCCTCCTCGGCGGTGCTCACGAATTCGTAGCCTTCGCCAAACTCGACTTTGCCGTCTTTGGTGATGTCGTCGATGGTCTTGATCTTACGCATGGAAAAACTCCTTAGCAGGTTTTGATGTAAACAGGGTGGTCTGAGGTGGCTGGTCGGCCCGCGTGTTGCAGGCTAGTTAGATCGCGGACTCAAACTCTGCTGCGCTTCGAAGTCCTTCATGTACGTGGCCAGCGCCTGTACGTCCTCCATGGTCACGGCGTTGTATACGCTGGCGCGCATGCCGCCGACGAGGCGATGGCCCTTGACGTTTTGGATCTGGTGCTCGGCCGCGCCCGCGACAAAGGCGGCGTCGAGCTCGGCGTCGCCGGTGCGGAACGTGACGTTGGCGATGGATCGGCTGTCTGTCTGCGTGGTGCCGTGGAACAGTTCGCTGTTTTCGAGCAGGTCGTAGAGCAGGTTGGCCTTGGCCCAGTTGCGCTCGGCCATGGCGGCAAGTCCACCGGTCTGCTCAACCCAGCGGAACACCTTGCCGCACACGTAGATGCCAAAGGTGTTGGGCGTGTTGAGCATGGAGCCCTTGGCGGCCTGGGTCTTAAGGTCCATGTACTGCGGCGTCTGCGCAAAGGCGGGGCCATCGGCGATAAGGTCGTCGCGCACGATAACCACGGTCACGCCTGCGGCACCGGCGTTTTTCTGCGCGCCGGCATAGATGAGCCCGTAGCGCTCGACGTCGAGCGGCTGCGACAGGAAGCAGCTCGAGACGTCGGCGACCAGCGGCACGTCGCCGCAAGCGGGCAGCTCGTGGTACATGGTGCCAAAGATGGTGTTGTTCTGGCAGATGTAGACGTAGTCGAGCCCGTCGCCTGCGGCCTCGGCGGCAATGTGCGCGTTGATGTCGGCCATGGTGGGTATGCGGTCGAAATTGGTGTCCTCGGAGCTCGCGAGCAGCACGGCCTCGCCGTACTTGGCGGCCTCCTTGTATGCCTTGTTGGCAAAGTTGCCGGTCACGATGTAGCCGGCGCGGCCGCGGCGCATGAGGTTCATGGGGATGCCCGCAAACTGCAGCGTGGCGCCGCCCTGCAAAAACAGGACGCGGTAGTTGTCGGGGATGCTCAGCAGGCGACGCAGGGTTGCCTCGGCGTCGTCGATGATCTGCTGGTACATGCTAGATCGATGGCTCATCTCGAGCACGGACATGCCGCAACCGCGGTAGTCCATCATCTCGTCGGCGATCTCGGCGAGCACGCTTGTAGGCAGTGCGGCCGGGCCAGCTGAGAAGTTGTGCACACGTGCCATCTTCTAGTCTCCCTCGTAGTCGTTTGAACGTTCGGGATACTTTAGCACAGTGGAGCGCCAGGCGCGACCGCATCACAGCAAAACCCGAGTGCGCCGCTATGATTTACAGGGTTGTTACATGGGGGAGGGGCGGTTGATGACTCGCATACGATCCGCCTCGGCCTTCGCCTGCTTCCAGGAACGCGCGCGGCCGCTGACGAGGTCATCGTAGCCGCGGGCGATGGATTGCTGGACTCGTACTCGCTCGTCGCCTGGGCCATTCTTTTCCTGGCAGCGCCTTGATTTGTCGGGGAATGCGGGCAGTTCGTTCATGAAACAGCCTTTCAAAAAAGAAAATGCCGGGGGGATCCCCCGGCCCTTGACTGCCCTCCATAACGGAACGCAGCTCTTTTATACCATGCTGTGGGTATCAAGCTCAAGTATATAAAACGAATATATGTTCGTGTGTTTAACGTTTGAGTAATGCCTTCGATTTGCGACGTTTGTCCTGCGCCTATATCACCGGGATATAGTGTGACAGATACTCCTTGAGCGCGGGGTCGCACACATAGAGAAACGTTCCTAGCATGCCTCGCGTCATGAGGACGTAGTAGGCATTGACGATGATCTTTTGCAGGTCATTGTTGCTTGCCTTTTTCTTCGCGACAGCATCTTTGAAGTTCGCCTTGTTAACGCAGACCGCACCTTTGTCCGAATCGTAGTAAATATCGGGACCCAGAATTACAAAACCATAGTTAAGGTCGTAGCCCTGCACTGTGTGGATGCATCCGACCTCGTTGACAGCATTTGCGGAGTTAACCCAATCCTTTTGGCTCGAGTTCCAACGTTTGGGTATGTCCTCGATGACGATATCGAACGCATCTTTATTGTTTTTGGTTTCCCATTTCCAGGCAAAACCAGCGGTCATGCGAGATAGACCGGCTTCTTCTTCCTTGGCTTGCTGCAGGGAACAGAAATCCTCAAACCGGTCGACGATGCCAAGCTGATACCTGGGGATATCGCTGTTCGGGTCGCCGGTTCGCGAGTCGTAGGGCTCCGAGGCAAAGAGCTCATCAAACTTCATGCCGGCATGCATGTATGCCTTGTTATCGAGCAAGTCGTATACAAAATCGAGGTACTCATCGCCGCCACGCACGCGCATTTGGGTACTCAAATTGAATTCTTCGGTCTCGATTCCCGCTTCCTCAAGCTGATTAAGTCGCTGCTCAAGGCCGTCTCGGTTGAGTCCGGACGCGCGAACCTGCTGTTTGGGGTCATAAAACAGATATGCCTTGTCACAGCATTTGAAAATCCAATCCACCTGGCTGCTCGTGCGCGGCAA
>CABRHR010000056.1 GCA_902470835.1 uncultured Collinsella sp.
CGTCTCGTGGGCTCGGAGATGTGTATAAGAGACAGGGTGGCCTGCTTATCGCGGCACCTGCTGCCGATGTGGATGAGCTTGCGTGCCGTCTGCGTGCCGAGGGGCGCGTTGCCGCCGCCGTCGGTCGCGTGTGCGAGCCGGTGCCAGGCGGTCCTGCCGTCCACGTTGTCCGCTAGCCCGCACGTTTATGTAACTGTTTACCGTTCTCTAGAACGGTTCTTTCGAAAGGAAAAACTATGTCTACCAAAATTGAAGTCAATGCCATGGGCGATGCCTGCCCGCTGCCCGTCGTCAAGACGCTTAAGGCACTCAAACAGCTTAATGGCGAGGGCGCCGTCGTGACTGCGGTCGATAACGAGACCGCCGTCAAGAACATCTCCAAGATGGCGCAGGAGAAGGGCTGCACGGCCTCGGTCGAGAAGATCTCGGACGCCGAGTGGCACGTGACTGTCGTGACCGCCGGTGCCGTGGCCGTTGCGGACCCCGAGCAGGACGGTGTTGCTTTTTGCGACGCCAGCGCCGGCAAGGGCAAACTCGTCATTTCCGTCTACACCGATTGCATGGGCCGTGGCGACGACGAGTTGGGCCACAAGCTCATGAAGGCGTTTATCTTTGCCGTGACGCAGCAGGAGGAGCTGCCCGCGACTATGCTGTTCTACAACGGCGGCGCCAAGCTCACCGTCGAGGGCTCGCCGGTGCTCGATGACCTGAAGGGCCTGGCCGAGCAGGGTGTCGAGATTCTCACCTGCGGTACCTGCCTCGACCACTATGGCATTAAAGACCAGCTTGCGGTGGGCGAGGTCACCAACATGTACGTGATCGTGGAGAAGATGGAGCAGGCCGTGCGCGTCGTGCGCCCGTAGCGTATTGGTTGGAGTTGCCATGAGGGAGAAGCGCCCGGCGCTTGTCATCACGTTTCCCACCACGGCGGCCGCCATGGGCTGCGAGTCCCTGTGTATCGAGCGCGGCCTTCCCGGGCGAACGATTCCCGTGCCCGGGGAGGTCGCCGCTGGCTGCGGTCTGGCGTGGAAAGCCCTGCCTGCAGATGAGGAGCTGCTACGCGGCGAGCTTGCCGCGGCAGGCGTTCCCACCGAGGGCTTTACCGTGATCGATATGTGGGAGGTCGTGCGGTGATCTACCTGGATAACGCGGCGACGACCATGCACAAGCCGCAGACGGTCATCGGCGCCGTGACGCAGGCGATGTGTTCGCTCGGCAATGCCGGGCGCGGCGCCACGTCAGGTGCCCTCGATGCCGCGCGTACGATTCATGGTTGCCGCGCCAAGCTTGCGCGCCTGCTGGGATGCCCGCGCGCTGACCATGTGTGCTTTGCACCTAACTCGACGGCGGCGCTCAACACCGCCATCAACGGCGTGGTGCGTCCCGGCGACCGCGTGGTCACGACGGTGCTTGAGCACAACTCAGTGCTGCGTCCGCTTAATCGTCTTGCGGCTGAGCGGGGTGTGACCGTTGAGCATGCGGGCTGCGACGCGAACGGCGCGCTCGACTACGACGAGCTCGGGCGGTTGGTCACGCCGGGCACGCGTGCCGTGGTTGTGACGCACGCCTCCAACGTGACTGGTAATGCCGTTGACGTTGCGCGCGTGGCGGCGATGGCTCATGCGGTGGGCGCGTTGGCGATCGTCGATGCTTCGCAGTCTGCCGGCACGGCGAAGATTGACATGCGGGGCATGGGGCTCGACATTGTATGCTTTACCGGCCATAAGGGGCTTATGGGTCCGCAGGGTACCGGTGGCCTGGCCGTGGCTGAGGGCGTCGACGTGGCGCCGTGGGCCATGGGTGGCACGGGTGTGCACAGCTTCGATGCGTTGCAGCCGATGGAGTGGCCTACGCGACTGGAAGCGGGCACACTTAACGGCCATGGTATCGCAGGTCTTTCCGCCGGTCTCGACTTTATCGAGGCCCAGGGCGGGGTTGAGGCGATTGCGGCTCACGAGCGCGCGCTGGCCGATCGTTTCCTCGCTGGCGTGCGCGAGATTCCGGGCATTACGCTCTACGGCGCCTTTGACCAGCCAGCGCGCTCGGCAATCGTTTCGCTCAACGTGGGCGATGTCGATTCGGCTGAGATTTCCGACGCACTCATGCAAGGGTGGGGGATTGCGACGCGCCCCGGCGCCCATTGCGCCCCGCTTATGCACCGCGCGCTGGGAACCGAGCGCCAGGGCGTGGTTCGCTTTTCGTTTGGCTACTTCAACACGGTCGAAGAGGTCGACACCGCGATTGAGGCTCTGCGCGATTTGAGCTGCGATTAGACCGACCTTTTGCGCCCTTAGATAAACCGTTTGCGCAACCTTCCCGCATTGTCGCTTATACAGGGTATTGTGAGATGATGGCCCATACTGGGTCTTCGGTATCTTTGCGAATTGCGGGAAGGTTCCTATGAACAGGATCACTGCTGCCCTCTATAGGTTTTTAGTCGTCTATCTTTCGGTTGCGATGGTCGTGACCTCGATACCCCTTGCGCCCAGCACGGCCTATGCCGATGACGCCGGGGCGGTCGCTGTCGAAAGCGAGGCCCAAGAGACCGACTCGGGTTCCGACACTGATACCAAGACGGGCGATAGCGCGTCGTCTTCGGGGGAGGGCGGTTCATCCGCAACTTCCGACACGACTGATGACGCTCAGAACAAATCGTCCAGCTCTGATGCCAGCACTCCCGCGTCGAGTCTGGCCCAAGACCTTGCGGGCGCTGCTACCGATTCGGATGCCGCAAGGAGCCTGGCTGCTACGGCGGAGCCCCCGTCCGACGACAGCGAAGTCGATGCCCTCACGTACGAGCCAACGGTCTACGAGTATGCCAAGTTCATGCCGAACTACTATCTGTATCCGTGCGACGCAGACGGAAATCTCACGGTAGAGGTTGATGAGAACAACCCGCGCGAGAACTCCGTCGACGGCCGAATGGTAACGAATTTGATTATCGATTACAGGACGGATCTGGTCGACGTACAGCTCTGTGCCGATTCGACTAATCTGCGCTCAGTGCGCTTTGAGAACAGTTCAATTTCTAAAATCGGAACACACGCCTTCTATAACTGCCCGAACCTTACCGATATCAGCCTTTCCGGTATGGCTATCGGTCACATCGGAAAAGAGGCATTCTATGGCTGCAAGTCGCTTACGAGTTTGAACATCAACGAGGTTGCCACCATTGGCTCTATGGGCGACGCCGCGTTTGCCGAGAGTGGACTGGTGTCGACGGGACTCGATAAGGTTGTTGGCCTCACGTCGATTCCTCTCATGGCCTACGACGGCTGCAAGGCTCTGACCGATACTGGTCTGGATAAGAATACCTCCATCACATCAATCGGTGCCGACGCGTTCAATAACTGCTCGCGCCTTGCGACGACGGGACTCGAGAGCAATACAACGGTCGAGACGCTCCGCGAATGCTGCTTCTCTGGGACCAATATGAGCGGCGGGCTGGCGCTGCCCCTTTATTCCAAGATCGAAGAACTGCCGAGTTGTGCGTTCTCTGACTCTAAGCTCGAAACCGTGTACCTTGGGTGTGACCATGCGGTGCTCATTAATTCCACCACGTTTCCCAAGTACGACATGACGGTTATGGTTCCAGCCAAGATGGTTTCGCAATACGAAAGCGGCCGCCCCAAAGAGGTTTGGGAGAGTTGCAATGGCAGCCTGCCCGTTCCCGTGGGCAAGGTGCTCCAAAAGATTAAGGTCTCGCGCGATCCCGACAAGATGACCTATCAGCAGGGTGACACCATTTCGCTCGAGGGCATGAGCGTCACATTTCAATATCCTCATTCGACGACGGATGGCGACTACGAGGCTCTTATAAAGGAAGAGCTCGGCGAGTACTTTACGGCGTCCCCCTGCGACGGCGACGTCTTCGATGACTCGATGGACGGAGAGCCCATACAGCTGGTGTATGACGACGGCTACACACGCCTTGTCACGTACAGCAAGGGCAACCTGCAGCAGGCGGCCTACGAGTATGCCAAGCTCATGCCCAACTACTATCTGTATCCGTGCGACGCAAACGGAAACCTTACGGTAGAGATTGATGAGAACAACCCGCGCGAGAACTCCGTCGACGGTCGAATGGTAACGAATTTGATTGTCGATTACGGAGTGGATGAAGTCGATGCACAGCTCTGTGCCGACTCGACCAATCTGCGCTCAGTGCGCTTTGAAAACAGCTCCATTTCTAAAATTGGACTGCACGCCTTCTATAATTGCCCGAATCTCACCGATATCAGCCTTTCCGGCATGACCATCGGTACCATCGGGAAAGAGGCATTCTATGGCTGCAAGTCGCTTACGAGCCTGAATATCAACGAGACCGCCACCATCGGCTCGATGGGCGAGGCTGCTTTTGCCGGGAGCGGGCTGGTTTCGACGGGACTCGACAAGATTGTTGGCCTCACATCGATTCCCGACAGGGCCTACGACGGCTGCAAAGCTCTGACCGATACCGGTCTGGACAAGAACACCTCCATTACATCGGTTGGCGTTTGCGCGTTCAGACACTGCTCGAGCCTTGCTACCACGGGGCTCGAGAGCAATACAACAGTCGAAACGCTTGGCCACACCTGCTTCTATGGCACTGACTTGAGTGGCGGGCTGACGCTTCCCTATAACTCCAAGATCGAGGAGCTGCCGGACAAGGCGTTTTGCGACACCAATCTCGAGACCGTATTTCTTGCCTGCAACCATGCGGTGCTCATTAACACCGACACGTTTCCCAAGTACAACATGACGGTTATGGTCCCCGCAAAGATGATTCCAAAGTATGCTAACGGGCATCCCAAAGCTGTTTGGGAGAGGTGCAATGGCTGCCTACCCGTCCCGGTGGGCAAGGTGCTCAAGAACGTTGAAATCTCGCACGATCCTACCAACATGACCTATGAGCCCGGGGACACCATTTCGCTCGAGGGCATGAACATCGAGCTCGATTACCCGCATTCGGTATCGATTTGGGACTACGAGGCCCTCATACAGGAAGAGCTCGGCGAGTACCTTACGGCCACCCCCCGCGACGGCGACGTCTTCGATGAGTCGATGGACGGACAGCCCGTAAAGCTCGTGTATGACGACGGATATTCGCATTTTGAAACCCAGACCAAGGGCACGCTACAGCTTAAGAAACCCACGCCGACATCGTTCCAGATCTCCTATGCCCAAAAAATCGATAAGGGCGAACGCAAGCTGATGGACGGCGTTGAGCTTCCCGATGTTTCCGGCACGATTACGATCGATGCAGGTGCCGAGGTCACGCTCGATGCCGGTGCTTTGGGGATGCTCAACGACAACATCACGTTTAAGGGCTGGTATGACACCGAGTCCGGCAAGTACATCTCCAAGGAGCCGGTTTACACGTTTACGCCAGATAAGGACCTGTCCCTCGAGGCTCGCTTTAAGCTCAAGGACTATGCGGTGCATATCAACGATGCGCAGGCGACCGAATCGTCACAGGACTTTGCGCATCTGAGTGTTACCGCTCAAAACTGCTATCGCAATGCCGGCGAGACGGTCGACCTTTCCGCCGCCACGGATAACGCGTTGTTCCTGGGCTGGTATCTGGGCGAGGGCGATGATGCGTACGCCGTGAGCGATCAGCTCGACTTTACCTATACGGTGGACAAGGCGGACGCGATTGTGTCCGAGGACAAGACTGATGCTAGGATCGAGATCACGCCGCGCTACTGCGCTCCGCAGGCGAGCGTTGTGCTGAGTGTGGACGGGGTCGATGAGAACGGGCAGCCGCTTGGACAGTTTCTCTCTACCGGCCTGTACGGTATTGGGTCGCGCGTAACGGTCGTGGCGGTGCCAATGCCTGGCTATGTGTTTGACTACGCGACCGATGCCCTCGGCAATGTTGTCTTTACCGGCGACGATGGTCCGTCCTACACGTTTGTGCTCGAGGGGGATGTGCAGTATACCGCGCATTTCCGCGAGGCGACTGACCCCGACGAGTCACTCGCGGCGCTTAAGGCCGCGCTCATCGCCGCGATTACGGCTGCGGCCGTCCTCGCTACCATGTATGGGCTGGGCGAGATCGTCGACCCCATCGCGGCCGATGCGGTAATCGAGATCGGTATGGCCGACAACATCGAGGATGTTGCCGCTGTGGGCACCAAGGTGCTCAAGGAGATTAAAGACATCATCGACGACCACAAGAAGCCCAAGCCTCATGGCGACCACAAGATCGAAATTATTGCCACTGCGCAGCCCGAGGTTGGCGGCGTCGTTACCGGAGGCGGTATCCACTATGAGGGGACGGTCGCCACGCTCGAGGCTGTCGCAAATCCCGGCTATCGCTTCGTATGTTGGAAAGAGAACGGCGTCGAGGTCTCGACATCTCCTCTCAAGACGATGACGATCACGGACCTGACGCCCGAGGTCGTAAAAATGACAGCCGTCTTTGAGAAAAAAGTCGAGGTCACGGCGGTCGCCGAAGCCGATGGCATCCAGGCCGATTTTTCGACAGGCTGCACCGCAAGCCCTGTAAAGCAGAGCATTACGCGTGGCGACCAGGCCATGGTCACCGCGAGCGAGGGCCCCGACTATGCCTTTGTGGGATGGTTCGAGGACGGCGTCGAGGTTTCGCCCGAGCGTACGTATATCTTTAAGGCTGAGGTCGATCGCCATCTGGTTGCACGTTTCCGCAAGGCGGACAAGACCATTCTGGTAAACACCGATCCCTTCGACAGCGCCGAGGTCCTGTGCGATGGCTTGCCGGTCGTGGACGGCAAGGTTCGCGCGAAGGATGGAGACATTCTCACGTTTACGGTGCGGCCCAAGGTGCGCCCCGACAATCCGGAGAAGACGTACCGGTTTGTGGAGTGGCGCGAAACCGATGCACAGGGCATCACGATTGCCAACAAGCAGGAAGTTTGCGAATACCGCGTTAACGGCAATGCCCGGATCGAGGCCGTGATGGACGGCAGGGATACGCATACTGTGCGTGCCGAGGCCGACCCGCTCGAGGGCGGCACCGTTACGCTGAAGCGCGGCGAGACTGCCGGCATGGTGCTCGAGGTTCCCGAAGGCGAGCGCGTGACCGCGGAGGCCACGCCATCCGAGGGCTATATCTTTGACGGTTGGTATCTGAGCAACGGCGGTTCGGATGTTACCTCGACGCTGGTTTCGAGCGAGCGCTCCTATTCCTTTGAGCCCATTACCGACTGCGTGATCCAAGCAAAGTTTACGCGTGCCTGCAAGGTGGACGTTGTCGTTGAGCCTGCCGCGGCCATGGCGGGCAAGTATTTGGTGCACGGCGAGGGCTACTGCATGAAGGGCGAGCCTGCCACGCTGAGCATTGAGCTCACGGCCGAGGCGAGCAAGCAATTTACCTTTAAGGGCTGGTACGACGCCAAGACGGATCTGCTTTTAGGTACCGACCCGAGCTACCTTGAGTTCTATCCCGAGGACGTGGAATGTACCGTGCGTGCGGTGTTTGAGGAAAACACGTATACCGTGGAGGCAAAGGCCAAGAAGACCTTTGTGGAGCGCGGTACGGTCGAGATCGAGGGGCATCCGGGGGCATCTTCGGTTACCTGCGGATACGGCGATACGGTGATACTCAAGGCGAAGCCCAACGACGGCTACCGCTTTGACCATTGGAAGGATGACTCCGGTGAGGAGTACGACACCGCCGAGCTGGTTGTTAAGGTTACCAAGAGCGATACCTATACCGCGATCTTTACCGACTCAAAGCCCGAGGTCATGGTCACGGCCGATTCGTGGCTCGGCGGTACCGTGACGTGCAACGGGACCGTGGTGAAGCCTACGACCGATAAGTTCAAGCTGGGGGAGACCCTTACCCTGACGGCCAAGGCCCATCCAGGCTTTTTGTTCTGGGGTTGGTACGTCAATGGTCGCCTGAAGAGCCTTAAGCACGAGACCTCGTTGGTCGCCAAAGCTCGCGGTAAAACCGGGCACTGCGTTATTACCGCGGCCTTTGTGCCTATTGATACCGTCTGCGTGCCCCTCGCCGATCCTGCGGAGGGCGGCACCGTCAAGGCGAGCCGAATCCTTGCCGACCGCGGCGCGGAGGTTGCCCTTAAGGCGACGCCCAATCCCGGTTACGTCTTTACTGGTTGGTATACGGCCGACGGCACGTTTGAGTCTGCCGATGCGGAGTTCACCTGCCATCAGGAGCGCACCCATGTGCACGTCGCTCGCTTTATGGCAAAAAGCTATGAAGTCGACGCCACGACGGTAGTCGATTCCGGCACCGGTTCGCTGGTCGAATCGAGCGTCGCCGGCTGGGTCGAGGGTACAGGTACCGTTGAGGCGGGGCACGCCGCCACGCTGACCGCGCATGCGCTTTCGGGCTATGCGTTTGAGTATTGGGCCGATGCCTCGGGCGCCGTGGTAAGCCGTGACAGCACCTATCACGTGGTGCCGACGTCTGACACGACGCTCCAAGCCGTGTTCTCGGCAAAACAATACACGGTGGACGTCTCGTGCGAAGAGAGCATGGGCTCGGTCGAGGGAGCGGGGACGTATGCCGCCGGACAGGTCGCAACCGTGCGTGCGGTTGCCGCCGAGGATACGGCTTTTGTGGGCTGGTTCCGTAACGGCACATGCGTGAGCTCCAAGAAAACCTATCGATTTACCGTGCGTGAGGATACGTCGCTCTATGCCGCCTTTGCGTCGGGTTCGTATGTCGTGCATACCGTTGCTTCGCCTGCCGAGGGCGGAGCCGTGAGCGGCTTTGGTGGCTATGAGGCCGGCGACCGCGCAACGCTTCGTGCGATCGCCAACACCGGGTATTCGTTTGCGGGTTGGACGGACGACAAGGGCGAGACAGTCAGCGAGAACGCCGACGATACCGTTAAGGTCACGGGTGATGCCACCTATACGGCGACCTTTACGCCTAAGTCCTATCAGGTCGTTTTGAGTGCGAGCGACGATGGCGTGGGCATCCTGAGCGGCGAGGGCTCCTATCAATTCGGTGATAAGGTCGAGCTCAACGCTACGTCTATGGGGACCAAGCGTTTTGTCGGTTGGTATGTTCTGGACACCGAGGGCAACAAGTCACTGCTGAGTTGTGACGCCCATTGCTGGGTTAAGCTCGACAAGGATATGGTCGAGGGGCTCGAGGACGACACGCTGGATATTCAGGCTGTGTTTGCCGATCCGTACGAGGTGACCGTTTCGGGCGAGGTCGTGGTGAAGGACAAGGCTTCGAGCAGGGGCTGCCGTGTTACGGGCGGCGGCAGCTTTGCCGTAGGCGATCAGGTGGAGCTGACGGCTGTGGCCGGTATGGGCTATCGCTTTGTGGGCTGGAGCACCGACAAGGAGGGTACCTCGATTGTCGAGACCGCGACGACCCTCGATGTGACCGCCACGCAAGATATGACGTACTACGCGCAGTTCGAATCCGATGGACAGGTGACCATCACCGTCACGGGGTCGTCCATCTTCCGCGGTACGGCCCTTCTGGTCGACGGCATTCCTGCCGGTAGCAGGTCCTACGACAGGGGCGACATGTATATGGCGATCGCGATTCCGTGGAAGAAGTACCACTTCTCGCACTGGGTCGACGATGCGGGCGTCACGGTGAGCTATAGCGCGTTCTATATCGGCACCGCCAAGGAGAACAGGCAGCTCACGGCTGTGTTCTATGAGACGGGCTGCGATGTGCAGGTCGCGACGTACCCCAAGGGTGCGGGCTTTAGCATGGTTGCGCTCGGTGCCGGCAGCTCCTACCACTCCGCGGCGATTATGTTTACCGTGCCGCATAAGGGCTGGAAGTTTAAATACTGGGTTGACGAGAACGGCCTGCCCGTGGGGGCCACGCCGGTAATCAACCGCGTCGTGTTCGGCAACCGTACCTTTACGGCCGTTTATGAGCGGGCGTCGATGACGGTCACGGCGGTGGATTCGCGTCAGGGCGGGCACGTCGAGGGTTCCTCCGAGGACGAATCTCTGGGCTATGCCGTGACCAACGAGGTCGAGAACGGTGAGTCCACGACCCTGACTGCCGTTCCCGATGCGGGCTATGTGTTCGATGGGTGGTATGCGCGCAATGACGACGGGTCGTTGGGCGGTGAGCCGCTGAGCACGGATGCTACCTGGACGTTTGTCCCCGAGGACAACATGACCGCCGAGGCACGCTTTGCGGAGGCGCCTAAGTACAAGGTGACGGCGCAGGCGGTCAACGGATCGGTCGATCCGGAGTCTGCTTCGGTCGCTACGGATGGGAAGGTGACGCTTTCGGCGACGCCCGATGAGGGCTGCTACCTGACGCGCGTGACCGTTGCCGAGGAGACCGGCGCGGACGGTTCGGCTGGCAATACCTATGATCTCGATATTTCCGACTACCAGGGCGGGGCATACGAGGTCACGCTGAGCGGCGTGAGCGCGCCGCAGGAGGTCACGTTCAAGTTTGCGAAGGCGGACGCCCCGCAAGTACTCGCCCAGCCACAGGATGCGAGTGCTTACGAGGGCGATTCGGTTGAGCTTTCTGTTGCTGCCGAGGCGGGGCGCAACGTTCGCGTCCACGCCGCCGTATCTTCGGGTTCTGCCGCCGACGTTAAGCTGAGCTACCAGTGGTATCGCGTGTCTGCCGATGGCGGCAAGGCGGTGGCGCTGAAGGGCGAGACGGGGGAGACTCTCTCGATTGCCCAGCTCGACAGCGAGAGTGAGGGCGAGTATTTCTGCCGCATTTCGCAGAACTATCTGGGCACGGTGACAAAGACGGATACCGAGCATGCGACGGTGTCTATCGTGCCTCGCGAGGAGCTCGTGTTCAACGGGCGTGTGCTGCCGGCGGCGACCGCGCACGATGAGTACCGTGTCGAGATTGCCGGTGCTACGGGCGGCAAGGCGCCGTATACGTATAACTTGGACGAGGTTGAGGTTCCCGAGGGCATGCAGCTGACGCAGGCCGATGACGGTTCGGGTGCCTTGGTGCTCTCGGGCGTGCCTTCGGCTACGGGCGTGTGCCGCTTCAAGATTAGGTGCACCGATGACCTGGGTAACAAGCGTGTCGCACATTTCGCGCTGGTCGTGAAGGCGAAGGAAGCGCCGCTCGCGTTTGAGGGCCAGACCTTTGTCTATAACGCGACGGCGCAGGCTCCGGAGCTTTCGGGTGTGCCCGAGGGTTGCGAGGACGATGTCAAACTGACCTATGTTGGCACGGGCGATACGCATTACTCGTCGGATCAGGCGCCGGTGGATGCCGGCACGTATCGTGCGGTGGTGACGCTCGACGCCAAGGGATATGTCGGTAATGCCTCCTGTGACTTCACGATTGAGAAGGCCCCGGTCGATATTTCGATCGAGACGTCTGATGTGACATACGATGGCGCACGACACGGTGCGGCGGTTGCGGTTGCCGGCCTTGATGCGTCTGCCTATTCCGTTACCTATCGCGGCATAGATGGAACGTCCTATGGTCCGACGGCGCTGGAGCCGTGCGACAGTGGCAACTACCGCGTCACGGTTAAGGTGACTGACCCCAACTATCAGGGTAAAAAGTCTGCCGAGTTCTCGATTGCAAAGGCAAGCCAGGTCATTACGGGAACGACGAGCTATTCGGGTGTGTACGGTGGAGACCCCATTGTGTTTAACAACGTTGCCCAGACTCCCGTGAGCTTTGAGCTGGTCGATTCCGATGACGATGCGAGCCCGGTTTCGATTAAGGGACGCTGTGCGACGGTGAAGGCCGCCGGTACGGCGCATGTTGTCGCCCATGCCGCTGCCTCGCGTAACTATCTTGCCGCCGAGGACGCCGAGTTGACGGTTTCCGTTGCACCTGCCCAGTTACTGGTGAAGGTCGACGATGCCGAGCGCTTTGAGGGCCAGAAGAACCCCGAGTTTACCTCCAGCTTGGTGAGTCGTTGCGACACGTCGGACGTAAAGGTTACGTACTTCTGCTCGGCGAATGAGAAATCGCCGGCGGGTGAGTACCAGATCGACGCGGCGGTCGCCGATCCGAACTATGATGTCGCAGTCGACCCCGGCACGCTGACGGTCAAGAAGAAGTCCGAGCACTATAAGGTGACGGCGAAGGCAGTCAACGGTTCGGTCGACAATGCTTCGGTTTCGGTTGTTGAGGGCGGGGACGCGATCCTCTCGGCGACGCCCGACGAGGGCTGCTACCTCGAGCGCGTGACGGTCGCGCAGGCAGGCTCGGATGCGACCGTTGACCTCGACATTTCTGATTACAAGGGCGGGGCGTACGAGGTCACGTTGAGCGATGTCACCGCATCGCAGGAGGTCACGTTCGAGTTTGCGAAGGCGGACGCTCCGCGTGTGGTCGCGCAGCCGCAGGACGTAAGCGTCCATGAGGGCGATTCGGCTGTGCTCTCGGTTGCGGCCGAGGCAGGCAAGAACGTCGACGATCACGCGGCCTCGTCCACGGGTTGCGCTGCCGAGATTGAGCTTTCCTATCAGTGGTTCCGCATGGTGGATGGCGAGGCCGTGGCGCTCGAGGGCGAGACGGGGGAGACGCTCTCGCTCGCGGACCTCGATGGCGAGCAGGCCGGCGAGTATTTCTGCCGCATTACTCAGCACTACCTTGGTATTGAGAAGCAGACGGACAGTGATTGTGCCTCCGTCTCCATCGTGCCGTGGGACACCCTTGTGTTTAACGGCGACCTGCTGCCGGCAGCGAGCACCCACAGCACGTACCTCGCAACGATTGCCGGGGCCACGGGCGGCAAGGCTCCATACGAGTACGCATGGGATAAGACGAAGCTCCCCGACGGGTTCAAGCTCTCCCGTACTTCGGGCGGCCTGACGCTCTCCGGTGTTCCGTCCAGGACGGGCGTTTCCACCTTCGATATCACGTGCACGGATGCCCGTGGCGAGGCCGTGACTGCCTCCTTTGCGCTCGTTGTCCAGGCAAAGCGCGTAAAGCTATCGTTCACGGATGGCGACTTTACCTTTAATGGTGCGCCGCAGGCGCCCGAAGTTTCCGGTGCCCCCAAGGTCTGCAAAGGCGACCTTAAGGTCTGGTACTTCGGTACCGGAAGCACGCAATATTCCTCGACGGAGGCCCCGACTGATGCCGGCACGTACCGCGCTGTGGTAACGTTGCGAAGCCATGGTTACGCCGGTGCCGCTGCCTGTGAGTTCGAGATCGCTCCGGCAAAGCTCAAGGTGAAGGTTGACGACGCCGAGCGCTTCGAGGGGGAGGCGAACCCAGCGTTTACCTCGAGCCTAGAGCTGTCTCTTATACACATCTGACGCTGCCGACGAAGAGGATAGTGT
>CABRHR010000057.1 GCA_902470835.1 uncultured Collinsella sp.
TACACTATCCTCTTCGTCGGCAGCGTCAGATGTGTATAAGAGACAGGGTAGGTCTTGTAGACGTGCTTGCTGGGGTGCAGCAGGTCCTGCGATAGGTCGCCGTCGGTGGTAAAGAGCAAAAGGCCCGTGGTGTCACGGTCCAGGCGGCCCACCGGGAAAAGTCCCGGAAAGCGGTCGCGGGGGACCAGGTCGGCCACGCAAGGGCGCTCCTGCGGGTCGCTCATGGTGGTGAGGTAGCCGGTCGGCTTGTAGAGCATCAAGTATACGGCGCCCTGGTTGAGCTTGACGGGCATGCCGTCGACCTCGATGTGATCGCGGTCGACATCGACCTTGGTGCCCAGTTCGGTCGCGACCTGGCCGTTGACGGTCACGCGGCCGGCGGTCATCAGGTCCTCCGAGCCGCGGCGGCTCGCCACGCCCGCGCGCGCCAAAAAGCGCTGCAGGCGCATAGTGTGCGGATAGACGGGCTGGGCGTCGGTTGCGGGTACTGCGGTGCCCATGGCGCACGTCTCCCCTACTTCGTTAGTCCTCGTCATGTAAATCCTCCGAGGTCTCGTCGACGACCAGGGTCTCCAAGTCCTCGACTGCCTCAACATCTTCAACATCGGTATCGAGCAGTTCGCGCTCTTCGTCCAGGTCCTCGGCCTGCTCCTCGAGCGTGGACTGAATACTGCGGCCGCTCAGGCGCTCGCGGATAAACTGTCGAGACTGCTCATCGGGGGCAAACTGCTCCAGGTCGGGCAGATCGCGCGTGGAGCGCAGGCCGAACTTTTCCAAGAAGGCGTTGGTCGTGCCGTAAATGATGGCCTGACCGCGCTGGGGGTCACGGCCGAGCTCGCGCACTAGACCCTTGTCCACGAGCGACGCGATGACGCCGTCTGAGTTGACGCCGCGGATGCCCTTGACCACCTCGCGCGTTACGGGCTGGTGGTATGCGATAACGGCCAGGGTTTCGAGCGCCGCCTGGGACAGCTTTTGCGTGTCCCAGCTCAACACATAGGCCTCGACCACGTCGTGGTAAGCGGGGTGCGTGAACAGGCGCCAGCCGCCGGCGACCTCGCGCAGCTGAAAGCCGCGGTTGGCCTCCTCGTACTCAACCTTGAGCTCGGCGAGCAGCGACGCGCACTCGCCGGGGGCGATATCCAGTGCGCCGGCCAGCGCGGGCGCACTCACCGGGTCGCTCGACACCAGCAGCAGCGCCTCGAGGGCGCCTTTGAGGCTGTTTGCCTCCAGCGTGGAAAGGGTTGACATGGTTGCGGCTCCTATTCGGTGAGCTCGGGGCCCTCGCCGGGCACGTATGCCTCGGCTCCCTCGACTCGGTTGATTTGAATGGTTCCGAAGATCTCGTCCTGGCTCAGCGTGAGCGAGCCGCGTTTGGCGAGCTCGAGCATGGCCAGGAAGGTAACGACGAGCTGCTCGGTGGTGGCGTCGCCGTCCAACAGCTCGCGGAAGGTGCAGGTTTGGTGCGACATGGTAAAGCGGTCGACCGAGGCAACCGTCAAGTCGAGCGGCACGCGATGCGGTGCCACGTGCTCGGCCTCCAGCAAGAACGTTTGGCGCTTGCCGTCCAGATCGGCGCAGATGACGGCGAGACCGCGCAGGGTAATGCCGGCCAGGTAGTCGGGCATAAGACCTAGGAACTCGGGGTCGGGGCCGGCCACGCGCGAATGCATGCGGCTCTCGGCCTGCATGCGCGCGCCAAGGGCTGCCGCCGCGCCCTTAAACTGCTTGTAGGCGATCAGGCGCTGAATCAGGACCTCGCGCAGGGCGTCGCCGTCGAGCGCGCTGAGCTCCTCGAGGTCTTCGTCGAACTCGTCATCGTCGTCATTGGCTTTGCGCGGTGTCTCCTGGGGGACCAGCGAGGCGGCCTTGATGTCCAAAAGGGTTGCCGCGACCAGCAAAAAGTCGCTCGCCACGTCCAGGTCCAGCGCCTCGATGCGCTCGGCCTCGGCCAGGTATTGCTCGGCCACCTCGCTGATGGAGATGGCGCCGATATCTACCTTTTGGCGGGTTACCAGCTGCAGCAGCAGGTCGAACGGTCCGCTGTAGACCTGCGTCGACACGCGATACGACATCTTCGACCTCCTTTGACGGCGCCTTCGCGGCGCGGTTTGGGTGCATGTTGCGACCGTTTTGCGCGGTCGACCTGTAAGTTTACCTTAGATGCCGGCGATTGCGAAGTTGAGCAGCCACTCGGCCAGCGGATACACGGTAACGTCGAAATAGCGGCCGATTACATCGATGCCGGTCCACATGGGCAGCAGGTACAGCACCAGGATGAGGATGGGCATAGCGTATTGCTGCAGACGGTAATAGTTGTTGAGCGCCTTGCCCTTGAGGAAGGGCACGATGATCGATGAGCCATCGAGCGGCGGAATCGGGATGAGGTTGAAGAACGCGAGCGACAGGTTGACCACGATAAACGTGGCGCCGAAGTTCATGATCTGTGATGCCACGGCAAAGGACATGCTGGTGTAGAGGCTGCCGTACGTTGCGTGCATGAGGGCGGCCGCGAGGCACGCGAGGGCGATGTTCGATGCGGGGCCGGCAACGCTCACCAGAACCTCGTCGCGCTTGGGGTGCTTGAGGTTGTTGAGGTAGACGGGTACGGGTTTGGCGAAGGCGAACACCGGGCCACCGGCTGCGAGCAAGAGCAGCGGCAGGATGATGGTGCCAAACGGGTCGATATGGTTGAGCGGGTTGAGCGAGACGCGTCCGCGCGAACGGGCCGTCTTGTCGCCGAGCGCCCAGGCTGCGGCGGCGTGCGCGCTCTCGTGGATCACGATGCCAACGATGACGGCAACGGCGCTGGCAAGCAGATTCATGAAATAGCTGCTGGACATGGCACTCCCCTAGCGGACGCGGCGCGAGGCGCGCGTGAGCAGGTAGTCAATTACAAACAGGATCACAGCGACGATGGCGTAATCTAAGCGGAACACGCCGCCAAAGGGCGACGTGATGACGCCGTAGCCGGCGATGGCGCTCGGCAGCGCGCGTGAAAGCTCAACGACAAAGCCTACGATCTGCAGCTTGGCGGTCAGGCCGCTAAAGCACAGCAGCACGGTCATCGCACTCATAAAAATGCCGCAGATGCGACAGGCGATGGCGATGACGCTCATCGCCACGGCAGTGGCCTTACGAGAGTTCACGCGCGGTCTCCTCTTCGATCTGGGTGGAAAGCTCCAGCCATTCGTCCTCGAGCTTGGGCAGCTCTTGCTTAAGGCCGTTATATTCCCCCAGCGCGGCGTTGAACTTGTTCTGATCGGCATAAAGCTCTTCGCTCGCCATCAATTCCATAAGCTCGTCATAGCGGGCTCGCTTTTTGTCGAGCTCCGCCTCGATCTTCTTGAGCTGGTTGCGCACGCCCTTGAGCTTTTTGTTGAGCGCGGCGCGGGCCTGGGCCTCGGCGCGCTTCTGCTCCTTGGTCTTTTTGCCCTCTGCAGGCTTGGAAACGACGGCGGGCGCATCGGGTTGGGCCGCGGTGACCTTGGCGGACTTGGCCGTGGCCGGTGTGCTCTCCCCTGCTGCCTCGGCGGCGGCGCGGGCCGCGAGGTCCTCGCGCTTGTAGAGATAGTAGTCGTAATCGCCGTCGTAGACCGTGACCTTGCCGTCGCGGATGTCGATGATGCGGTTGGCCACAGCGCGTACTAGGTGCTCGTCGTGGCTGATCAGCACGATGGTGCCGGGGAAGTTTTGCAGGGCGTTCTCGAGCATGTCCACCGAGTCGATGTCCAGGTGGTTGGTGGGCTCGTCCAGGCACAGAAGAGCCTCGGGGGCCACGAGCATTTTGGCGAGCGCTAGGCGCGCCTTTTCGCCACCGGAGAGGACGCGAACCTGCTTCTCGATGGAATCGTTGTCGCTAAACAGGAAGGCGCCCAGCAAGCTGCGCTGCTGCGGCACGGTCCACTTGGGCGTGACGGTGTCGATCTCTTGCAGGACGGTGTTGGACTCGGTCATGCCTTCGAGCGCGTGCTGGGCGTAGTAGGCCACGCCCACGTTGGTGCCCAGGTCGCGGGTGCCGGTGGTGGGCGGCTCTAGGCCGGCGAGGATCTTCATGAGGGTGGACTTGCCGGCGCCGTTGGGGCCGACGAGCGCCACGTGCTCGCCGCGGTAGAGCTTGAGGTCGATATCGCTGTAGATGTGCTTGTCGCCGTATGACTTGGATACACCCTCGAGGCCCACGACCATGTCGCCGGAGCGCGGTGGGTCGGGGAACTTAAAGTCGATGTGCTTGTGACCCTCGGGCAGGATGACAAGCTCCTTTTTGATCTGCTCGATCTTGCGGATGCGCTCCTGCGCCTGGGCGGCCTTGGTGGGCTTATAGCGGAACTTGTCGACGAAGACCTGCATGTGGGCGATGTCGCGCTCCTGGGCAGCGCGCTTGGCGCGCATCTGCTCCAGGTTGTCCTCGCGCTGCTTGAGGTAGCTGCTGTAATTGCCGGTATAGGTGGTCACGCGGCGGTTTTCGAGCGCGGCGACGTGGTCGACGCAGGCGTCCATAAAGGCGCGGTCGTGGCTGACGATGAGGACGGCGCCGTCGTAGTTGGCGATAAAGCCGCGCAGCCACTGGACGCTTTCGAGGTCCAAGTGGTTGGTGGGCTCGTCCAGAAGCAGCAGGTCGGGGTGACGCAGGAAGAGCTTGGCGAGCGCGATGCGCATCTGCCAGCCGCCCGAGAACTCGGAGCACGGGCGCTCAAAGTCGGTGACCTTAAAGCCCAAGCCGGACAGGATCTTGCGGGCGTTGCTCTCGAGCTCGTAGCCGCCCAGGTGCTCAAAGCGGTCCTGGACCTGGCCGTACTCGTTAAGGAGTGCGTCGACGTCCTTGCCCTGCTCGGAGAGCTCGGTGATCTGGGCCTGCAGCTCGTTGGCGCGCTCGCCCATGCGGCGGATTTCCTTGGCAGCGGCCATGACCTCGGCAAGGATGGTGGTGTCCTTTTGCTCCAGGTTGGTTTCCTGCTCCAGGTAGCCCACCTGGCAGTCCTTGGCGTACTGGACCTGGCCGGCGTCGGGGCTGTCGATGCCCATGATGATCTTGAGCATGGTGGTTTTGCCGGCGCCGTTGGGTCCCACGAGCGCAAAGCGCTCGCCGGGGTTGATCTGGAAGGACGCGCCGCTAAAGAGGACGCGTGCGCCGAAGCTTTTTTCGATCTTGTCGACCAGGAGGATCATGGTGCCGCCTTTGACCTTGTGTGCCTATATGAAAAAAGGCCCCAACTTGCGTTGGAGCCTCATTCAATGCTCGGGTGGAGACGAGGGGGATCGAACCCCTGACCTCTTGACTGCCAGTCAAGCGCTCTCCCAGCTGAGCTACGCCCCCGTGTGAAGAAGTACTATACGGGAACTCGCACGGCGATGCAAGGACAATTTTGGAAAAACTTTCGCGGGTGCCGCTCTGAACGGCTTGCCTAGGTCCGGTCGTGACCCTTCCCGTCCTGCCTACGTCAAAACTATGCCGGTTTACTACGATGAATCCGGGCTGTGCGACCACACTTGACTTTTAGCGAAATTGCCAAGCGTTCTACCTGCTGTTTTATAAGCGGCAAATTTGGCGTGCTCGGTGGTCATCGATTCATCGTAGTAAACCGGCATAGTTTTGAAGTGACAGAACAGACAGATGCCCTCGCGAGGCCCAAATTGACGCGTACGGATATGCTACATGCCTATTTCGAGCCAGTTGGAAAGCACGTTGGCGCGTAGTCTAGTTTCTGCGCGCCGCATCGCCTTAGTTTTTGGCTTGTAGTTCAGCCCCAAGCGATCGCACACACTGTGAATGATGGTATCAAGTTGATTGTGATCATTGAGCATGTCATGGGTTACTAGAATTACGTCGTATCCCATGCTTTGCAAGGCGGTCATTCGAGTGGCATCGTGGTCGAGCACTGCGCCCGAGCCGTGAACCACCTCTCCCTGAATTTCGATGATAACGGCCTTCATCGTTATTGGGTTTACTATCACGATGTCGCCGTAGCACTCTTTCTGACCTGCTATCTGTCGGGCCGAAACTGATAGCGGCGTTAGATCATTGACGTAAATGTTATTGAATCCTGCTCCACCTTGTCGCCTTGGTTGACTGAGCAACATGATCCCGGCCACCTCAAGCGGAGACGCAGCGACACCAATTACTTGCTGGGCGGCCTCGTAGAATTGCCTCCCCCACATTTCACTCTTTACCCTAGCTGCGAATCTCTGCAATTCTTCAATCTCAATGAGGGGTTTTCTCATCCAGAGCGATGTTCCCTTCCCTCTCTCTTTATTGTTTTCTTCCCCTCCCTGGTGGCCCATTTCGTCGCTCTTTGGCTGTGCGGTTGCATAGACGCGCTTCCAGGGTGGCTCATCCTGGGTCTCATCAAGCTCAAATAACTTTTCGGTGCTAGGGCACGCTTCATCCGAACT
Organism: uncultured Collinsella sp.; assembly: GCA_902470835.1. GTDB lineage: Bacteria > Actinomycetota > Coriobacteriia > Coriobacteriales > Coriobacteriaceae > Collinsella. The sequence continues at coordinate 6,394 of CABRHR010000057.1, forward strand.
TGCCAGTTCAAGGGCAAGTTCGGATGAAGCAGATGGCTTGAAAATGGAGAACCAGCCACAGAATTCGTACATTGCTAGCACCAAGTCACTATGAGATATGTTGCGCGTCATGGTGAATAGCGTATTGAGCGGATCTGAAACACTGAAGCCCATACCGGTATCGATGGATATATTGTCTGCATAAGCCTCATTCCATCGAATGGTGTGTCGCAGATCGGAATGTAAGTTACTTCGTGTTGATGCGACAGTGACAACCGGCGTCTTGAGAACGTCAACTACGAAGGGCGACTGGGCTAGGGCTCGCCAGCCGTCTTCTGGGCTTGGTAGTCTTGGGTAGAGGTTGCGGACCTGCGGTGGGCAGCGCCAATAGCGGAATGCAGTGTTTGCGCAGACGATATCGTCCATTTGTGCCTCCCCTGGTATCGGCCGTAGACCATACGGTTGTGGTCGTGGACGATTATCTACCGGGGCATCATGCGGGTAAGTACCGGAAGCTGACCAAACGCTGACCAAAAGCTTGACGAGTTCTGCCGAAAAACCGTCGTGTGATAGAAATCCGCTGGAAGACGCTTTGGGCATGCGGTCCCTGTCTCCATATTTGCGCTCGAATCACATGGGGAGTTCAATGAAATTACGGATGTGTTTTATACAAAACATGCAATGGCGTCAAAAAAGGGCGCGATAAAAAAATGACGCCTTATACGACTTCGAGTCGATTTTGGTGTCGGCCTTGGTGTCAAATAGAAAAAGGCCAGAGGCTTAACACCTCTGACCTGTGCTTTAGATGGTGGGCGATACAAGATTCGAACTTGTGACCCCATCCGTGTGAAGGATATGCTCTACCCCTGAGCCAATCGCCCGTCGCCTTTCGGCAAAAGAGATACTATCATAGCCGCGCGTGGTTTACCAAGAACTTTTTGCCCTCGATTTTAAATTCGTGGGTGCTAGCCAAGCCAAAACAACTAAAGCAATCGGAAAAACCGCAGCTTAACCACCCTTTATCGTTTAATCCACGAGGTCTCGGGACGGCAGATCAGTCGCGCGTTGTTGTAGGCCATGTCGAGCGTGAGGCAGGTGCGTGCTGCGTAGAAACCGTCCTCGCGCTGGATGGTCAGCGCCAGCTCGGGCTTGTCGCCGGTCAGGCACAGCGGCAAGAGCAGCTGGATCCGGCCGCCGTAGAACTGCGGTACCGCGAGCGTGTAGTTGGCTGCGGCGCGGCGGGCGGCTTCGACGACGGCGCCCTCAAAAGCGCGGCGCAGCAGCAGCGAGTTGTCCTCTCCCATCAGGCTGGCGGGGATGCGCGTAAGGTTCTCCTCGTCGCCCAGAATGTGGTCGATGTTGGAGCGGATGGGCAGGCGGTAGTCAAAGACCAGCTCGGAGGGGTCCTCGGCAAAGCGCACGCGGCACGGCAGGTACTCAAACGAGACCAGCATGGGGTCGCTTTCCTTAAAGAAGCCCTTCAAAAACCAGCGCTGGCGCGCGTCGGGCTTGGTATTGGGCTCAAACAGGCCGTAGATGGTCTCGTAGCGACGCGTGTACAGGCCGGTATTGAATAGGCAGCGGTCATCGTCGAACACCAGCGGCAGGTTGGACGGCCCGGTCTGGTCCAAGTCACGCTCGGTCAGGAACACCGCGCGGCTAAACGAAAACGACAAGTAGTTTTTTAGGATGCGGTTGCTGGGACCCCAATCCTCGGGATCGGCGAGGTCGACCAGGCGGTCATAACAGGGCTCGGGGCAAAACGCAAACTCGTACACATTGCTGCACAGGGTGCTAGGGATTTCCATGTGGTGTCCAATCCATTCAATAACTGGCGTGCGGATGCTTAGATTCTATACGTGTGATGGGTCGCCTGTGCGCGCAACGCAACCGCGGCGCAGCTCTTCGGCTAGCTCGCTGTTCGTGCGGCGACTGGAAACGAGGTCCTGGATCCACGCGTGGTACTGGTTGTCTTTGGGCTCGGGGCTGTCGGACAGTACGACCGGAGTGCCGGTGAACCTTAGGACGGACAACGCAAAGACAAGGCTGGTGCGTTTGTTGCCGTCCTCAAAGATGTGGTCCTTGACCATGTGATCGGCCACATAAGTGACCTGGTCAAAGATGTCTGCGAAGCGATCAGCCGGCGATTGGCCGAATATCGTACAGAATGCACCTGCAAGCACGGACTCGACGCGTCCAAGCTCAAGCGCGGCACGGTCGCCCGTGGCGTCGGTTGTATAGCAGCGCCCGACCGTCATCAGCGTGCTGTGCAGGCGCATCACGGCCGCGACCATATCTTCGAGCGAACCGGCATCATCGAGCACGAGCGGGGCGAACGGATGAGCGCTCCGCTGCATAGCCGCCATCATGAGTTCTCCAAGAGCCTGAGCGCGTTGGGCATGTTCGAAATGGTCAGCCGAATAGCTTCGTCGATTGACGTGGTGCCGCCGAGCAAAATCGGTGATGCTGAATTTGCCACGTGCGCAGTTGAATGATCTTCTTGAGCGACGCAATCAGCGCCGTCATCTTGTTGAACATAGCTCCAAGGCATGTCTGACTCCTCTATAGCTTTACAGACGAAATAGCCTGCGAGTCGTACTCCAGAGCAATCGGTTGCCAGACGAGGTCTTCGATGGTGCAGTTTAGGGTGTCTGCAAGCGCCAATGCCGAGGAAACCGAGGCGCGGCGTAGGTCGAGCTGGTTCTGCTCGTAGAGTTGTATGGCGCGAAGTTTAACCCCCGATTGGGCGGCGAGCTGTTTTTGCGTTAGGCCGGCCGCCTTTCGTGCCGCTTTGAGGCCCTTTTTGTCTACCTGGGCGTTGTTCCATTTTTCGATGACAATCTGGGCGAATTTGTCTTCGGAGGCCTCGTGAAGCGGATGGTACGAGCCGATGATCCAATCGAGCGGGGCGACTTCAAGAAGGTCGCTAAAACTCAAGCTACACATCCATTGCGCATAGGCCAAAACCCAACCTGCCCAGTATTGCGGTGAACGGTCGAACGGATAGGCCTCCCTGAATTCGACGGGCTTCAGACCCGCGTGAACAATGATCTCGCGCGCGAGCTCGTCGCCCGCCATGCCGCAGACGACGCGAGGCATACCGCGCTCAAACTGTTTCATCTCAAGAGCGTTCGACAGGATCGCCGTCAACTCGGCTGGAGTCAGCCCTTGGTCACAGAGAGCAAAATCGACCGCCTCGCCCAGCGTTCTCATTGCATCCTCGAGATACATCTCACTGTAGGCGTGGGTCATCGCCCGTCATCCCCTCTCGAATGATATCGACGATACGTATTCCCTCAAACGGGTTTTCGGCAAGGAGCTCCCGATACTGCGCCCTTGCCGCTTCATCTCGTTCCTTGGCCAATGGACCATACAGAGCTTTCTGCGCACGTTCAAATCCAGCAAAACGAATTCTCTTAAACGCACGCTCGCTTTTGAGCACAATCTGCTCCCCCAGGTTACCGAGCCTCATAGATCGTCCAAGCTGCTCGACGGTGATCGTATTGTTTACAAAAGCTCTGGCATAGCTAAAGTACGAGTCGTCCGCACGCCACCCCTTTATTACGTCGCAAGTGCTCGTCTGAGGTAGAAAGTGATCATGGAGATATTCGCACGCCCCCGCCGCAATGGCGGTATCTTTGCGAAAAGAACGATGCTCAACGAGCAACGCTATCCAATGCAGGACGCAATATTGCGGCGATAGCAAGTCGAGAACTTTGAGATCTGCTATATCGAGTTCATAGCGATTCGCAAAGCCATCGGCATCGCGCGAGCATGCCCATTCCCTTGCAAGGTCGAGGCTCTCTGTGCAATAGAATCCCTGTCCATAGTCGTTATGGATTTTCCCCAGGCCAAGCTGGGGAGTCTCAATGATTTTCTGAGAACCATGCCACAGTTCCACGCGAGTCTCCTAACAGGTATCGCTCTAGCGATAGTATAACATACTATCGCTAGAGCGATACCTGTATTCAAATAGCAAAAGGGTGTCTGGAACCGAGTTTGAGTTCAATACTGGCTTCTAAGGCTCGCCGAGTCCGGAAGTATGCGACAAAAATCAGACTTGCTGATCACGCCGGAGCACACTAACGCCTCGTCCTGCTTGCAGAGCTTCATAGACACGCACCTCATCTTGCTCGATGCTTTTGCTGAATGCCGGGCGCATGTGCTCTGGTGGGTTGGTGACGATATCAACCTTTCGCCCAAGTTCCCTCTCGAGCTCATGGGAGAGTTCGTAAAGCGTGCCGAACGTCATGGTGTTGCCGCAGACTAGGCGCAAGTCAATATCGCTATCGGGCGTTTGCTCGCCTCGGGCAAACGAGCCAAATAAATATGCTTCGCTGACGTCGTATTGAGCCAGCACGCGGGAGGCGGAGGTGGATATGTCGGTAGGCGAAATCATGGGTTATTTGCCGTTCAACAGTAGAACGTCAGGGGGCCAGCGCCGAAACCGCCGGTCCGGCTTTTTGGTGGTCGGCGAGCTCGAAGATAAACGGGGCGTTTGATCTAACGAACTCGGTCAAAAAATCCAGATCGTCAGTAGAAAAACCTTCGACGTTGAACCATTTGACCCCAGGCAAGAAGCATTCCGCATGGTCAATGCCAAGGTCAACCGGACGCTCGACGGCTACGCGAACGGTCCCGTCATCTCTTGTCTCTGAGTAGGCAAGCTGGGTGCCATCATCAAGCTGAACATAGCTCCAAAGCATTGCTACCTCGTTTACAACTTTTTGAGTTAAAAGACTGCCCCTAACGCGGGTTGAATCACACTAGTTACCCGACCCAAATTCGTCATCTACAAGATCAGGCAAGTCTGTCCACACTCGATAGGCGGCAACGTTGTCCGGATTCATTTCTCTTGCACGACGTTTATCATCCGTATTGTGCTTTGCGGCATTGGTCAAAGCCTGGCCCTTGTTGCCGTCAATTATTTCGAGATTTACCGACTTGAACTTTGACGCGGAGGACCTGTTGGGGTCAGTAGATTTTAGAACGCCAAGGTCGCGCGCTCTTTTCTCACATTGTGGCGTCGATGCAAAAGTTTCCGGGCATGGTGAGACATGATCGATAAGCCATACTTTAAAGCATGGATTGGAAATCGCGAGCCTAACCCCTTTTGTCTTTGCTTCTCGTTCTGCTGCGGCTAGGTTTCTGAATTCATCTGAATCGACTACGATCCATGCGGAACTCAATGCTTCGATTTCGCCTGCTTTAACGGCCTTTTTATCTGAATCGAGCTCTCGCGAAAGCTGCTTGGCAACCTTCAAAGGGTCTCCGTCAATATGCCGATACCGCACGCTTCCGCGAACGTCCATTTCAGTAATAAGGAAGTTAAAGTATTCGGTTTCGGTCACCTTTCCATTGGACACAATTAGGTGGCGCTTTCGCTTGGCTCTTGTCTGCTTTTTGCGGCCGCGAGCAAGTCCTCTCCTTTCTGTTTTAGCCATCTATGTCGGCACCTTCCTTCATGAGTTGGGCCACAAGTTGATGAAAACTTGGGTTGGGCAGCGGCACATAGACACCGTTTAAGTAATTGCGCCCCAGATTCTCATTTGCACGAGGCGAATACTCCATCGCAGCAATTAATTGCGAAGCACCTTCAGAGTCCTTTTCCACAAACCAGACCTGGTCACGTTCAAGCACCTCTTCCATAGGGCTGGTTCGTGTCATCAAGGTGACATCTTGGGTCGAGAAGATTAGCTGCGCGCCCTTTGGATTTGTGTCGGGATCGGCGAACAGTGAGACGAAGTCGCGCAGGAGCGTAGGATGAAGGCTCGAATCAAGCTCGTCAATTACTGTTGTGGCCCCACTGCTTAAAGAACGTAAGGCTACCGAGAAAAACGCCAGCGCAGCTTTTGTGCCCTCCGATTCATGGGCGGAGCCCAGCCAAAAGCCATCTCCCGAGCCTTTATGGTGGAAGAACAGGTCATAAGCGAATGACAATTTAAAGTCTTCTCCAATTTTATTACGTGCCTCTTCCGGAATCCCATCGAGTCCAATGAGTGAGTCTTTTAAACCCATGACGCCTTCCGATTGACGGATATCCATGCCGTCAATTCCGATATCAGCATATTTAATTAGCTGAGATAGCATCTGAGCTCGAGCGTCATCGTTGATAAACAGCTTTTTTATGGTGGCGAGTTCTGCTAGATAATGCGTTGCATCATAGAGATTGATGTCATTGGCAAGAGCTGTGAATGCGGGTTGAATTACATCACTTCCAGCCGCCGCTGCGGCAGATAAGAACAAAGAATTATTGCGCGTGATATCCCAAAGTTGTTTTTTTGCACCTGTAAAGGTGCTACCAAATTTAATTGACTGTTCCCCGTTTATCGAAGAGCGGTCATAGAGAAGGGACGGCTGTTTTGATCGGTATACGGTGAGGTTCTCATATGTAACCTCATTTTTGTTTACACCAAATGAAAACTCATACTTCAAATTGCTGGCGATAAATTCAATCGAGAACTCGGTATCACTTGATCGAGACTCTGAGTCAAGCAAAAAAGGAATGACAGGTATATGAGATTTTGAATCACCTGTTGCGTAACCGTTGCGAATAAAATATGAGACAAAGTCCAGGGCGTCTAAAAAATTT
>CABRHR010000058.1 GCA_902470835.1 uncultured Collinsella sp.
CTACACTATCCTCTTCGTCGGCAGCGTCAGATGTGTATAAGAGACAGGGCCGGCAGCGAACAGCTGGCTGGCGTTCATGCCGCCCATGCCGCCTGCCATACCCATGCCCATAAAGCCGGCCATCGCGCCGTTGGGGTTGGCCGCCGCGGCACGCATCGCGTCGCTCTGGGCACTGGCGATGTTGGCGGCTGCCATGGTGGGATCGCGCATGACGGCGGCCTTCTGCAGGTCCTTGATCATCTGCTCGTCTTCTTGCGAGGCGGCGATGGAGTTTACGCCAAAGCTCACGATCTCGACGCCACGCAGGTCGCGCCAGTCGGCGGAGAGGACCTCGTTGAGCGCGCGGGCGAGCTCGGTGGTGTGGCCGGGGATGGCGCTGTAGCGGATGCCCATCTCCGAGATCTTGGCAAAGGCGGGCTGCAGGGCGGTGAGCAGCTCGGACTTAAGCTGGCTATCGATCTTGTCGCGCGTGTAGCTATCGGTCACGTTGCCGCACACATTGGTGTAGAACAGCAACGGGTTGGTGATGCGGTACGAATACTCGCCGTTGCAGCGCACGGAGATGTCGACGTCCAGGCCAATATTGTTGTCGACCACGCGGAAGGGCACGGGCGAGGCGGTGCCGTACTTGTTGCCGATAATCTCCTTGGTGTTAATGAAGTAGACGCGCTGGTCCTTGCCCGCGTCGCCGCCGAAGGTGAAGCGGCTGCCGATATTGGCGAAGGTCTCCTTGATGGAGTCGCCCAGGTTGCCGCTAAAGACGCTCGGCTCGCTGCCGGTATCGAAGACGAACTCGCCGGGCTCCAGCGCGACTTCGATGATCTTGCCGTTTTGCACCACGAGCATGCCCTGGCCGTCGTTGACGGCGATGACGGAGCCGTTGGAGATGACGTTGTCCTCGCCATGCGTGTTGGAGCTGCGGCCGCCGGTTCGTTTGACGCCCTTGCAGGCCAAGACGTCAGCGGGCATCGATTCGCAGTAGATAAATTCCTTCCACTGGTCGGCCATGACGCCGCCGGCAGCTCCCAATCCAGCTTTCAAGAGTCCCATGGTGATCTTCCTTTCTCGTCAAAGTCCGGGTGGTATTGGTCGGATTGCTTAGTCGTCCTTGTCGTCCTTCATGACAACGGTGGTCTCGGTGTGGCTGAAGGTGTCGTGCTTCTCGACCAGGTCGAGCTCGCCGCAGTACTCGTCGGCGTGAGTCGCCTCGTTGGCCGTCTTGAGCTGGCCTACCAGCAGCACGTCTCCGATGATCACGATGATCAGCGGCGCGACGATGTTGATGAGGATGCCCTCGATATCAAAGGTGAGGTAATCCGGATCGAAGGCGTATTCGCCCATAAAGAGAATCTGGGAGAGGACAAATCCGATCACAAAGAACAGCAGCGAGGCGATAATGAGCTTGGGCTTGGAGCAGGGGAGTTCGCCGACCATACGGCCGGTTTGGCCGTTCATGGCAAACAGGTAGCTCTTGCCGTTCCACGAGGTCGAGAGCATCCAGACGGGGAACAAGGCGTAGTCGCTGTCTTCCCAGGTGTAGTCGAGCTGCTTGCTCTCGACCGAGGCATCGTCGTACTCATCGATAACGGTCTCGCGCAGGGCCGAGATCGTGCTTTCTTCCATACGGCGCTCGGCACGGGCCTTGCAAGTCTCGCAGTCCTCATCGTAACGGTTGGCGATGTAGCCGGGCATGTAGGCGACCGAGAACGGGCGCAGCGCGTCGTAGTCAAACGGTTCGATGGCGTCCATGTGGCCGTCGGGCATCTTGGACGATCCGTCGACGGGCACGCGCTCAAACGAGATATTGCCCTTACGGTAGGCATCGTAGTGGTCGGTGGTCGTGACGGTGCGGTCGGATTCCTCGGTCACGGTCTCGTTGGTTGCGTCAAAGTGCACTTCGCCGTCCACGCGGGCGCCGTAGAGCCAAAACGGCACGTAGACGCCTTGGACTTCGTCGATGTGGTTGCCGGTGACAAAGCTCTTGGGCAGCAGGATCTTGCCCTTGTAGTGCTCCTTGAGCGCGGCCAAGACATCGTCGCGCCCGAGCTTAAACGGAATCACCAGGTCGGGGGAGAAGTCGCCCGAGAGCTGGCCGGGCGCCACGGCGGGATTGCCGCAGTATGGGCAGGTGGAGACGGCGACGGTGCCGTCCGAGATCAGCTCGGCGCCACACGACGAGCAGATATAGCCGGCGTTTTGGGCCAGTTCCTGCACCGCATCGTCGGATGCGGGCTTGGATGTTGCGGCCGCCGCATCGGCTTTGGCGTCCGCCTTGTCCTGGCGCTCGCGATAGAGGGCCTCGACTTTCTCGACTTCAAAGCGCGAGTCGCAGTAGTCGCAGACAAGCTTTTGCTCGGCGCTGGCAAAATGCAGCGGGCCGCCACACGCGGGGCACTGATAGTTAACGCTTTCGAAGGCCATGATCGGTCCTTTCCGTGCCGGGGGCTATGCGCCGATGGCGCCGCCGCAGTATTCGCAGCGCCCGCTGGCATCGGGGATGGTGGTGGCTCCGCAGAAGGGACAGGTCACCGCGGTCTTGGGGGCCTTGGCGGCAACGACGCTGTCGCGCGTCTCCTGACGCAGCTGCACCAGCGCGTCGCGGACTTCGGTTGCCTGACGCTTGGCCTCGCGGTACTCGATGGATCCGCGCTGCTCGATGGTGGAGTCGTTCACGCGCAGGTCGATCTCGGTAAAGTACGGCGTGTTGACGTGGATGGTCAGATTGAAGTCGTAATCCAGGTCGTAGCGCGGCGGGTCATAACTCTCGCGCTCGCCGTCCTTGGTCTCGCGATAGATCTCGGTGCGGTGCTCGTCGATATCCATATCGCAGCCGAGCACCTGCGAAAACTCGATGATGTCGGGGTTGGCGTCGCGCCAGCGCGTCTGCGAGGTAATGATCAACAGGCCCGCGTCCTCGTCGAGCATGATATTGGTGCGCCCGGCCGAGAGCGTGCGCGTGGGATTGAACGATGCTAGGCGCTCGGCATTGGCCTCGCGATAGGCGAGCTGCTCGCGAATGTCGTCCGCGGTGCTAGAGCGATAACCGCCAAAGAAGGGAGAGAGCTTGCCGACGCATTCTTTGCACAGGTAGCCTTCATTGATCTTGGTCTTACCTAGAAGTCCCAGCTCGGTACCGCAAATCGCGCACTCTTTCTTCTCGAACATCTTGTCAAAGAAGCCCATGGTTGCCTCCCATCAACAGGTAGCGTGTGTCACTTTTGATGATGGGGGAGCGCGCGATCTTTCACGATACCCAGACGGCTCAAGAGGTCTCCACAACTGGGACACATGGCCCATTTTTCATCCCCAAATAACTTGCGGTGAAATAGTTCCTAAATGGCGGCCTTAGAAGGTCAAACAGGAACTATTCCACCGCAACTTCTGGGTAGTCATCGGGGACGTTCTTAAATGAGTGGCAGTTGGGGGCACTCCATGTCGAATGTGGGTGTCGCCGCTTACTACGCGACGGTGATGGCGACTTGGGCGTAGCGGGTGCAGGGGCGCTCGGTGCGCGTCTGCACGCTGAGGGTGAGCACGAAGCGGTCACCGGGCTGCGCGTCGGCGGGTACGGTGAACGTGGCGTCCGTCGCGCATTCCTGCCATAGCGACAGATCTTGAGCGCCTGCATAGCGCGACGGTCCCATGGTGACATTCCAATGAGCATCGAAGCCCCTGCCATCGGGGTCGACGATGGTCGCTGCAAGAGCAACGCGCTCGCCGGCCGCGGCGCTCATGTCGCCCGTGACCTCGGCAACATACGCCGGATGCGAGCAGGCCGCGGGCTCATGGGCGCACCACTGCGCGCGAGCGGCGAAGTCTTCCTGATAGGCGCGCAGATAGGGGTTGGGGTTGCCGTTCACCGGCGTACCTATGGCAGCAAAACCGGCAGGCGCATCTGAGTCGGGATGCCCGTCAAGGAACATGCGGCCGAGCAACGTGTCAAAGTCGCGGTTATCGATGCCGCGCAGGCCAAACGGCAGCAGCGGAATATAGGTCATCGAGTCGCCTTCGGCCATAAAGTCGCCGCGCTCAAACTGCATCGCAGGCATGCCCTCCAGGCCCCAGTCCAAGCGCGCATGCTTGCCAAACTGAAAGCGCTCGGGCTCGTTTTCGTACACCTTGCCATCGCCATAGAGCATATAGCGCGCCATAAGGGGGCCGTTGCCCTGCGTGAGATTTTGCTCGGGCCAGGGAGCCTGGAACAACGGCAACGAATCGGGCTGAGCCATCTTGGCATCAACGTAGCCGCCATACATATAAGGCACGCACCAAAAGATGAGATCGGGGAAGAGCTCACGCCCATGGTCGAGCCAAGAATTGTCCTGCCCCACGCCATCGGCGACGCCCATCACACGCACCTTCTGATAGATGCGCTGCTGCACGGAAGGCCATTCGGGTGTGGCGCGATAGCGCTCGGCAATACTCATAAGCGCACGAACGATCGTATTCATACCGCCCCAACTGAACAGCCAAAGCGTGCGCGGGTCATCATCCAAAATCGCCTGAGCAATCACGCGCGAGCCCTCAGTCTCCTCACGCACATCGCCCTCAAAGGCAACGTTGCCCACAAAGGTACGCTCAATCATCTGGGCGGGCGAGGGAAACGGCGGCTCACCGGCAGCGGCCGCATTAGCCTGCAGCTGAGGCCAGGCCTGGGCATACTCATTGCTCCAGAGGCTCTCAATCCAGTGCTCAGGAAACGGCCGATACTCACGAAGCTCCCCAGCCGTGGGATCAGGTTCATGAGGCACAACATCCCACTCATAGGAACGACGCCCTTTAGTCCGCCAATGCGGATTCACCTCGCCAAGCGTATGGATGCCATCCCCAAGAAAGTGATACTGCGAAGCCGTATACACCACAGCCTGAACATCGAGCAAGTTGAGATACAGAGCCAAATGAACCAGAGAGTTCATGTCATCGACTTCCATATCAGTAGTAACAATCACCCGAGTCAACTTTTGGGACATAAGAACAGCTCCAACCAAAATCATTTCAGCCAGTTACGCGCAAGGCAAGACGGGACCCACGCCCTCACCGCCGTCAACCCGGCGGTCCGCCGGAAGCGCTCGTCCAGCGTTTCGAACAACGTTAACTTAGGGGCCCTGACCTTTAGTTTTGTAAACATTCCGCAGCGCGGGCCCCGCTTATCCGATGCTCCGAAGGAGCAGGAAAAGCGGGGCTCATGCGCGAGGACGTTTACAAAACTAAAGGTCAGGGCCCCCGATGGGATGGCTACCTCGAAACTCTGGCCGACCACTCCCAGCAGCCCACCGGCTCGCCGTCGATGAGTACGTTGCCCCCGTCGAAGTCTTGATAACACAGGTCGTTGAATTGGTGGATCCACACGCCATGGTTGAACGTCTTCTTGGGCGAGCCGTCGGCCTCTCGGTAGCGCCCGGTCAGGTCCTCGACATGGCTAAAGTAGGTGAGGTGCACGTTGGAGCCGACCGCGCGCAGACGCGCCGTGAGCGGCAACACGGTCTGTTGCGGCGACACGAGTTCGTCGCCCTTAGAGTGCGTGAACCACAGCGGCGTCTTGGCGAGTGCGGCCACGTCCTCGTCCGTGGCGTTGTACCACGGCGCGCAGCAGGGAAGGCCCGCGGCGAAGAACTCGGGATAGTCGGCGCACAGGCGCAGGGTCATAAAGCCGCCGTTGGAAAGACCGGCGACTACGATGCGATCGGTGTCGATGCGGTCGGCATGCTCGGCGACAAACTCGTCGATCAGCGCCTTAAGCACGGGGGAATAGATGCTCTGGTTGGAGCGACCGAGTTGCTCGACGCCGTTGTCCATCCAAAACGTGGGCGATTGCGGCACGAGCACCCAGGCAAAGCCGCCAAAGTAGCGCTGGATCTGCTTTTGCGAGAGCGCTGTCACGCGGTTGCCGGTGTAGGCACGCGTGGCGCCCTCGCCCTGCGTGGCGCCCTTGCCCTCGCCGGCGCCGTGCAGGTACACGATCAGCGGCGCCTTCTCGACGGCGGGCGTGTCCTCGGGCGCAAACGGGCTGAAGAGCGCGGAGTCAGCGGGTTCAAAGCTCGGCTCGAAATAGCCGTACTCGAGCGCGATGCCGTCGACGGGCGTCTGCTGTACGGCGTTATGCCAGCCCTTGAGCGCGGGGCAGATGTCGCCGCGGCTGCGATCGAAGACGAGGCCCGCGGTGGGGTCGTCTCCATCGTTGCCGGGAAGAGCCACGAGCTGCGTGATACGCAGCTGGTTATCGATCATACGCGAGCCCATGACGCCGCCTTCGATCTTTTTGGTCAGGCGCTGCTCGGCGATCTCGAGCGCCACATGGGTGCCAAAGGCGAGCTTGCGTCCGCACTCATCGCACGGATAGGCGGCGAGGACGTCGACATAGCCTACGGAAGGTGCGGCGTGGTCGGCGCCGCGCTCTTTGCGCATCAGGATCTCGCCCGTGCGTTCATGGCGCTCTACATATATATGGAAGGTGCGCGCATCGATATCGTTGGCGCGAACGGTGCACGGCAGGTCGAGCACGACTTTGCTGATCCAGGGGCCAAAGTCTCCCAGCGTGGTGACGGTTGCGTAGGTGCACGATTTGAGTTCCATGAGCTGCCTCCTCTGCGCCGCGAGTGGTAAACATCAGCGGCAATACAACTTAAACATGTTTAGTTTAATGCAGAGCTACAGAACAGGCAGATGAACTCGGTAAACGGTCAAAATGAACACTCAACAAATTACTAAACATTCGTTTATCACCATTTAGCAGGGCTTTTGTTGATGGGTCAACAAAGAATAGAGGTGTTTACCAAATTAAAAGACCACGTAAATAGGCATTTAGCAGCAGAGCGTCAAATAGACAATCCCTTACCGTTCAAGTACGTTCACCCCCGATTTCCTACCGTTCACCGGACTACAGACGGCAAAATTGCCACAAATTAGACGTTCCGTGTAAACTAAAGCACGTAAACGTTCAGTAAACACATTGTTTATGACAGCGTATCCAAGGGTTCGGTGGCCGTAAGGGGTTATAGTCGCCGAGCCAAAGGCGTGCCTACGCCCAAACGAGTAGGCACACGATGATATGGGGAGGGGTCCCATGGCAGTAGATAACAAGCAGATTGCCACCGATGTCCTCGAGCTCGTGGGCGGTGCGGAGAATGTTTCCGTCGCCACCAACTGCATGACGCGTCTGCGTCTGACGCTCAAGGACAACAACAAGGCCGACGTGGAGAAGATCAAGAAGGTCAAGGGTGTTCTGGGTTGCCAGTTCGCCGGCAGCCAGCTCCAGGTCATCATCGGCCAGAACGTGCCCAAGGTGCTCGCCGAGTTCGTCGCCATGTCCGGCGTCAAGCAGGGTGCCGCGGTCGACGAGAACCTCGATGCTCCCAAGGAGAAGTTCGAGCTCAAGAACCTGCCGAACATCATCCTCGACTATCTGTCGGGCTCCATGACCCAGCTGATCCCGCTGCTCATGGCCGGCGGTCTGTTCCGCACCATCGCTGCGGTCCTCGGTCCCACCATGCTCGGCGTTCTCTCTGACACCGATCCGACCTACACGTTCCTCTACACCACCCTGTACGAGGCCACGTTCACCTTTATCCCCATCTACCTGGGCTATGCCGCCGCTAAGAAGCTCGGCGCCTCCCCGGTTCTGGGCATGCTCCTCGGCGGCGCCCTCATGGCCCCGTCCGTCGTGAGTGTCGCGACCCAGGATGGCGGCGGAATCATCTCCGTCTACGGCATTCAGATCGCCGCTGCCAACTATCAGCAGTCCGTCCTGCCGATTATCCTTTCGGTGCCTGTCCTCTACTTCGTCGAGAAGTTCTTTAAGAAGGTCATGCCCGACGTGCTCTCCACGGTCTTCACGCCGTTCTGCACCATGATCGTTACCATCCCCATCGCCTTCATCGTCCTCGCCCCGCTCGGCAACGAGATCGGCAGCCTCATCGCTAACGCCCTCTTCGGTCTCGCTGACATGGGTGGCGTCGGTATCCTGATCGTCATGGCCGTCCTCGGCGCCTTCTGGCAGCTCTTCGTGGTCTGCGGTATGCACATGCCCGTCATCCTGCTCGCTCAGGTTCAGATCATCGCTGCCGGCTACGATCCCTTCGTCTTCGTTTCCACCAACTGCGCTATGGCCGCTGTCTGGGGCTGCGCCTTCGGTGCCTTCCTCAAGATGAAGAACCCCGACGAGAAGGGTCTTGCCCTGGGCTACGTCATCTCCGCCATCGCCGGCGGCGTCACCGAGCCCGCACTCTTCGGTATCCTCATGCGCTTCCGTCGCACCATGTTCGGTATGTTCATCGGCGGTGCCATCGGCGCTGTGTTCTCCGGCCTCATGGGCGTTACCTATTACCTCGCTGGCGGTGCCTCCAACTTCCTGGTCTTCACCAACTACCTGCAGGGTGGCCAGATGAACACCGTCTGGGCTATCGTCGGTATGGCAATCTCCTTTGTCATCGCCGCTGCCGTCGTCTTCGTCGCCGGCTTCTCCAAGGAGGAGCTCGCCGAGATGGAGGCCTAAGGCCAAGCCATTCGGTCGCATACGACCTTACCTACACGACAAGGCCCCGTCAGGCGCAAGCCCGGCGGGGCCCTTCTTGCAAGGTAGACTGGAGTGGGCAAGTGGTGTCCGCCCGCAGGGGTTTGTTAAACGGCGGGGGCTTTCGCATCAGGGGTTACCGCGAAAGCTTCTGCCGGTTCGCAATTCCTTTATCGAGCGAAAGGACATGCAGATGAGTTTGGGAAAACTGACCGTCAACGGTCGTCAGGACGGTTTTTTGTGCGAGGGCAAGCCGTTCTTTTGGTTTGCCGATACGTGCTGGAGTGCGTTTACCAGCATCCCCGAGGCCGACTGGGACTACTATCTGACCCGCCGCGCCGAGCAGGGCATGAACGTGCTGCAGATTAACACGCTGCCGCAGTGGGATCGCTGCTGCCCCGATCTGGGCATTTGGCCCTATGCCAGCGAGGATGGCGTGCGCTTTGATTGGTCTCAACCCAACCAGGCGTATTGGGATCGCGCCGCTGCCATGTGCCGCGCTGCCGTCGAGCACGGCATTCGTCCGGCGCTCGTGCTCATGTGGTGCAACTACGTGCCCGGTACCTGGGGCGCTAAGATCGCCGAGCGTTGCGGTGCCGAGGTTATGCCGCGCGAGGAGGTCCGTGCCCACGTTGCCCGCGTCGTCGAGAACCTGGGCGAGTTCGATCCCGTCTATGTGGTGACGGGCGACACGGACTTTGCCGGTGACGAGGCGATTGCCTATTACGAGGATGCGCTCGACGAGGTTGCGAAGCGCGCGCCCGAGGCCCTGCGTACCATGCACATCAATCGCGGTAACCGCACGATTCCCGCGCAGTATTTGGACCGCCTGGACTTCTATATGTTCCAGCCCGGCCACAACTACGAAGGCCAGCCCGAGGCCTGGCACCTGCCGCAGGACTTTATCGCCAGCTATCCCAAAAAGCCGATGGTCAACTCCGAGCCCTGCTACGAGCAGATGGGTGCGTCGCGCAACGTGTACTGGCGTTTTACCGCGCAGGACTGTCGCGCGAGCGTGTGGTCGTCGATCCTTGCCGGCGCAAGCGCGGGCGTGACCTACGGCGCCCACGGCGTTTGGAACTGGCAGACATCGCGCAGCCAGGGTTCGGTGCTGGGCGAGGGCTTTGACATGCCGTTCCGCTGGCAGGAGTGTCTGCAGTTTGCGGGCGTGTGGGATTTTGCCGCCATCGAGCACGTGCTTGCCGGCCTGGGTGCCACGGCTAGCGACGACGCTCTCGCCGTTATCCCGGCACAGGAGCTGCTCGATGACGCGCGCGAGTCCATCCGTGTGGCGCGTATTGGCGAGCGTGTCGTCACCTATCTGCCGCGCACCACGGCACTTACGTTTAAGCTCGATAGTGCGCGCGGCTGGTCGGCGACGGCCCTCGACATGGAGGCCAAGCGTATCGCCAAGCTGCCCGTTCGCGACAATGGCGACGGCACCGTGCGCGTGGCTCAGCATTCCTTTGAGCACGACGCCCTGGTGATCCTGACGCCCGAGCACTAACGCTCGAGCACTAACACCCGAGCTTCACCCTTTGGCCCGGGTACCTCCCTCCCTTTCTCCGACACCAACAACCCAGTCCCCTTTATAAGTTGCGGTGAAATACGGTTTGATTTCGGCCTTATCGGCAGTAAACAGTCCGTATTTCACCGCAACTGCTGTTGGGGCATTTGCGCCGGATGCGTAACAGTTCGGGCATTGCGTGGATACTAAGACCCGTTCTCCATTAAAATGGTTTTCCGGACATCTAAGCGGATGGGGGTTACCATGAGGGACCTGGGAGACACAACCGCATATTTGCGCCGGGGCATACGGGAGATTCTGTGCCTGGCGCTTTTCTTTTTCACGTTTCCGGCCGCCGAGTACCTCTTTGACGTGCGCGTGGCCGAGTTTGTGCCAGCGAACGAGGTTGTTATCTACGAGAGCATCGTTGTCGGCGCGAGTGTGATCGGCTATTTTGCGCGTCCTTTCCTGTACTACCGTCGTCCCCAGGCAATCGATGCGACGAGCGATATGACGGGCGTGCTGCTGGTGTCGGCATTGCTGCTGCTGATCATGGCGGTGCAGTTCCAGGTCGTGATTGCGGGCGGTCTGGTGGCGTGCTGCGCCCTGGGCTACTGCGGATCGACCGCTCATGCCAATCTGGCGCGGCGTTTTGCGCAGACGCCTTGTCTGGCACGTGCCGTGGCGGTTTCTTATGCTGCGGGCATTTTGGTACAGGTGCTCAACCATATGGTGATGCCTGCGGGCATTCCTCAACAGTTTGTCCTTATTGCCTGTGCGATTGCGCTGGTTGGGCTGCTTCACGGTATCCGCCGAGCTAAATTACGCGATGAGTCCGCGCCCGAGTTCGAAGCCGAGATTGCCGAGCTATCGGTCGATGCGTCGGAGCATGGCGCCAAGTGGCGCGATAATCCCGAGGCAAAGGCGGCCTTCCAGGGTGCCGTAGTGCGCTTGACGGTGGCGACCGCCTGCCTCACCGGCGTATTCGCGGCTCTCAATGCCGGTCTTACGACCTCGCATGCCGCCGGCGCTATCGATCTGGGTGACTGGCCGCGCTTGCTGCTGGTTGTGAGTGCGCTTGCTGCCGGCGCCCTGTATGACCTGCGCGGACGCTCGTATATGAATATCATCATGACGTGCGCCGCCATGCTGTCCACGCTCTCGTTCTTTGTGCTTATCACCGATGGCAACGGCGGCAATGCGCTCGCCGCCACGATTATCTTTTACCTGGGCACGGGCTTTTTCGTGGTGTTCTTCACCGCGAAGTTCGCCGCGATTTCGATGTATGCCCGCTGGTCGTATCTGTGGCCGTGCATGGGCCGCGTCATCAACAACATTTGCTCAATGCTTGTGACGGCTCCGGCGGTGGCGATCATCTCGAGCCAAAACGTGCTGATGGCGGTGGGTGTCGTACTCGTGCTGTTTGTCGGCATTGCGATCTCGCTGTTGGGGCAGTTTGGACAAGGCGTTGAGGACGAAGCGGGTCACAGGGGGCTGGCGTTTGCCACCGACGATCTTGGCGTGAGCCGTGCGCCCGATCAGGTCGACACGGTGTCCCTGGAGACACCGGAGCTTTCGTTTGACGATCGACTCGACGGTTTTGTAGCCGCCTTTGGACTTACCAAGCGCGAGCGCGATGTACTGGAGGCGCTGGTCGTATCGGACGACAGCGTGCAGGACGTTGCGGCAGCGCTCTTCCTTTCGCGTTCTACGCTCTACCGCCATATCGCCTCGATCAACAAAAAGACCGGTGCCGCCTCGCGCGTGGCCCTCATCAATTTCTTCTGGTCCTGGACGCCCCAAGACTAGCCAAAACCACCACGAAGGGGACAGGCACCTTTGTGGTGGTTTTACCTGCAAAAATATGAATATGAGACATTTGTCACCTGCCGTTTTGGCGCTCAAAGGCATATGAATGTGATGTTGAGCGGAGCAGAACGGAAGGGGTGGGCCTATGGCGTCTCGTGGTTGCTCGTCTAATAAAATTGCGGGCGCGCTTATCGCCGTGGTGGTCCTTGCTGCGGCGGTGACGCTTGTGCGGGCATACGGCTTTGGTGCCCGCGCCATTCAGGGACAGACCGCCGCGCAAGCGTTGCTGAACGATTGTGCTGCCGATCCGGTGGCAGTCAAGCTTATCGAGGACGGCGAGGCGCGGACGATCTATGAGACCGACGATGCCGAGCTGGTCGCATCGACTTTTGCCGCGCTCGACGATTGCACCGTGGGAGGTGCGGTGGATGAGCGGATGAGCGATGCCGGTCGCACGCTCGTCTTTGTCTATGAAGACGGCTCGGAGCAATCGGTGGAGTTCGAGGGCGGGAATATCGTGCTCGACAAGACGGCATATCGCCTTGACGGTGCCGATGAACTGTGGCGACAGCTAGCCGCCATCAAGAACAGCCAATGAAATGAGGGGTGTACGGGATGAGTGATTTGAGATTCTGCCCGGCGTGCGGGATGCAGCTGCCGCGGGTCGCCGGCGTGCCGGTGCGATTTTGCCCGGGCTGCGGTGTTCGGCTTGAGAGCGTTGAGGATGACCCGGGTGTCGTGGAACACGCAAATGGGGCGGCTGCCGATGATGGCGCGGGCGAAGGTTGTGAGCCGAGCGCGAACGCGCCGGTCGATGTGCCGATGCAGGATGCCGACGCCGCGTCGCCGGTCCGCGACGTGGCCGCAGCGGATGCTCCCCGCGTCGGCGACCTTGAGCTCCACACCGCATGCGATCTGTCTCTTATACACATCTCCGAGCCCACGAGA
>CABRHR010000059.1 GCA_902470835.1 uncultured Collinsella sp.
AGATAGCGTAGCGTCTCGTGGGCTCGGAGATGTGTATAAGAGACAGGCAGACGACCGATGCGGCCGTAGAGCAGCAGCGCTACCTGACCATCGCGCGTGAGTTCTCGCAGGCTGGCGACCGTATGGATGACCTGCGCCGCGAGACGGCCCAACAGCTCGGTGCCAACCGCGAGGGCATCGAGCGCCGCCTGGACAAGGTGCGCGAGACGGTCGATGCCCAGCTGGGCGCCATCCGCAAGGACAACAACGTGCAGCTCGATCAGATGCGCGCGACGGTGGACGAGAAACTCTCCCGCACGCTCAACGATCGCCTGTCTGCATCGTTTAAGCAGGTGAGCGACCAGCTCGAGGCTGTGTACAAGGGTCTGGGCGACATGCAGTCTATCGCCACCGGCGTGGGCGACCTTAAGCGCGTGCTGGGCAACGTCAAGGCGCGTGGCATTTTGGGCGAGGTGCAGCTGGGTGCAATCCTGGCGGACATCCTTACGCCCGACCAGTATCTGGAAAATGTCGCCACCAAGCCTGGCGCCTCGGAGCGCGTTGAGTTTGCCGTCAAGCTGCCGGTGGACGAGGGCGATCCCGTGCTGCTGCCGATTGACTCCAAATTCCCGGGCGATGCGTACGAGCACTTGCTCGACGCGCAAGAGTCGGGTGATGCCGAGGCTGTGGCCACCGCGCGCAAGACGCTCGACGCCATGGTGAAGCGCGAGGCAAAGGACATCTGCGAAAAGTACCTGAGCGTGCCCGCGACCACCAACTTTGGCATTATGTTCGTGCCTTTTGAGGGCCTGTACGCCGAGGTCGTCAGCCGCCCCGGGCTTATCGAGACCCTGGGCCGCGACTATCACGTCAACGTTGCCGGCCCCAGCACCATGGCGGCCATCCTCAACAGTCTGCAGATGAGCTACCAGACGTTTAGACTGCAAAAACGCACCGACGACGTGCTGCGCGTGCTCTCTGCCGTCAAGGCCGAGCTGCCGCGCTATCAGGCGGCGCTGCGCCGCGCCCAGCAGCAGATCGAGACCGCGGGAAAGACGGTCGAGGGCATCATCACCACGCGCACCAACGTTATGGAGCGCAAACTCAAGGATATCGACGCGCTGGAAGACACGCGGGAGGCCGATGAGATTTTGGGCTTGGACTCAGCGGGACTGCTCGCAGATCAAGAGGACGAGGACTAGCCCTTGGACAAGGATGTCCTTGTTCTGCCCCTTGCTTAAAGCGCGCTCCAATGTGCAACAATGTCCTTTCGAACTGTCAGGCGCGAAAGGAAACCCATGTCTCAGAGAAGCACCAGCCCGCTTAAGCGCTCCACCGTGCGCCGCACGCTGCGGCGCTTTTGGGATGTTACGCGCACACAGCCGCTGATCGTCTTTCTTTCGGCGTTCTCGTCGGCGGGTTACATCTTTTTGCTCACATTTGCCAACACCTACGTGATGGCCCTCATTGTCGACCGCGTGCAGGCAGGCCCCGTGGCGGGCGACCAGGTGTTTGAGGCCTTTGGCCCCTACATCTTGGCGCTCGTGCTTGTGAACTTGGTGGGCCAGATTCTCTCCAAGCTGCAGGACTATACCGTCTACAAGCTCGAGATCGCGGGCAACTATCACCTGGCGCGCCTGTGCTTCGACACGCTCTCCAATCAGTCCATGACCTTTCACACCAGCCGTTTTGGCGGTTCGCTCGTGAGCCAGACGAGTCGTTTTATGAGCGGCTACACGGGCCTGGTGGACGTAACGGTGTATTCGCTCATTCCCACCATCACCTCGGTTATCTGCACGGTGGCGGCGCTCGCCCCGGTGGTGCCCACGTTTACCGTGATCCTGGTGGGCATCATGGTCGTCTACATCACGTTTGTCTGGCTTATGTACAAGCGCATCATGCCGCTTTCGGCCGCCACGTCCGCCGCGCAGAACAAGCTTTCGGGCGTGCTGTCCGACGCGGTCACGAACATCCTGGCCGTCAAAACGTGCGGGCGCGAGGACTTTGAGCGCGACCTGTTCGATGCCGCCGACCGCGCCGCGCGCGATGCCGAGACCGTCTCGATGCACGCCATGATGCAGCGCAACTTTACGACTTCGGGCCTTATCGTCGTCACCATGGCGGTGGTGAGCGTGTTCGTGGCGGGCGGCAACGCGTGGTTTGGCATCTCGGCCGGCTCGCTCGTCATGATCTTTACCTACACGTACAACCTCACCATGCGGCTCAACTACGTGAGCTCCATGATGCAGCGCATCAATCGCGCGCTGGGCGATGCTGCCGAAATGACGCGTGTGCTTGACGAGCCGCGCCTGGTGGCAGACGATCCGAATGCCCCCGAGCTCAAAGTGGGCGAGGGCGCAATCGATTTTGAGCATTTGAGCTTTGCATACCGTGATGCCGCGGCGGGCGAGAGCGTGTTTGACGACTTGACGCTCCATGTGGCGGCGGGCCAGCGCGTGGGCCTGGTGGGCAAATCGGGCTCGGGCAAGACGACGCTCACCAAGCTGTTGCTGCGCCTGGACGATGTACAGGGCGGCCGCGTGCTCGTGGACGGCCAGAACGTTTCGCGCTGCACGCAGCAGAGCCTGCGCCGGCAGGTGGCTTACGTGCCGCAGGAGGCGCTGTTGTTCCACCGCTCCATTCGCGAGAATATCGCCTATGGCCGCCCCGACGCCACCGATGAGCAGATCCGCGAGGCCGCGCGCCTGGCCAATGCGCTTGAGTTTATCGACCGCCTGCCCCATGGCTTCGACACCATGGTGGGCGAGCGCGGCATTAAACTTTCGGGCGGACAGCGCCAGCGCGTGGCCATTGCGCGTGCCATCCTCACCGACGCGCCGATCCTGGTGCTCGACGAGGCGACGTCTGCCCTGGACAGTGAGTCCGAGGCGCTGGTGCAGGAAGCGCTCGAGAACCTGATGTGCGGGCGCACTTCCATTGTGGTGGCACATCGCCTGTCCACCGTGGCGGCGCTCGACCGCATTGTGGTGCTGGCCGATGGCGAGATCGTCGAGGACGGCACGCATGCGCAGCTCGTCGAGGCGGGTGGCGAGTACGCGAGCCTGTGGAGCCGTCAGACCGGCGCATTCTTGGAGGCGTAAGCGTTTCGGACGTGGGACAATTGTGCCCATAAGTTTATTGTGCCGTTGAGCCGAGGAGTCGTTATGCCACGCGAGACCAATGTCGCCAAACGCGAGCGCGCCGTTGAGGTGTGCGAGCGTCTCAACCGTCGCTATGGCCCGGTCGAGTGCTTTTTGGACCACGAGAATCCCTTCCGCCTGCTGATCGCGGTGCTGCTCTCGGCGCAAACGACCGACGCGCAGGTCAACAAGGTGACGCCGAAGCTGTTTGCCCAGTGGCCCACGCCCGAGGCCATGGCCGGGGCGAGCGTGGCTGACGTGGCAGACACCATCAAGTCACTCGGCTTCTACAAGAGCAAAGCCAAGCATGCCGTCGAGGCCGCACAGATGATCGTCGCCGACTATGGCGGCGAGGTGCCGGCCGACATGAAGGAACTCGTGAAGCTGCCGGGTGTGGGACGCAAAACGGCGAACATCGTGCTCAACGTGGGGTTTGGCATTGTCGAGGGCATCGCGGTCGATACACACGTCAACCGCATCGCACACCGCCTGATGCTGAGCCCCAAGACGCATGCTAAGGAGCCGCTCAAGACCGAGCAAGATCTGCTCAAGATTTTGCCGCACGGGTATTGGGAGTCGGTCAACCACCAGTGGATCACCTTTGGTCGCGAGATCTGCGATGCCCGCAAACCCAAGTGCGACGAGTGTCCGCTGGCAGATTTGTGCCCCAGCGTGCGCGTAGCGGGGTAGGGCGGAACGCATCTTCGTCTGGCGTTTTTTGCGGGGCTGGGTTTGCCCTTGAGCCGGAGTCCTCTCCATGCGCTACCATGACAGACAATGTATTTGACGTACGACCCGCCGAGCTTGCCCCGGCGGGCTTTTGGCGTTGCAATGCCGGAGGAACAGCATGCTCATTCACCGTATAGCCGCGCAGCTCTACACTGTCGAGGCGCTGCAGACCGTCGAGGCCGGACTCGATGCTGGCGAGGACGTGACGCTGGCCGTGTCGCAGTCGGGCCGCACGCTTATGGCGGCCGCCCAGTTTGCGCGCCGTCCGCGCCCGACGGTCTACATTGTGAGCGGCGAGGATGCGGCCGATCGCGCCGCGCGCAGCCTTGCCGCCTATGTGGGCCTGGCGCACGTGTGCCGCTTTCCCGAGCGCAAGGACTATCCGTGGCGCGAGCAGGCACCCGACGACGCCGTGGTAGCGCAGCGCTGCGAGGCCCTGGGACGCATCGTGCGCGGGGACAACTGCATCATGGTTGCCTCGGCTCGCGCGTTGCTGCGCTGCGTGCCGCCAGTCGAGAGCCGCTACTGGGAGTCCACGATCTTTGCGGTGGGCGAGGAGATTCCTTTTGACGAGGTGCCGCATCGCCTGGTGGGCATGGGCTATACATGCGCCGGTGCGGCCGACGCGCCCGGTCTGTTCCGCGTGCACGGAGACACCGTCGAGGTGTTTCCCGCGCAGGAAAAGGCGCCCGTGCGCATCGAGTTCTTTGGCGACGAGATCGATCGCATCCGCCGTATGGTGAGCTCCACGGGGCAGACCATCGGCAACGAGGACAGCATCGAGATATTCCCCTGCCGCGAGCTGGCGCTTACCGACGACGCCGTCCATAACATGCATGTGGCGCTCTACCGCGCCAGCCAGGATGACAGCAAGCTGGCGGCGCTGCTCGAGATGGTGGATGCGCGCATCGTCACGCCCGAGCTCGACCGCTTTTTGCCGGTGATGTACGGCCAGACCGTGAGCCCGCTGTCGCATGTGAGCGGCAAGGCGCTCGTGGTGCTGTCCGAGCCGCGCTCGCTGTTCGACGATTGCCTGCGCGCCTACGAGGACATCGAGGCCCGTGCCGGCGAGGCGGGGATTGACCGTCTGGACGGCCTGTACGTGCGCGCTCAACAGCTCGACTTTGGTGCTCAGCAGCGCCTGAACTATGTGAGTCTTATCCGTGCCGGCGGTGCGGTGACGGCCGAGCTCAAGATTGAGCAGCCGGCCATCGCGGGCTCGGACAACCGTTTTATGACGCGCATCCAGGAGGTCGTGGGCAAGCGCTATGCCTGCGTGTTCGCCATTCCCGACCGCGGTGCGCGTGAGTCGATGGAGCTCACCTTTGGCGACGAGGGCATTACCTTTGAGGAATCGCTGACCGCGGCGCCCGAAAACGCAGGCGTCATTGGCGAGCGCGTGCGCGTGGCGGCGGCGGATTCTGCAGATCGCGCCGCTCGCCAGGAGGCCCATGCTTCCATTCGCGAGCGTAAGGCCGACGCGCTCAACGCCCGCTCGCTTGAGGCGGGTGCCGCCCAAGCTGCCGCCGGCGCCGCCGTGCCCACTATTTCGCGCGGACGTGTGACCTTTGTCGATGCCGCCTTGCCGCAGGGTGTGGTGGTGCCCGATGCCAACCTGGCCGTGTTCTCGATCGCCGACCTCAACGCCCGCATGGACGCCAACCGCGCGCGCAGCCGCCGCAAGGTGGACATTACGCAGATCACGTTCCCGTTTAAGCCGGGCGACTACGTGGTGCACGCTACTCACGGCATCGCGCTCTTTAGCGAGATCGCGCGCCAGGAAGTGGGCGGCAAGGAGCGCGACTACTTTTTGCTGGAATATGCCGACGGCGACAAACTCTACGTGCCGCTCGAGCAGGTCGACCGCATCACGCGCTATGTTGGCCCCGACGGCGATAAGCCACGCCTGACCAGGCTTAACACTGCCGACTGGACGCGTGCCACCAACAAGGCACGCAAAAACGCCAAAAAGCTGGCGTTTGACCTAGTCGATTTATATACGCGCCGCTCGTCGATTACTGGTATCGCCTGTCCGCCCGATACGCCCGAGCAGATCGAGATGGAGGAGAGCTTTCCCTACGACGAGACGCGCGACCAGCTGGAGGCTATCGCCGACATCAAGGCCGACATGGAGGCGCCCAAGCCCATGGATCGCCTGCTGTGCGGCGACGTGGGTTTCGGCAAGACCGAGGTCGCCCTGCGCGCGGCGTTTAAGTGCGTGGACTCCGGCCGCCAAGTCATGGTGCTCTGCCCCACGACCATTCTGGCCCAGCAGCACTACGAGACGTTCTTTGAGCGCTTTGCCCCGTTTGGCCTCGAGGTCGAAGTGCTCAGCCGCTTCCGCACGCCGGCGCAGCAAAAGCGCGCGCTCAAGGCATTTGCCGAGGGCACGATCGACGTGCTTATCGGCACGCACCGTCTGCTTTCGGCCGATGTGAACCCCAAGAACCTGGGCCTGGTGATCATCGACGAGGAACAGCGCTTTGGTGTGCAGCACAAGGAGCAGCTCAAGAACCTGCGCGAGCAGATTGACGTGCTCACGCTTTCGGCAACGCCTATTCCGCGAACCATGCAGATGGCCACGAGCGGCGTGCGCGACATGAGCCTGATCACGACGCCGCCGACCGGGCGTCGCCCCGTGATCGTGCACGTGGGGGAGTACGACCCCGACGTGGTGAGTGCGGCGATTCGCCTGGAGGTGGGCCGCGGCGGTCAGGTGTACTATGTGTCCAACCGCGTCAAGACCATCGACGACGCCGTGGCGCGCGTGCACGAGGCCGCGCCCGAGGCGCGCGTGGGCGTGGCGCACGGCAAGATGAGCCCGCGCGAGGTCGAGGACGTGATGATCGAGTTCGCGACCAAAAAGATCGACGTGCTCATCGCCACGACCATCGTGGAGAGCGGCATCGACAACGCGACTGCCAACACGCTGATCATCGAGGATTCGCAACGCCTGGGTCTGGCGCAGCTCTACCAGCTCAAGGGTCGTGTGGGTCGCTCTGCCACGCAGGCCTACGCGTACTTTATGTTCCCGGGCGAGCTGCCACTCACCGAGGAGGCCACGGCGCGCCTGACCGCACTTTCCGAGTTCCAGGACCTGGGCAGCGGCATGCGCATCGCCATGCGCGACCTGGAGATTCGCGGCGCCGGCTCGCTTATGGGCGCCGAGCAGCACGGCAACCTGTCGAGCGTAGGCTTTGACCTGTTTACACAGATGCTGGGACAGGCCGTGGCCGAGGCGCGCGGCGACGACGATGCCGGCGTGGAGGCGGCGAGCGTGGGCATCAACCTGCCGGCCGACTACTTCTTGTCCGAGGAGTACTTGCCGGCGGTGGATCAGCGCGTGCTCGTGTACCGTAAGCTCGCGGCGGCCGAGGACCTGGAGAGCATCGACGAGGTGCAGGAAGAGACCGAGGCCGCGCATGGCGAGCTGCCGTTGGCGGGACTCAACCTGTTCAATCGCGCGCGCATCCGCATTCGCGGCGAGCGCCTGGGGCTCGAGAGCGTCACGCTCAGTGGCGGCCGCATCACGTTTTTGGGCGTAGACGTGCCCAAGAAGGTGGCCT
The DNA here is from genome assembly GCA_902470835.1 of uncultured Collinsella sp. GTDB lineage: Bacteria > Actinomycetota > Coriobacteriia > Coriobacteriales > Coriobacteriaceae > Collinsella. Next base: position 7,415 of record CABRHR010000059.1, read on the forward strand.
TTGAGTTTAAGACCCGCTATGGCGCGGTGAACTTCCCCAAGAGCCGCAAGCTGTCGGTGCCCTACAAGGCGGGCGCCGGTGCGGGCAGCGGCCTGGGTCGTGGCCTCGACGCCAACGACGGCACCGGTCCCGTGGCCGCGGCGCTCATGCTGCTGCAGCAGCTGGGTGCTAGTGATGATGACTAACAAGTAGGGGACGTGGCGGGACGAAGTCATCTTTGCCCCGCCATCTCGCAGATTGATTTGAGCCCCATCGAAAGGAAAGCATGTTCGGATACATCTATAAGAAAGATGTCGCCATTATCGCGGTTGTCCTGTGTCTTTGTCTGGGCGTGGGCAGTTTCTTCGATTATCAGATCTCGAGCGCGCTGTTCAACGTCGGCAGCATGTACGGCCGCTTTATCGAGGCCGCCGGCGAGCTGCCGTTCGAGCTGACGGCAAGCGTCGCAGGCGTCATGCTCGTGCGCGCGGTGCGTCCCGACTCCAGGGGGAGCAAATGGCTCGCCGTGCTCGGCATCCTCGTCAACGTTTGCCTGGCCGGCTACGAGATCGTCTCGTCCCTGAAGGTTGGCGGCAAACTCATCGCGGTTCAGCTGGTACTGACGTTTGTGCTGGTCGTCGCTGCCAACCTTATCGTCTGTCGCCTCACGCGCGCGACCGAGCCCGACGAGCTCACACGCTGGGCGCTGATGGTACTTGCCGTGTGGGTCGCTCAGGCCATTATCCTCAACGTGATCGTCAAGCCGCTGTGGTCGCGCCCGCGCATGCGCGTGATCGAGGTCACGCCGGGGCTCGATTTTCAGCCGTGGTGGGTAATCGGCAATCCCGATAAGTGGAGCTATATTGCCGCCGGCGTGATCAAGGACGGCTTCAAGTCGTTTGCGAGCGGACACACGGCGCACGCGGCTATCGGCCTTATGCTCGCCGGGCTTCCCGCGGCGGCTTTTAAGGAAAAGCCGTCGCGACGCCGCGTGGTCTTTTGGGTCGCTGCCGTGGTCGCGGCGCTCGTCGCCTTTGGCCGTATCGTGATCGGTGCACACTTTTTGAGTGACGTGAGCTGCGGTTTTGCCCTGGTACTGGCACTTGAGTGCCTTGCCGCGCGCATTGCCTATCCCAACGGCGTACAATAGCTCCGTTTGAATCATCTGGTCGATACCCGGTAAGAGAGGATTGCCATGCTCGCGTTTAACAACGACTATTCCCACGGCGCACATCCGGCAGTGCTGCAGGCGCTCGTCGACACCAACATGGAGCCGCAGCCCGGCTACGGTACCGATGCACACACCGAGCGTGCCAAGCAGCTTATCCGCGAGGCCTGTCAGGCCCCCGATGCCGACGTGTTTTTTCTGGTGGGCGGCACGCAGGCCAACGCGACGGTGATCGACATGCTGCTTGCGCCCTACGAGGGAGTCGTTGCTGCCGAGACTGGCCATGTCGCCTGCCACGAGGCGGGCGCCATCGAGTTTGGCGGCCACAAGGTGCTCACCATCCCCGGCTACGAGGGCAAGATGCACGCCGAGGACCTCGAGAACTATATCCAGGTGTTCTACGAAAACGAGAGCTACGAGCACACGGTGTTCCCGGGTGCCGTGTACGTGAGCCTATCGACCGAGTACGGCACACTGTACTCCAAGGCCGAGCTCGCGGCGATTCACGCGGTGTGCCAGAAGCGCGAGATTCCGCTGTTTGTGGACGGTGCCCGCCTGGCCTATGCGCTGGCGTCCGATGAGTGCGACATTACCCTGCCCGAGCTGGCGCAGCTGTGCGACGTGTTTTACATCGGTGGCACCAAGTGCGGCGCTCTGTGCGGCGAGGCCGTGGTGTTTTGCGGCATGCATGCTCCGGCGCATCCTATTCCGCGCATTAAGCAGCACGGCGCACTGCTCGCCAAGGGCCGCCTGACGGGCGTCCAGTTTGAGGCACTCTTTACCGATGGCCTGTATTTTGAGATTGGTCGTCAGGCGATTGAGACCGCTCAGGCGCTGCGTCGCGTGCTGCACGAGCGCGGCTACCAGTTCTTCTTGGAGACGCCCACAAACCAGCAGTTTGTGATTCTGCCCAACGAGGACATGGCCCGCATTCGCGAGCATGCCTCGATCGAGTACTGGGAAAAGTACGATGAGACCCACACGGTGGTGCGCTTTTGCACCAGCTGGGCCACGACGCAGGAGGACATCGACGCGTTGGCGGCTGTCCTGTAGCTTGATGCAATGACGAGGGCCGCCTTGCGCTGGGTTTGGCGCAGGGCGGCCTTTGCTTTTGGGGAGAAGGGTTGTATGACCGAGATGTCCGAGCCGACGATTCGCCTGGCGACGCCCGAAGACGCGCCGGCGTTGCTTGCCATCTATGAGCCGTATGTGCGCCAGACGGCGATTACCTGCGAATACGCGGTGCCGAGCGTTGAGGAGTTCGCCGGGCGTATTGAGCGTACGCTCAAGCGCTATCCGTATCTGGTGATGGAGTTGGACGGGCGTCTGGTAGGCTATGCCTATGTGAGTCCGCTCAACAGCCGCGAGGCATACGACTGGTCGGTCGAGACATCGATCTACCTGGCGCGCGACGTGCGTCACGGCGGGCTGGGCCGCAAGTTGCACGATGCGCTCAAGCAATGTCTGATCGCGATGGGCATTACCAATATGTGCGCCCTCATCGCCGTGCCGCACGACAAGGACGACGAGTATCTGACGCACAACAGCCAGGATTTCCATGCCCATATGGGCTACCGCCTGGTGGGCGCCTTTGACCGCTGCGCCCAAAAATTCGGCCGCTGGTACGACATGTGCTGGATGGAGTTGGTCTTAGTCGAGCGCACGCCCAACCAACCCAAACCAACCTGGTTCCCCGACCTCCCCAAACCTACCATTTAGGGACAGGTTTATTTTGGCCGCTTTGTAGCGTCAATCCGCCGCGAGAAGTATGGATTCACGCGTCTTTTGATGCGGATGGGCTTAATTTGGCTTCGATTTGGGTCCGTTTGGCTTCGATTCGAACTAAGTGAGTAGACTTTTTGGCGCAGGTCGAGCACAAGGCGTATTTGCCTTAGTAAAACCGCAGGTCACAGAGGTGACAGTTTTTGGTGTGCTCGACAGGTCACGAAAAGTCTACTCACTTAGATTTGCGGTACTGGATATTCTGAGCAGGAACAGTTGAGCTTGGACGGCGCGTATTGCCAGGCGATGTTGGCATTTGTGCCATGCTGGCTTGAGATTTAATAAAACCGCAGGTAAAACGTTCATTAGGTACAGTTTGCCTCGTTTGGTGCGCTAGCCGATGGGCTCGGTGTATTTGGCGCGGTCGGTGCGCTGGATGCGCTTGGAGACGTGGAGCGGGCGGCCGTCGGTGTCGTAGACGTAGTCGGTGATTAGGATCAGCGCCTGCCCGCGCTCAACGTTGAGCAAAAACGCCTCGTTTTGCGAGGCGTAGCACACCTCAAAGGTCTTATGCCCCTGTGCCGGTGCGCGATGGAACTCCTGTCGCAGCGTGGCGTAGAGCGAACCGTTGATATCGCGATCGATGAGTGCCTCAAAGCTCGGTGGTAGATAGGTGGTCTCCAGGCACAGCGGCGCATCGTCCAGATAACGCAGACGGACAAGTTTGACGAGCTTGCTGCCCACGGCGGCATCAAAGAACTTAGCTATGCTGCCGCCCGCCTTGGTAAAGCCCGAGTCCACGGTGCGCGTGGTGGGCTTCATGCCCTGGCCTTCGACCTGCTTGGTATAGCTCGAAAACACCAGGTTGTTCTCGTGGAGCGCGGGCGTGTCGGCCACAAAGGCACCACGTCCGCGCTCGGTGCGAACCAGGCCCTCATCAACGAGCACCTTAAGGGCATGGCGCACGGTGCTGCGCGACAGCCCCGATTCGTCCATGAGTTCCATCTCGGACGGCAGCTTGTCTCCGCGCGCGTAGGTGCCGGCGGCGATGCGGTCGCGCAGCATGCCCGCCAAGCGCTCGTATTGGCTTAGTTTCTTTTTAGATGAGACGCTCATATTGCCAACCTATATCTAACTTGTATGCCTAACTAAGCAAGCATGTATTCAATACAAGAACAAAACAGCTGGTAACGAATAATCGAAAACCTTACCAGCAAAATTTCTAAGACAAATATAGCATACAACTAGTCGACATAACCAGAACATGTATGTAACTTATATGCCATCGAGAGCATCAAACGAGAAGAAAGGCTGATGCACGATGACTACTCAGGAACAGGTTAAGGATGTCGTCTCCCAGGTTTTGGCTGACAAGGCAGACAAGGGCGGCATCAAGCGCGTCGTGTGGATTGGCGCTGGCGGATCCAACGGCGGCAACTATCCTGCCCAGTACTTTATGGAGCACGAGGCCACGCAGGTCGTGAGCTCCAGCTACACCAGCAACGAGTTCGTGCACGCAACCCCTGCCTACGTCAACGAGAACACCCTGGCCGTGGTCGTGTCCATGCGCGGCACCAAGGAGACCATCGTCGCCGCCCAGGTCGCCAAGGACCACGGCGCCAGCACCATCGCCATCTATGTTGACGAGTCCGGCCTCACCGAGGTCTGCGACTACAAGATCCAGTACGACAGCCTGGCCGTCGACGAGTCCTGCATGGGCCGCACCAACTCCGCCGTCGTGACCATGATCGCCATGGAGCTTACGCAGCAGACCGAGGGCTATGCCGAGTACGAGACCGCTATGGCCGCGTTCGACTTGGTCGACCCCATCTATCGCAAGGCCGTCGAGTACACCCGTCCGCTCGCTGCCAAGTGGGCCGAGCAGAACGCCGACAAGCCCTGCATCAACGTCATGGCCCAGGGCCCGCTCTTTGGTGCCGCCTACGTCTTTAGCATCTGCAACGTGCAGGAGATGCTGCAGATCGACTCTTGCACCATCAACACCTGCGACTTCTTCCACGGCCCCTTCGAGATCCTGGACAAGCGCACCTCGCTGTTCCAGCTCATCAGCGTCGGCCGCAGCCGCTGCAACGACGAGCGCGGCATCCGCTTCGTCAACCAGTACGGTGGCGAGCGCGTCTATCAGCTCGACGCCAAGGAGCTCGGCCTCAACGACATCAAGGACAGCGTGAGCGAGTACTTCAACCACCTGATCTTTGCCCCGATCCTCAACAACGTCTACATGCGCGCACTCTCTGCCGTCACCCACAAGGACTACATGACGCGCCGCTACATGTGGAAGCTGGACTACTAGGGGATATTGGTTCCGCCGTTCTACCGAACGGCGGACCGGCCGACGCTGCGCACCCGGCATTTGGCCAATCTGCCGTTCAATTTCAAAGGCGCGACCAGAAGGTCAGCGCCCTGTCTCTTATACACATCTCCGAGCCCACGAGACGCTACGCTATCTCG
>CABRHR010000060.1 GCA_902470835.1 uncultured Collinsella sp.
AGATAGCGTAGCGTCTCGTGGGCTCGGAGATGTGTATAAGAGACAGCGCCCGAAGGCCGTACGGGCTAACCCCTGAAAACGTCCTCGACCAATGAAACGCCCCCGTTCTGCTCCTTCGGAGCTACGAACGGGGGCGTTTCTGGTCTGCGGAATGTTTTCAGGGGTTAGCCCGTACGGCCTTCTACCGCTACGTAGCAATTAGGGCATCTGGAGTGGACGGCGGCTTGGCTACGAGCTGAGGCTGAAGATCTGAATGGTTGGGTGCCGTTGCTGGGAGCGCAGGCGTTGCTGATGATGATCTCTTTGGGACTGGAATTTTCACCTGCTAGCAAAAAGGCCTCCGGAGCTGTTGCTCTGGAGGCCTTTCGTTTACTTGCAAATGCGTGCGTTAGTTGTTCTTGGTCAGACGCTCGACGTCGTGGGCGATCATGTATTCCTCGTCGGTGGGGATGACCATGACCGTGACGGCGGAACCGGCGGCGCTGATGACCTGCGGGCCGTTGCCCACGGCCTCACGGTTCTTGTTGTTGTCGATGCGCACGCCCAGCCACTCAAAGCAGTCGCAGAAGGCCTTGCGAATCGACCAGTCGTTCTCGCCGATGCCGGCAGTAAAGGTGATGGTGTCCACGCCAGCCATGGAAGCGATCATGGAACCAGCCTGCTGCATGGCCTTGTAGGCGAACATGTCAAAGGCGAGCAGGCAGCGCTCGTCGCCCTCGGAGGCGCGCGTACGGATGTCGCGGGCGTCGTTGGAGATACCCGAAATGGCAAGCAGACCAGACTGCTTGTTCATCATGTCATCGACTTCCTGATAGCTGTAGCCGCCCTCGCGCTGCAGGTAGCACACGGTGGCCGGGTCGATGGAACCGCAGCGGGTACCCATCATCAGGCCGTCGAGCGGGGTGAGGCCCATGGTGGTATCGCGGCACACGCCGTCCTCGATAGCGGCGAGCGAGGCACCGTTGCCCAAGTGGCACGACAGCAGACGGTGGCAGCGCGTGCCCAGAATCTCCTTGGCCATCATCCACTCGTAACGGTGGCTCGTGCCGTGGGCGCCGTACTTGCGCACGTGATACTTGTCGCACACGTCCTTGGGCAGTGCGTAGGTATAGGCGACCTCGGGCATGGTCATGTGGAACGACGTATCGAAGACGGCCGCGTTGGGCAGCTCCGGATACTTCTCGCGGCAATACTCAATCGCTGCGGCCTCGCCGTAGTTGTGCAGCGGAGCGAGCGGCGCCACCTCGAGGATCTTGGCCATGACCTCATCGTCGACGACCGCGGAATCATCGAAGTACCAGCCGCCCTGAACGATGCGGTGGCCGATGCCATCGATCGTAAAGTCGGTCTTCTCGAGCTCCTCGAGCACGCGCGCGATAGCCGAGCGGTGGTCGGGGAAAGGAATCTCCTCGGTCTGCTTGACGCCACCGTTCTCGGAATGGCCAAAGATACCCATCTCCGAGCCGATACGCTCGCAGTTACCCTTGGCGAAAACCTCGCGGGTATCGGTGTCCAAAAGCTGATATTTAAGGCTCGAGCTGCCGGCGTTGACAACAAGTACGTTCATGAGACTCCTTCGTGATTACAGTACGGTCGGCAAACCCATAAGGCGGCCGTATCCTTAATAAGAAGTTATCAGAATTCAATAAATATCTATTAAACTCTACGCTCAAAGTGCATAAAAGGGGGCTGAACGGCACAAGGCCATCCAGTCCCCTCCCCTTGCATCAATTACTTGCCGTTAACGATGCGCTCGACGTCGGAAGCGATCATAAACTCCTCGTCCGTGGGGATGACGAAGATCTTGACCTTGGAATCCTTGGCGGACAGGCACCAAGCGCCGTCGCCGCGCAGGGCGTTGCGGGCATGGTCCATCTTGACGCCCATAAAGGCCAGACGGTCGGCCACGCCAGCGCGGACAGCCGGAGCGTGCTCGCCGATACCGGCGGTAAAGACGAGCGTGTCCATGCCGCACATGGAGGTTGCCATCTCGGCTGCCTTGGCGGCAATCTTGTAGACGAACATATCGAAGGCGAGCTGAGCCTCGGGGTCGCCGGCGGCGGCGAGCTCCTCGACGTTACGGCAGTCGTTGGTCTTGCCGCCGGTCACGGCCATGAGGCCGGACTTCTTGTTCATCATCTCGTCGACCTCGTCGAAGGTGTAGCCACCCTCGCGCTGCAGATAGCACACGGTAGCCGGGTCGATGGAACCGCAGCGGGTGCCCATCATGACGCCGTCGAGCGGGGTGAGGCCCATGGTGGTGTCCATGCACTTGCCGTCCTCGATAGCGCACAAGGAAGCGCCGGAGCCGATGTGGCACACGACGACCTTGCGGGCCTCGCCGTTGGTCATCTCGGCAACCTTCTTGGAGATGTAGCGATAGCTGGTGCCGTGGGCGCCGTACTTGCGGATGTGCAGCTTGTCGCAGACGTCCTTGGGCAGGGCGTAAGTCTTGGCGACCTCGGGCATGTTGAAGTGGAAAGCGGTGTCGTAGACCGTGACGTTAGGCAGGTCGGGATACTGCTCCAGGCAGTACTCGATAACGTTGGCCTCGGGGTTGTTGTGCAGCGGAGCGAGCGGGGCGACCTCGCGGATCTTGGCAAGAACGTCCTCGTCGACGAGGGAGGAATCGCCAAAGTACCAACCGCCCTGAACGATGCGGTGGCCGATACCCTCGATCTTGACGCCGTTGGCCTCGAGGTCCTTCAGGACAGCCTCGATGGCGACCTTGTGGTCGGGGAACTCGATGTTCTCGGTCACCTTCTTGGAGCCGTTGGCAGCATGCGTGAAGGTACCGCCGGTAAAGCAGACGCGCTCGCAGGAGCCCTTCGCGGACACCTTGTGGGACTTGGTATCGATGACCTGATACTTAAGGGTCGAAGATCCTGCGTTGACGACCAGAACGTTCATGTGTCTCCCTACTAACAGGCGGTGTGGCGCCGCCAGGTTACATACGCTTCAATAATAAACCCAAACGCCCTCGCGCTCGGGTTTATTGCGTTGATATATAAGTTATCGATGCATGAGTGCTCATGGTCTTTGACTTGTAAGACGAAATAGCGCGGGAATATACGCCAGAGAAGAAATCCCGAGTGCAACAAGCAATACAACTCGAATACCCGTAATGCTACTCAACACGGCGTTGAACAGATAGAAAAGAACAGCGCCCACCGCCACCATTTGGCTTTGAACCGAAATGAGTGAGCACCGCATCGAAGAATCGGCATTATTTTGGAAAACCGAGTATTTGATCGGAGCAAATAACGAGTAAGCGACCGTCTGCAGCACATAAAACACGGGCAGCAAAAAAGTCGGAGTAAAGGGAATCAAAAACAAAGCAGTTAATACCAAGCGAACTATGCCGCAAATGCGCGCAAAACGGCCCTTGTCGACATGAGCAATCACACTGGGCACAATAAACCCTATGGAGGCGGAGACAAGGAGCTGGGCCGCAATGGTCACGCCAGAAGCGACGGCATTCATTCCGCGACCCGCAAGCAACAGCGAGAAAAAATCTTCCAGAGCAACGAAAGCAAATGCCTGAGAACAGTCCATGATGAACGCTGAGCAAAGAATGCCGTTACCCGCAATTGTAGTCCTAATCATCTTCGGGCTAATTCCACGCTCGGGCGTCACGGTGGTGTCCCCTCTTCGTCCATCAGGAATACAGGCAACGACAACCAACGTCAAAAGCATTGCAGCGATATCGATCGAAAGACCGATGAGATACGCACCGGCAGACGAGATGAAACCGCCCACACAAGCGGAAAGGGCGTATGACGCATAGAAGACAAAACGTTCAACTACATTTAGCCTCACGAGATGGTCCCGAGAGACGCTGTCAATAAAAATCGCTTCGATGGACCCGCTCACGCATGCAACGGCAAAGCCTTTAAGAGCAAACGCACCCAATAAAAGCAAAGGAGATCGGACAAGGAGCAGAGCGACATAGTATCCGAGCATCCCCGCGACGCCAACAAGGCCGCTTGCCTTTCGTCCAAACCTGTCAGCAATATAACCAGTAGGAACCTCAAGAATGAACTTGCTCACTTGGTATGTAATCATCATGCTGGAAATCGCCAGCATCGAGAAACCAACAAACTCAAGGTAAACCGTCAGAAAATACAAGATGGTGCTGAAGTTCGACAGGAAAACGAACGTCATATAAAGCAAAACAATACGTTTTTTCATGCTTCGCCCTCCAAGAGTCGATAATCCAAACCGAAATCTTGAAAAAGTATGAGAGCAAAGCCGTCAACCATGCGTTACGAAGCGTCAATATTCACTTGACGACGCGATGTCAAATAGTCTCACGAAGCGAGATGGCGCAATAGATGAAGGAAAACCGTCTGGTGTCGATCAGTCCACGCATTTTGCCGATAGCAAAAGTAGATAGGCAAGGTTACGTCACGCGATCCTTCAATGGAGCACTCGCTCACTTCTGATCCATCCGATGCGAGAGAAGAGCCAGATAAACTCAATATCAATCCCCCAGCTTGAAGAAACTCAATCTGAGCCCTGCTTCCGTATTCGACATCACGGAAACGGAAATTAACGAGCTGGGCTTCGGGACATTGGTTAATTGCATTGAGACAGGGTGACAAATTAATTGGAACAGCGAGCCTGCCGCCCAGTAGCTCACGAATAGTCATAGCTTCCACAGATTGATGACCCGCCGGGCACGAAAGAACCTTGAGCTCCTTTTCGCCCAAGTACTTCGAAGAAAGGGCGCTGCCCCGTGGTTCCTCAAATGAGATGGCTGCATCCGAAATCCCAAGCATGAGCGACTCGAAGCATGTAGCCGTTGGCTGATGCCACACATCGAGGTGAATCTGAGGATGCAAGCTTTCAAACGAGTCGTACCAGTTTTCAGAAAAAAGGAGCCCCCGTCCGTGAAGGCAGGGGGCGTAAAGACGAAAATGGCCGTCGGGCGAAACGCCGTCGCCCATCGATTGAGCGTACTTTTTGAGATCATCGACTTGTGCCAAGACCATGCGTGCACGACGCGCAAACTCCCGGCCCGCAGGAGACAAAGCAGCCTCCCCCGTCGATCGATCGAGCAAAGCAATCTGATACTCAGATTCCAACTTCTTAATTGCCGACGAAACGGCCTGTGGACTCACATGGACGGCGCGAGCAGCCTTGCGCACGCCGCCATAGCTCGCTACTGCTTGAAGGTATTCGAGTTGAGAAAGCTGCATAGATTACTCCAAAGGCAGCCAAGGCGACGGACTGCGCGCCCTCAGATGAGGTTCTCGCCCAGGTTCTTGCCGCCGAGGACGTGCATGTGGAAGTGCATGACGGTCTGGCCGGCGTTGACGCCCTTGTTGGAGATGACGCGGAAACCGTCCTCCAGGCCCTTGGCCTTGGCGACCTCCTGGACGGCGTGAGCCATGGCGCCCATGGTCTCGGCAGGCACGTTGTCGGCGATGTCGCTGTAGTGCTTCTTGGGAATCACGAGCGTGTGGACCGGCGCCTGGGGATTAAGGTCGTCGAACGCAATGACCTGGTCGTCCTCATAGACAACGGTCGAGGGGATCTCGTGGTTGGCGATTTTGCAGAAGATGCAATCACACATAGCTGGTTCCTTTCTAACAGACCAGAGTAATTATATTTGGTCGGAATGGTTAGAACGAGAGGTTGTCGTCGGTGTTGGCGGCTTCGCCGTCGGCGAGCACGTCGTTGCCGTCGACGTCCTTAAGGAGCACCGAGACTTTCTGCTCAGCATCGGACAGGCGGGTGCGCAGACTCTTGAGAAGCTCAACGCCGCGGGTGTAGCTCTCGAGCGACTCCTCGAGCTCCATGTCGCCCGACTCCAGGCTGCGGATAATGAGCTCCAGCTCCTGCGAGGCCTGCTTGTACGTAAGCTGCTCGACCGGGGTCTTCTCTGCCATATCTGTTTCCTTTCCTAAAGGTCTATCACTGTGAAACGCGGTCTATTCGACCGTATTGACGGTTGCCGACACGTTGCCGTCCGCCATGCGCACGCGGATGGCATCGCCGGGCTTAAAGGTCTGGGCGCTTGTAGCCACGCCGTCATCGCTATACGCGATGGAATAGCCGCGGGCAAGCACCTTGAGCGGCGACAGGGCGTCGAGCGAGGCGGCAGCACGGCTCAAATCGGACGCTGGCTCGCTCAACATCGTGCGCCCCTGATGCTCCAGACGGGAGCTCGCGAGCGTGAGTGCATGGCGCTTGTCGTCGAGCCCCGAGGTGCTTGCGACCAAGCGCTCGGGCAGACGTTCGAAGCCCGAACGGAATGCCCCGACCGAACGCGCAATGGCGCCCGACAGGCGATCGGCCGTCAAGGCGAGCTCCGACTCGCGACGCTCGACCATAAACGTTGGATCTTTGAGGCACGGGCGACACGCGGCCGCATCGAGCGCATCGCCCAAGCGTGCCGTATAGGTATCCCAGGCACGCCGACCACGCTGGTCGAGCATCTCCAGATCGACCTGATCCGACCCGATCATCGAAGCCATCGCAGCACCTAGACGCTGATGACGCGTCTCGAGTACATCCGCCAGCTCTGTCATAGCCGGTGCCACGGATTCTGCCGCCGCCGTTGGCGTAGAGGCGCGACGGTCGCTCACCATATCGCAGATTGAGGTATCGGGCTCATGGCCAATACCTGTCACCACGGGCACAGGACAGGCCGCCACTGCACGGGCGAGTTCCTCGTCGTTGAAGGTCATGAGGTCCTCGAAAGAACCGCCGCCTCGCACGAGCAAAATACAATCGGGCGTGGGCGCAATGGAGGCAGCACGATGTAAGCCCTCGACAAGCTCGGCCGGCGCACCCTCGCCCTGCACCTTGGCACCCACGCAAACGAGCTCGACAAGTGGGTTGCGACGGCGCAGCGTGCGCTTAACGTCGTCGATCACGGCGCCGGAAAGCGAGGTGACGACCGCCACGCGAGAGCAAAACACCGGAATGCGACGTTTGCGAGACTCGTCCATCAAGCCCTCGCGGCGAAGCTTTTCGGCCAACTGTGCCACCTGTTGACGCAGCAGGCCCTCCCCCGCCAGAGAGAACGAGCGAGCGACAAAGCTCATACGGCCTGTGGGCTTGTAGAGGTTAAAGCTGCCCTTAAAGCTCACCTGCATACCGTCGCGCAAGTCGAAGGTGCGCTTGAGATAGGCGCCCTTCCAGATGATGCAGTCGACGGCGGCCGAATCGTCCTTGATCTGGAAGTAGCAGTGGCCGCTTCGGGCATTGGGGCCACGAAAGCCGGTGACCTCGCCCAGAACGCTCAGCTGCGGAATCGCATCGAGCGCACCAGCGGCGATCTCGACCGCCTGGCTCACGGTGAGCTCTTTGCGCTCCTGCTCATCCGACCCGTCGAACTCAGCGGAAACGCTGTTGCCGGTTAGATTCCAGCCTGCCACGCAGCCTCCTTTCGTCATCGTGCACATGGGCTCCGGCCCTGCGCAAATTCAAGTCCCACACATAGTACAGCGCCGCGGGGACACAAATCCTCGCGGCGCCTGTCAGTCTCATTTGTTATCGGTTGGAGCTTCTGTTGTAGCGAGCCATAAGGTAAAGCAGCTGAATAATCGAAGTGAGGGCCGCTGCCACATAGGTAAGCGCAGCTGCCGTCAGTACTTTCTTGGCACCGTTGACCTGCTTGGAGCTCATGCCCGACTGCTCAATGTATGCCACAGCGCGGCGGCTGGCATCGATCTCGACCGGCAGCGTAACCAGCTGGAACAGCACGCTAAACGAAAAGAAGATCAGCGCGAGAGTCGTGAGCCCCGCGATGTTCATGAACAGGCCCATAAGTAGCACGATGGTCCAGGTGTTCTGAGTAAAGTTGACGACCGGCACGAGGGCGCTGCGAACCTTCATCATGGCGTAGCCGCTTTGACGCTGGGCGGCATGACCCGCCTCGTGGCAGGCGACGGCAACGCTTGCGACCGACCCGCCCGAACGGTTGGCGTCCGACAGATACAGGTTATTGTCCTGCGGGTTGTAATGGTCGGTGAGCTCGCCGGCAACGCCCTTGATACCCACGGCGTTGCAGCCGTTGGCGTCGAGCATGCGGCGAGCGACAGCAGCGCCCGTATCGCCGTCCGAGCGCACCTTGGACCACGTCTTGTACGTCGAGTTGATATAACTCTGCGCGGCAAGACCAAGTACCGTGCAAATAAGAACAACCAACAGGTACAGCGGATCGATACCAAAGCCGTATCCATAGTAATAAGGCATGCGAATTCCTCCGAATCGAGTTACACGTCGGAGGCATTCTACCCACTCAGACAGCTAGGCTTCCCTACAGCAGCTCGATCTTTCCATCTTTCACGGTGAGCCCCATGTTGCCCGAAAGCAGATCGTCCAGGCGTGAGCCCACAAGCTCAAAGCGCCAGCCTTCGCGCAGGGGGCTCTGCTCGGGATGCTCAATGTAGTCGGCCAGGTCGTCGCGCGAGGCAATGACCGAGGTCGCCACGCCCGAGCGCTCGGCAACCAGTCGAATAAGCGCATACATCAGATCCGTCACGCTCTCCAGCTCCGGCGAGATCTGGCGGTGTCCGCGCACCATGAGCGGCAGGCGATCGTGCGGGCAACTCGCGCCGCGCTTGATGGCCATGAGTGCGCCGTCCACATCGCGCTCCCCCAGCTGGTCGGTACCGCGGATACTGCGGAACTCCTCGACGCGCACGGGATTGCGCTTGACGAGCGCCAGCAGCGTATCGTCGGACATGACCCACTTGCGCGGGATGTTGCGGCGCTCGGCGCGGTCCTCGCGCCAAGCGGCAAGCTCGCGCGCGATACCCAGCTGATGGCGGCTGCACGAGTTGATGCGCTTGACCTTACGGAACGCCTCGTGACGGTCGGCGCGATAGTGCGACTCGTCGGCCAGCGGGCGCAGCTCGTCGAGCACCCAGTCCACACGGCCCAGTTCGCGCAGGCGGCTCATCATCTCGGTATAGGCGACGATCAGGTACTTGACGTCATCGATCGCATACTCAATCTGTTTATCGGTCAGCGGACGGCGCGACCAGTCGGTCAGTGACTCGGTCTTGGGCAGAGAGACGCCACAAAACGTCTGCACGAGCGCGCCGTACGAAATCTGCTGGCGTTCGCCCAAAAAGGCGGCAGCCACCTGCGTGTCAAAAATAGGACGCGGCAGCACGCCCACGGTATGGAGCATGACCTCCATATCCTGCGAGCAAGCGTGGAACACCTTGGTCACGCTCTCGTCGGCCATAAGCTCGGCGAGCGGTGACAGGTCGCCAATCACCAGGGGGTCGACCGCGACGCTCTCGGCGGGGGTGGCAATCTGGACCAGGCACAGACGCGGATGGAACGTGCGCTCGCGCAAAAACTCGGTATCGACGGCAATCGCGTCGAACTCGCGGGCGCGCTGGCAAAAGTCGAGTAGAGCCTGATGTGTGGAAATGTACATATCAACCCATCGAATAAGGTTAGGCCCGAAAAACACGGGTAGGATATCGGCATTGCCTTACAACTATACTCGGTTAGTCACAGAACGGGAACGTAAGTATGCGCTGCCTTATCATCCACAACCCGGCATCGGGCCCCAGCTCAGATGAAATCTACGCATTCACGCACGCCCTCGCACAGGGCGGCGACGAGGTCGTGATGCGCTTTATCGGCGATGGCATGGAGCCCGAAGACGCCGTGGCGGACGTGCGCGAGTTCGATCGCGTGGTGGTCTCGGGCGGCGACGGCACCGTCTCCAACGTGCTCGACCAGATGCGCGGATGCGGCGTCCCCACACTCGTCTTCCCCTCTGGCACGGCCTGCCTGTTCTTCAACAACATCGGCAATGCCCCCGAGGCGGCGGCACTCGCCAAGGCCTGCCGCGCCGGCCGCACCGTCAAGGCAGACATGGGCGAGCTCTTTTGGCTCGACGAGAACGGCAACGAGAAGCGCCACGGCTTTATCATCATCGCCGGATCGGGCTACGACGCCGAGATCATGATGAAGGCCGCCCCCACCAAAAACGACATCGGTGAGATCGCCTACTTCCTGTCCGCGCTCGCCACGCCCAATCCCACGGTGGCGCACTTTACAATTGAGCATGACGGCATTGTCGAGGAGCTCGACGGCATCTGCTGCATGGCTGGCAACACCTCGGTCATCCAAAACGACATCAACCTGTTCCCCGATTGCCGCATGAACGACGGCATGGTCGACATCGCGGTCATCGAGCCCGTGCGCACCGTGCAGCTGCTGCCTACCGTGATCACCGCCGCGCTCGACCCCGCCGGCAAGGTGCTCGGCCGTCCGCAGTTTAAGATCATCCAGACCAAGGAAGCCAAAATTACCTGTACGCCGTCGCTGGGCATGCAGTTCGATGGCGAGATTATCTCCAGCAACTCCGGTGTCTTTGGCGCCCGCGCGCTTCCGCAATGTCTCGACCTCATCGTCGACGAATTTTCACCGCTTGGTAAATAGGAGGACCCCATGAACGACAATCCCCTGCTCGGCTTTATCGTCATTGTTCTGGCTATGCTCGTAGGCTATGCGATCAACGTGATCCACCGTCGGAAGAAGTAATTCCACATTGGTATGATATTCATTCAATTATCGTCTCCCCCGCTGTTTATGCATTTGCCAAACAGCGGGGGATTTTTCATTTCGGTATTTTCAGACGCTTTATTCAGATGTAGTAATTGCAGGGAGTCTTTATTAAAGAAAGCTACAAACTGAGTATATTTAACCGCTCATCGCATATTTCATCACGCTTATCGAGTAAGTTTCTTTCATAGATGAATATTGTTTCCAGTTCGTTACGCTAATGGGGTGTCTTTATTGGCTGAAGCCCTCTGGCTGCGGAGGGCTTTCGCACGCTGGGAGGGAATATGAGGAAAACTCACCCCGTCAACGCGCTCAAAAAGCTTGGCATAGGCCTCGCCTTTGGAGCTGCAACCATCATGTCCATGCCGACCTCTGCGCTCGCCTGCACGCAGATCTACATGGGTAAAAATCTTACGGCCGACGGCAATACGTACTACGGCCGCGCCGAGGACTTTGGAGCGCGTTACCTCAAGCACTATGGTATCGAACCTGCCCACGAAGCTGGCTTTAAGTACAGCTCGATTGAATCTGCTTTTGAATACACTTCGAATAAGCCTACCTATCGCTACAGCTATGTACGCGACCACCCCTCCAACTGGTATGGTCGTACCGACGCCTACTCCGAGGCCGGAATCAACGAGAAGGGCGTGTCATGCTCTGCCACGCTGAGCACCTCCTATAACGAGGATGCCGAAGCAGCAGACCTCATCGATGAGGGAGTGGGTCTGGGCGAATATAGCTACGCCAGCATTATCTTGGGCGAGAGTGCAAATGCTCGCGAGGGCGTCGAACTCATCGGCAGCCTGGTCGACGAAAAGGGCGTCTGCACCAACGACCAGATCATCATCGCCGACAACAACGAGACCTGGCTGTTCGCCACGCTTTCCGCCCATCAGTGGCTCGCCATGAAGCTCGCTGACGACGTCGCATCGCTCAACCCCAATATCGGTAGCCTCAACTACGATGTCGACCTCAATGACACCGAGAATTGCCTCCACTCTGAGAAGATTCAATCCATGCCCGAAGAAAAGGGTTTCGCCAAATACTCCGCTGACGGTAAATTTGATGTCGCCCAAACGTATGGCGAAAGCCTCGCCGATTCTGGCGTTAACCAGTGGTCCCGCTATGTGCAAGGCCGCGAATATTTTGCTAGTCCGCTGACCGAAGGCACGGATTACGAAATTAAAACCATCACCGATAAGGCTGGAAAACCCGTCCAAAAGGGAGCTATGGTCAGCGAAATTCAGCCCCTGTTCTTCAAGCCTGGCAAGTCTGGTTGGAGCACCTTTGAACTGATTCGCGCCTTCGGCAACCGCGGCGAAAACGTCCCCGGCCTTAACGCCAACATTGACGGCGTCTACGCCATCGGCAGCGAGCGCAACACCGAAATCAACCTTTTCCAGATTCGTCGCGGGTATGATCCCGAAGTCGCTACCATCCAGTGGGAGATGCTCTCCCGTGCCGCGTACTCTGTCGCCATCCCGCTGTACTCCGCTCTGATAACTGAGGTTAGCCCGTACTTCAGCGACCAGACCGTCTCCTACGATCACTGCTACGCGAAAGACGTCGTGTACAACGAGGAGCCCGAGAACTCCATCAACTACGTCCTCATGGACATCAGCTCGCTCTGCTTTGAGAACCCTGACACCCTTGGCATCGGTGTCCGCGCCTACCTCGACGCGCTCCAGAATGAGCTCATTGAGCAGAACAAGGAAGTTGACGCCGCCATGCTGGCCGAGACGACCACCGAGGGCCGCACTGCCCTGGCCAACAAGGCAGGCAAGGCTGCCACCGAGAACACCTACAAGAAGTGCAAGGCGCTGCTCCAGGAGATGCGCGCCTATCAGAAGGCCGGAAACTTCGAACAGCCCTTCACCCCGAGCGATTTGAACCTGTCTCTTATACACATCTCCGAGCCCACGAGACGCTACGCTATCT
>CABRHR010000061.1 GCA_902470835.1 uncultured Collinsella sp.
GATAGCGTAGCGTCTCGTGGGCTCGGAGATGTGTATAAGAGACAGGTCCAGATCTGCCAGGAGGCAGGTGCCGCGCAGGGCTTCGACGAGGTCGAGGTCTTCCAGTCCAACCACGAGGGCAGCATCGTCGACAAGATCCAGGAGGCCTACGGCAAGGTCGACGGCATCGTCATCAACCCGGCGGCCTACACGCACACGAGCGTCGCGATCCTCGACGCACTCAAGGCCGTCGCCATCCCTGCCGTCGAGGTCCACATCAGCGCCGTAGAGACGCGCGAGGACTTCCGCCAGGTAAGCTATGCACGCTTGGCCTGCTTCGCTACCATCACCGGCGAAGGCCTCCAAGGCTACGCCCATGCCCTGGAGCTGCTGAGGGAGCGTCTCGAAAAGTAAGCAAACGGTGACAATTCACGAACGCTGATTCGCGTGACTACAACGCCAGTGCCGGCAGCAGCAATCTCGCTGCTGCCGGCATTTTATTACTGGCATATAATCGTTGCAGTCACACAATGTCTGGAGACCCGCATGCTGAGCATTCATCTGGGAGATTACCCCGGCTCCATCTACGATACCAAGACCTACTTTAAGAACTCGTACTTGGATTCATGGTTCGAAGACCCCATGGTTGCGCAAATTATTAAAGGCGTTGACGGATCGGAGCTCATCGGCTCTCACAACATCATAAGCAAGCAGCTGGGCTCGATCAGCCCGCTCGAGTTATCCGGCGGAGTAAAGACGCTCCTGCTTGTCCGCAATCTCCCCAACATGGTCTTTAATGCTTCCACCTGCGGCGATAACTGCGCCCGTTGGCTGCTCAAAATTGGCAAAGAACAGGATGTGCTGGTAACCCTTTACCACATCATGAAGTTCCCCTGGAAGCGTTTTGAGATTCGCATCGATAACGATGGCCGCATCGTCAGGAACATGCAGGAGTTTGTTGGCGCCACGAATGATTTTCTGGATGTTGAAGATGCGACTAGAATGCCGCACTAAGTTCTATTGCCGTAATCGCGGAATGCGGTTGCGAAAGACTTATCGGAGTGTTCGAGGGCAGAGCAGTAAGCCACGCAAAACGTTTAAAACCAAGGCTACGCCCATGCGTTGGAGTCGCTGAAAGGCCAATCCACATCAGCAAGACGAAAAAAGCCCAGACCACCAAGCGGTCCGGGCTTAATAAACGATGGTGCTCCATGGCGGATTCGAACCGTCGACCTTGGGATTAGAAGTCCCCTGCTCTATCCAACTGAGCTAATGGAGCAAATAACCGCACGCTCGACCAAATTAATCAGCCAAGCGGCTGTAATTATAACCTAGTTGAACTGCTCGCGATACGCCTTGCAGACCTCATCGACCGGGCCGTCCATGCGAAGGTCACCCTTCTCAATCCAAACCGCACGCTGGCAGATGCGCTCAACCTGCTCCATGGAGTGCGAAACGAACAGAACCGTCACGTCACCGCTCTGGATAAAGTGCTGGATGCGGTCCTCGCACTTCTGCTGGAAGAACACATCACCGACGGACAGCGTCTCATCAACGATCAGAATATCGGGCTCAGTAATCGTCGCGATTGCAAAGGCGATACGCGCCACCATGCCCGATGAGAAATTCTTAAGCGGCATATCGACAAAGTTCTGCAGCTCAGCGAACTCGATAATGCCGTCAAAGTTGGCGTCGATGAACTCCTTGGTATAGCCGAGCAGGGCGCCGTTCAAATAGATGTTCTCGCGGGCTGTTAGCTCGGGGTCAAAGCCGGCACCAAGCTCAATCAGCGGCGCGATGTTACCGTGCACCTTAACGCTGCCCTCGCTTGGCTCAAGCACGCCAGCGATAATCTTGAGCATCGTAGACTTGCCGGAGCCATTGGTGCCGACCAGACCCACGACCTCGCCACGATGAATATCAAACGAGATATGCTTAAGCGCCCTAAACTCCTCAAAGAACAACTCATGCTTGGCAAGCTTGATGAAGTACTCCTTGAGGTTGGTCAGCGACTCGGACGCCATGTTAAAGATCATGGTGACGTCGTCGACCTCGACAGCCAGAGGCTGCTCGCTGTAATCAACAACAGATTCAGTCATCACAGCACTCCTTAGATGTAGAGGATGAACTTGCGCTCGGACTTATGGAACACGGTGTAGCCAATAACAAGCGCAAGAACCGCCCAAGCGACGCACATACCAAACGTCATAAGCGAGGGCGTAGTCTGGAACAGGAAGATATCACGCATAAACTGCAGGTAGTTGTACATGGGGTTCGCATACATCAAGATACGCACGAGATGCGGCATTTGCGCAATAAAGTCAGTCGTCCAAAAGATGGGCGTGATGTAAGTCCACGCCGTAATGACGACGCTCCACAGATGCATAACGTCGCGGAAGAAGACCGTAAGGGCAGAGAGCATCATGCCCAGGCCCATGCAGAAGCACATAAGCAGCAGCAGGCAGACCGGCAGCAGAATCAGGTGCCAAGAAGGCGCAACGCGGAACCACAGCATAACGATGGCGACGGCGACCAGCGAGAAGGCAAAGTTGACCAACGAGAAGAGCACCTTCTGCACCGGGAAGACCCAGCGGTGTACCTTAACCTTCTTGAGCAGCGGAGCCGCGCCCACAATCGACGTCAGCGCCTGGTTCGTAGACTCGGACATGACGGCAAAGGTAACGTTACCTACGATCAAGTACAGCGGGTACATCTCGGGCGTAATCGAGCCATTGCGGCCCTGGGCGAAAATCGTCGAGAACACGATGGCCATGACGATCATCATCAGCAGCGGGTTGAGCACCGACCATGCGACGCCCAGAACGCTACGGCGATACTTGATCTTAAAATCCTTGGTAACCAGCTGACGAAGGATAAACGCGTCCTTCTCAAATTCGTTCTTAGCAAACGTCGCAGGCAGACTGCGAGTTTCTTGTTGCTTTGTCTGATCCGACACGGATGCAACTCCTTTACTCGTAATCGTTGACAAACGAACAGTATAGACCCGACGACCATGCAAACGATTCACGCAACAAAACTGGAGAACTAACCCACATCTTAGGATGCCGTGACCAAACGGCTATACTTTCAAGGATTGAATGTATAAGGAGCATTGAGTGAATTCTGAATCCATCGCCGTCATCATCCCCTGCTACAACGAAGCGCTCACGATCGGTAAGGTCATCGACGACTTTCACCGCGAGCTTCCGCAAGCGACGGTCTATGTCTATGACAACAACTCGTCGGACGATACCTCACGCATCGCCACCGAGCACGGCGCCACGGTCCGCTTTGAGCCCCGTCAGGGAAAGGGCAACGTGTGCCGCCAGATGTTTCGCGACATCGACGCCGATTGCTACCTGATGGTCGACGGCGACGACACCTACCCCGCCGAGGCAGCCAAAGCCCTCTGCGAGCCTATCCTCAGCGGCACGGCCGACATGACCGTAGGCGATCGCCTTTCCAACGGCACCTATGCCGAGGAGAACAAGCGTGCCTTCCACGGCTTTGGCAACAATCTGGTCCGTGCCATGATCAAGTGGATCTATGGCTACAGCTTCGATGATGTCATGACCGGCTACCGTGCCATGAGCCGCCCGTTCGTTAAAACCTTCCCTGTGCTTTCCGAGGGCTTCCAGATCGAAACCGAGCTCTCGATCCACGCCGTCGACCACCGCTGGCGCATCAAAGATGTGCCCATCGAGTACCGCGACCGTCCGGAAGGCTCCGAGTCCAAGCTCAATACCGTGAGCGACGGCATTAAAGTCGTTGCGATGATCGGCACGCTGTTCAAGGACTACCGCCCGCTGAAGTTCTTCAGTCTGGTTGCGCTTTTATTCGCGATTATCGGCCTGGCTTTGGGCATTCCTATCTTTGTTGAGTACTTTCAGACCGGCCTGGTCCCGCGCTTCCCCACCGCCATGCTCGCCGCCTCGTTTATGTTCCTGTGCGGACTGAGCCTTGCGACCGGATTCATCCTGGATTCTGTAGCAAAGGTTGAGAAAAAGCAGTGGGAGGTCAACGTGTACAGCAAATACGCCTACGATGACCAGCCCGGCCACCCTACTTCCAAGCCAAGCGAGAGGTAAACCACCATGCCGCTCATCTCCATCGTCGTGCCGTGCTACAACGAGCAGGAATCACTTCCGATCTTTCTAAAAGAGCTCGATGGCGTCGTTCGCATTATGACCCAGCAAGACCCCGGCATCTCCTTTGAAGCCGTCCTCATCGACGATGGCTCGGCAGACAAAACACTCGCCGTCATGAAAGCAGAAGCCGCGGCGGCGCATCCATACGCCATCCGCTGGCACTCTTTCTCGCGCAACTTTGGCAAGGAGGCGGCGCTACTCGCCGGACTCCAGCACGCAAAGGGCGACTATGTCGCCACCATGGATGCCGACATGCAGGACCCGCCCTCGCTCCTGCCGCAGATGTACGAGATCTTGCAGACCGAAGACTACGACAACGTCGCCACACGCAGGACCACTCGCGAAGGCGAGCCTCCCATCAGGTCGTTCTGTGCCCGTATGTTCTACAAGATCATCAACCGCATTTCAAAGGCCGACATCGTCGACGGAGCACGCGATTTTAGGCTCATGAAGCGACCTATGGTCAACGCCATCATCTCCATGGGCGAATACAATCGATTCTCCAAGGGCATTTACGGCTGGGTCGGCTTCAAGACCAAATGGCTCCCCTACGTAAACGTCAACCGCGTGGCCGGCGAGACCAAATGGAGCTTTTGGTCGCTGCTCCTCTATTCCATCGACGGCATCGTCGCGTTTTCCACGGCGCCGCTCTCCCTCGCCGCCCTCACGGGTATCGTCTTCTGCCTCATCGCCATCCTGGGATTTATCGTCATCTTGGTCAAAACGCTTGTTTGGGGCGATCCAGTAGGCGGATGGCCCTCCCTTGCCTGCCTCATTACGCTGTTTGGCGGCATGCAGCTCCTGTGTCTGGGAATCATTGGCGAGTACCTAGCAAAAGCCTACTTGGAGGCCAAGCGCCGCCCCATCTATATCATTCGAGAATCCAACGAGGAATCTGATGACACGGCCCAATAACAGCACGCTCAAGAATGTGGCGTTCTACGCCGTCTGCTTCGCGTTTTCCGTCGCACTCTTTGTCGCACTTGCAGCGGCGGGGCATGTCTACCCCTTTGGCGACAACTCGTTTCTCACCAACGATCTCAAATACCAATACATCGACTTCTTCGCGTGGTTTCGCCGCGTCCTTTTAGGCGAGGCAAACCTTCGCTATTCTTTCTCACAGGGACTCGGCATGAACACATGGGGGCTCTATAGCTACTACCTCGCCAGCCCCTTCAACCTGCTCTGCGTGCTGTTTCCCGCAGACATGCTGACGCTCTTCGTATTTGTCATAACCGCGCTCAAACTGGGCTGCATCCAAATCAGCAGCGCTTGGTATATGCAAAAGCGCTTTGACCTGTCAAAGCCCGCCACATTCCTGCTTTCCCTATCGTTCACGTTTTGCAGCTGGACCGTCAGCAACCTGCGCAACCCGCTCTGGATCGATTGCCTGATCCTGCTGCCCATCTGCGCCTACGGATGCCACGAGCTCATCCGCAAGCAGCGTATGATCCGCCTCGTCATCGCAACGGCGCTCAATGTCATGTTCTGCTGGTATACGGCCTACATCAGCATCCTGTTCCTCTGCATCTTCGTATTGGTCGAATTTGTCGATTATGTTACAGAAGAAGGATTTAGCTGGAAGCTCATGCTCGATCGGGCCCTGCGATTCGCCGGGACTATCGCGCTTGGACTGCTTCTGTCCGCCTGGAGCTTTTTGCCGACTATCCTTGCCATGTCCAAGGGCGGTCCCGTTCTGGCACTCGGCCCCCTACTTAAAACCAGCCCCAAGTCGCTCATCAGGGGCTTTCTTCCCTGCATGTGGGTAAACAACGAAAGCACGCCGCAGTTCTATTGCGGCATCATCATGATGCTGCTCGCAGTGAGCCTGCTGGTTAACCGCACTGTTTCAACCAAGACGCGCATCGCAGCACTCGTCGTCACGATAATCCTGGTCGCAAGCTCTGTTTTGAGCCCGCTCGAGTACATCTGGTGCGGCATGCGCGTTCCCAACGGCTTCTACTCGCGCACGGCTTTTTTGCTTAGCTTCTTTGCGCTTTGGGCCGCAGGATACGCGCTGCAGAAACTCAAAGAGCGGCCAGCATTACGTCGAGTCCATCGTCCGGCCATCATCATGCCGCTCCTGGCACTCACGGCAATTGAACTCTTTGCCAACGCCCATGTTATATGGAACCAGCTGTACACAGGCTATTCCGAAGAAGCCAACAGCACCTATGTCGCCACCGCAACTGACACGATCACGGCCATTCAAGACCAGACTTCGGCGTCGTTCTATCGCATTGACCGCACGACCACACGCGTTGACAGCGCCGCCCTCAACGAAGGCCTGGCGCTTGGGTACAACCAGCTGTCTTCGTATTCGTCGGCAAACAACCCGCAGGCCATCGCACTGCTCAACTCCCTTGGATACAGCAGCGTCGGCGAATTCTCGACCCGTTATGCCGAGCCCATTCTCGCCATCGATGCCCTACTGGGAGTCAAGTATGCCATTCCTGAAAACGCGCCTGCGGGATACGTTTTAGCCAAGACGAATCAGGCCGACTCCACAAGCGCAGTGTACGAGAACCCCTATGCGCTCAGCATTGGCGTCGCAGCCTCAAGCGATATCCAAAACAGCACGCTGAAGAGCGAGAACCCCTTCGAAGGGCAGAACGACCTCTACAGCAAAATCCTAGGCCGCGAGGTCGAGCTCTATACCAAGATCGAGGCCACGAGCACGGAGAATAGCGATAGCTTAAAGCAGTGGAGCGTTACTGTACCGGCAAGCTCCATCGGGTATCTCTACATCAACAAAGATGCGACCGCCGGCAGTTATTGGCCCGTCGCCCTTACCATCGGCCAGCGAACGATCGAAAACGAGGCCTGGAGATTCGACAATAATATCCGCCAGATTGCGGATGCATCGGACGCCCCGAGCCAGCATACGGTGTCAATCGGAATCGCAGAGGGCTATACAGACATGCCCCAAGACAATGAGCCGGTCTTTTACGCCCTCAATCTGGAAGTTTTCGAACAGATTATTAACGAGCTTAAGACGAGCGAGTTTATTCCGACGGTTTTTGAGGACGGAAGAATCGAAGGCGAGTATACCGCCAAGGATGACGGCAACCTGCTGCTGAGCGTTCCGTACGATGAGGGCTGGAACGTAACGGTAAACGGAACCACCGCAGAACTAACGCCCGCCGCTGATAAGGGCTTGTCGTCCCTGAACATGCAGAAAGGCGCGAATAGGATCGTGATGACCTACAAGACTCCGGGCGCCCTTGCGGGGCTTGTAGTGAGTCTGGCGACCGCCGCCCTTGTTGCAGCGGGACTATACGCCAGGCATAAGAAAAGCCGCCGTTAACAAGCGGCGGCTTTTACTCTCGAAAAGTTGATAGCAGCTAGAGCGTCTTGAGGTACTCCCCCAGCTCTTCCTCCCAGTCGGGCATGTGGAACCCGACCGACTCCAGCCTGGACAGGTCGAGCGCTGAGTGGACCGGGCGCGGGGCGACGGGGCCGGCGGCGCCGGCGTAGTAGTCGGCGGTGCTCACCGGCACGACCCTGTCCCCGTTGCCGTTGGCGGCCTCGAAGACGGCGCGGGCGATGTCCGCCCAGCTCTTCACGGCGCCGGAGCCGGTGCAGTCGTAGGTGCCGTAGGGGGCCTTCACATCAAGCACGTGGAAGATGGCCCCGGCCATGTCGCGCGTGAAGGTCAGGCGGCCCAGCTGGTCGTCCACGACGGTGACCTGCTCCAGCTTGTCGTCCGGGTCGGCGACGCGGTCGGAGAGGCCCTTCATGGTCTTGACGAAGTTGTGCCCCTCGCCGATGACCCAGCTGGAGCGCATGATGTAGTGGCGCGGGCACCCGGCCACGGCGATGTCGCCGGCGGCCTTGGTCTGGCCGTAGACGGACAGCGGGCTGAGGGGCTCTTCCTCGTCGTGCACCTCGGCGGTGCCGTCGAAGACGTAGTCGGAGGACACGTGGACGAGCGTGATGCCGTGCCCGGCGCAGGTGCGGGCGAGCAGCGCCGGCCCGGTGGCGTTGGCCTTCCAGGCGATGACGCGTCCCTCGGGGGTCTCCGCCCTGTCGACGGCCGTGTAGGCGCCGCAGTTGATGACCGTGCCGTAGAGCGACCAGTCGTATCTGGAGTAGGCCGCCGGGTCGGACATGTCGAAGGTGTCGATGTCGCAGAAGTCGAAGTCCTTCGCCACGCCGCACTCCTCGGCGAGCTTGCGGACCGCATGCCCCAGCTGGCCGTTGCAGCCGGTGACGAGGGTGCGCCTGGGCGCCATCGGGACGACGTCGGCGAGCATCGGGTGGTTGAGGTCGGCCTCGGAGACCGTGGCCTCCCCCAGCGGGATGGGCCACTCGATGGCGAGCTCGGGGTCGGCGAGGTTCACGAAGGTGTAGGTCTTCTTCAGCTCGAGGGACCAGTGTGCGTCCACCAGGTAGGTGTAGGCGGTGCCGTCCTCCAGCGCCTGGAAGGAGTTGCCCACGCCGCGCGGGACGTAGATGGCCTTCGAGGGGTCCAGGGTGCAGGTGAACACCCTGCCGTAGGTGGCGCTGCCCTCGCGAAGGTCCACCCAGGCGCCGAAGACCGAGCCGCGGGCCACGGAGATGAACTTGTCCCAGGGCTCCGCGTGGATGCCGCGCGTGACGCCCCTCTTCTCGTTGTAGGAGATGTTGTTCTGGACGACGCGGAGGTCCGGGATGCCCAGGGCGGTCATCTTGGCGCGCTGCCAGTTCTCCTTGAACCAGCCGCGCGAGTCGCCGTGGACGGCGAGGTCGACGACCTTGAGGCCCTCGATGCCGGTCTCGGCGACGGAGAGGTCCTTCTCGAATGCGATGTCTGCCATGTGGGAAAAGCTCCTATCGACGCTGTTCTGGTTGCGGACGCGCCGGGCGGACCGCAGGATCATCCCCATGCCCTGCGGTCCGCCCGGCGCGCCCCGTAAGGGCGCTCGGGCGGCCTACTGGCCCTGCGCGCGGTAGCGCGCCTCGGTGGCCTCCTTGGCCGGGCGCCACCAGGACTCGTTGGCGACGTACCAGTCGATGGTGGCCCTGAGCCCCTCGGCGAAGTCGGTGTGGGCCGGCCTCCAGCCCAGCTCGCGCTGGAGCTTCGTGGAGTCGATGGCGTAGCGGCGGTCGTGGCCGGGGCGGTCGGCGACCCAGTCGAAGTCCTCGGGGTCCTTCCCCATCGCCTCCAGGATCATGCGCAGCACGGTGATGTTGTTCTTCTCGCCGTCGGCGCCGATGAGGTAGGTCTCCCCCATGCGGCCCTTGGTGAGGATGTCCCAGACGGCCGAGGAGTGGTCCTCGGTGTGGATCCAGTCGCGGACGTTCTCGCCGCGGCCGTAGAGCTTGGGGCGCACGCCGTCGATGATGTTGGTGATCTGCCTGGGGATGAACTTCTCCACGTGCTGGTAGGGGCCGTAGTTGTTGGAGCAGTTGGAGATCGTGGTGCGCAGGCCGTAGGTGCGGGTCCAGGCGCGCACGAGCATGTCGGAGGACGCCTTGGTCGAGCTGTAGGGGCTCGAGGGCTTATAGGGCGTCTCCTCGGTGAACTTCGCCGGGTCGTCGAGCGCCAGGTCGCCGTAGACCTCGTCGGTTGAGACGTGGTGGTAGCGGACGCCATATTTGCGGACGGCCTCCAGCAGGCGGAAGGTGCCCTCCACGTTGGTGCGCAGGAAGGGCTCCGGGTCGGCGATGGAGTTGTCGTTGTGGCTCTCTGCGGCGTAGTGCACGATCGCGTCGTGGCCCGGGACGATACGGTCTAGCAGCCCGGCGTCGCAGATGTCGCCCACGACGAGCTCCACACGGTCGGACGGCAGCCCGGCGATGTTCTCGGGGTTGCCGGCGTAGGTCAGCTTGTCCAGGACGGTGACGTGCACCTCGGGGTGGTTGTTCACGACATAGTGCACGAAGTTGCTGCCGATGAAGCCGCAGCCGCCCGTGACGATGATGTTCTTAGGTTCAAAGATCTCAGACATGAAAATCCAATCTGAAGCATGTACAGCTTCTTTAGTATGCCGCAGGAAGTGACGCCGCGACACTATTCAACAAAACTATCGGACATTTCGGCATGCGATAAGAGCCATAACCTTCGCAGAATTACTTCCCCTACAAAACGCCTCCGGAATGCAGTCTTTGTCGTAACGGAAGACCGAATTCCCAGTTTTATCGCGTAAGTACTTATAGAAGAAGTCCTCCCAGCTTTTAAACTTCTCACTGTTTATAAAGGCTTCTGGGGTTTCCAAAACCGCCTTAACATCTAACCCTGAAATTACGCCGGAGCTCAGCAGAAGCCACTCGAATGACTCGGGAAGACAAACCGTAACAGTATCGCGGTGAATGTCTTGCAGCTTAAGGACGCGGTCCGCATAGCACCCAAATGCCGCTCCGTCCGCGACAACAAACACGCGATCGTCGAAATGCTGATCCAACCAGCCCAAAATCGCGCTGTTCGTCATGGCCGAAGCGCAGGTAAGCTCACTGTCAGCGAAATGCCGTTCAAAGAACTGGAAACCAGACTTACTGTCCTCGCATAGAAGGATAGAAAAGTCCTGTTTTGGCGACGACCGGGAAATAGCATAACGATGATTCCCGCGATCTTGATAAACAGGGACGAAAGAATGGTATTTTCCGCTCGTCTTAATCTTATAAATCTCATCCACGCTATACGGAAGATTGGGGAAATCAGCCCTTGAGATCAGCACGAAATAATTCGAGGAATACAGCACATGATGGGCAAACTCAGCAGAATGGATCTCTTTTAAGCCCTCATCGACAAATACAATCGAGTCATGAACGGACGAAAGCTGGTTTCGCCAATCATAATCGGTCAGGGCGACACAGGGATAATCGCATTGCAAGGAAACACCCGACTGCTCGCCCGTTCGCATGTAGTCTGCGACCATGTCAAACAGTGTCGTCTTACCCGTGCCACTATCGCCACGCACAATAGTGATGTTCCGCTTGATGGTAAATGTGTACCTAGTTCCCCTGCGGCGGGAAATCTTAACGAGATGCGAACCGTTCATAAGCAGTACCTACAGATACGGAATCGACTCGTGAATCAATTCGGCCATGTTGTGAACGATTCGGCCGCTATTCACGACTTTAATTTTAAAATCCTCGCGACCAAAGTCCATCACATGATAGAGATTCACAACGAGCTTGCGGTCTTTCGCCATGTCAAGAATCCACTTGGCACAGTTGTCACCACAGGTAGAGGCGTTAAGAATATGCTTACGATCAAATCTCATAAGCAGCAGCGTTTTCACGCCACCAGAAAGCTGGAGTGGGGAGATGGATCCAAGCACAGGGCTTTCGATGACGTTTTCGGAGACAACAACCGATCGATCGACATCTTTAATTATCGAGACTGCATAGGGATCCGTAATCCAAGAAGATCGGTAAGAGTTTTTGAAATATGTCGCTGTGTTGTAAATCGCTTCTGGCATATCGCCAAAGTAGACGCTTAACACATCCACTCCCAATCATATTGTCTTTATGGTCAACGTAATCATAACGAAAGGGGCCACCAGATAAACGGTGACCCCTGAAAGAAAACAAGCTTGCACTAGTACTCGCGCGGGCTGTTGACGATCTCGCCGGCGGCGACCTTCTTCAGGTGCTGGCCGTAGACCGACTTGCCGTAGGCCTTGGCGGCCTCCTCGAGCTCGGCGGTGGTGATCCAGCCGTTCTCCCACGCGATCTCTTCGGGCACGGACACGGGCAGGTCCTGGGAGTGCTCCACGGCGCGGACGAACTCCGCGGCCTCGTGCAGGCTCTCCATGGTGCCGGTGTCCAGCCACGCGTAGCCGCGGCCGAGGGTGACCACGGACAGCGTCCCCTCCTCCAGGTACATCTGGTTGAGCGTGGTGATCTCCAGCTCGCCGCGGGCCGACGGCTTGACCTGGTGGGCCTTGGCTGCCACGTCGCCCGGGTAGAAGCTGTCTCTTATACACATCTGACGCTGCCGACGAAGAGGATAG
>CABRHR010000062.1 GCA_902470835.1 uncultured Collinsella sp.
ATACGAGCTAGCGTAGCGTCTCGTGGGCTCGGAGATGTGTATAAGAGACAGGACCTGGCCGGTGCCTCGGAGCTTGTATTTGTAAGTGGTGAGGGCCTCGGCGGCGAAGGGGCCGCGGGCGTGGAGCTTTTGGGTCGAGATGCCGATCTCGGCGCCCAGGCCAAACTCGCCGCCGTCGGTGAAGCGCGTGCTGGCGTTGGCGTACACGGCCGAGGCATCGACCGCATCCAGGAAGCGCTCGCAAGCATCCGTGTCCTCGGCAACGATGGCCTCGGAGTGCATCGTGCCGTAGCGGTTGATGTGTGCGATGGCCTCGTCCTCGCTTGCCACGACCTTCACGCTCATCTCGAGCGCCAGGTACTCGCGACCCCAGTCCTCCTCAGTCGCGGCGACGTAGTCATCACCCTCGGCAAGCCCGGCATCGGCGCATGCGGCGCAGGTTGCCTCGTCGCCGTGAATGAGCACGCCGTGGTCATGCAGCACGGCCACGACTGCGGGCAAAAACGCATCGGCCACAGCACGGTCGACCAGCAGCGACTCGGCGGCATTGCACACGCCTACGCGCTGGGTCTTGGCATTAACGATAATGTTGAGTGCCTTATCAAAGTCGGCGGATTCATGCACGTAGATGTGGCAGTTGCCCGTACCCGTCTCGATCACCGGCACGAGCGACTCGCGCACGCAGCGCTGGATCAGGCCTGCACCGCCACGCGGAATGAGCACGTCGACAATACCGCGGAGCTTCATGAGCTCGCCAGTGGCCTCGCGGTCGGTGGACTCGATCATCGACACGGCCTCGCGCGGGAAGCCCTTGGCCTCGAGTGCATCGGCCAGCAGCTCAGAAATCATGGCACACGAGTGATAGGCCAGCGAGCCGCCGCGCAGAATGCAGGCGTTGCCGGTGCGGATGCAGATGCCCGCGGCGTCGGCCGTCACGTTGGGGCGCGCCTCGTAGACCATGGCGACCAGGCCCAGCGGCACACTCACACGGGTCAGGTCCACGCCACTTGCAAGCACGCGGTGATCGAGTACACGACCGACGGGATCGGGCAGCTCGGCGAGCTTTTCCAGGCCGGCGGCCATGCCCTCGACGCGCTCGGGCGTCAGCAGCAGGCGATCGAGCAGTCCGGC
This sequence comes from uncultured Collinsella sp., assembly GCA_902470835.1. GTDB lineage: Bacteria > Actinomycetota > Coriobacteriia > Coriobacteriales > Coriobacteriaceae > Collinsella. The sequence continues at coordinate 1,132 of CABRHR010000062.1, forward strand.
CGAGGTGCCCGCATCGCGCGCAGCGGACATATCGAGCTCGTTGGCGGCGACGATGGAGTCGACACCGTTGCGCAGTGCTGCGGCCATGGCGCGCACGGCCTCCTGGCGCTGCTCATCGCTCGCCGTGGCAAGCGAGGCCGACGCTGCCTTGGCGGCAACGGCAAGATCGTGGACATACGTGGCTATATCGACCGACATGGGCGGCCCTTTCTCCTAGAAGTTTGCAACCATGGTAGCCGATTTGCGCATGGCCTCGCCCGCGGCGGTAGAATTGGTCAACCCGAAACACCGCAACGAACGGAAGACTCACATGGCCCTCATCACTTCGTACCACGTCCCCGGCCTTTACGTCGAGGACCACAGCATCGACGTCCCCCTTGACTGGCGCGGCCTGGAGCCCATGCTTTTGGCCGTCGGCAGCACCATGCGCCGCGGCGCTATGCCGGCACCCATCGCCGGCGCGCCCGAGAGCATCAAGCTCTTCTACCGCGTGGTTTGCACGCCCGACCGCATCAACGACGATCTGCCGCTGCTTCTGTTTTTGCAGGGCGGCCCCGGCGGCGAGAGCCCGCGTCCGCTGTCGCCCACAAGCGACGGCTGGATCGAGGAGGCCGTCAAGCACTTCCGCGTGGTCCTTCCCGACCAGCGCGGCACCGGACGCAGTAGCTGCGTGGACGGGCGCACGATTGCCGCACTGGGCGAGCGCGCGACGGCGGCCGGCTCCGATGCCGCACGCTCGCAGGCTGACTTCCTCAAGCGCCACCTCGCCAGCTCCATCGTGCGCGATTTTGAGTACCTGCGCCTAGTGGGCTTTGGCGGCAAGCCGTGGGTCACGCTCGGCCAGAGCTACGGCGGCTTTTTGACGCTGAGCTATCTATCGCTCTTCCCCGAGGGCGTGGCGGCGAGCTTTACCTGCGGCGGCATTCCGCACGTGCCGGCGAGCGCCAGCGAGGTCTACGCGCACACCTTCCCGCGCATGGCCGCCAAGACGCAGCAGTATTACGACCGCTACCCCGCCGACGTCGAGCGCGTGGCAGCCCTGGCCGATGCGCTCGAGGCACAGAAGCCCGTGCTGCCCGACGGCTCGCCTATGACGGTCGAGCGCCTACAGCTCATGGGCAGCGACTTTGGCATGAAGCCGAGCTTTGAACGCATGCATTGGATTATCGATCACGCTTTTGTTGATGGCGACGGCACGCTGACCTGCGGCACATCGGTATCTGACAGCTTTTTGATGCGCGCCTTCGAGCGCACCAACACGCGTACAAACCCGCTGTACTGGACACTGCAGGAGTTCATCTACGCCGACGGCGACACCATGCCCATTCGCTGGGCCGCGGCAGAAGAGAAGGCACGCCGTGCCGAGTTCGACACCCTCACGCGCCCTCTCATGTTTACCGGCGAGGCCATGTTCCCGTGGATGTTTGATCAGATGCCCGAGCTTAAGCCGTTTAAACCCGCCATGGACCTGCTGATGGAAGACACCAGCTGGGACAAGATCTACGACCCGCAGCGCCTGGCCTGCAACGAGGTGCCGCTCCAGGCCGCGGTGTATTTCGACGACATGTACGTAGATTCGAGCCTGCAGCTCGATACGCTCAGCCGCGTGGGCAACTCACATGCCTGGGTGACTAACGAGTTCGAGCACGACGGCCTGCACGGCAACGTGGTGTTCAAGCACCTCTTCGACGAGGCCCTCAACCGCGGAGACCTGCGCCGGATCTTCTAGCAAAGGAGTATCCCCACCTGCCGGCACAATAGGAACGTCCCCAAGTGCCGGCAAAAGCGAGGCAGCGCTGCTGGCAAAACGAGCCGTAGCGCTGCCTCGCTTTATGCAAACACTATCAAGTTGTCCCTATGGATCGCGGGCTTCTCGGCCAGGTTAGCAAGCAGGCGGTTGCTGGCGATCTGGTCCTGGCGGCGGCCGGCGGCAAGTTCCAGCACGTCCGAATCGGCCTCAGCGATACCGCGGGCGACGACCATACCGCTCGGATCGCACACATCGAGCACATCGCCCTCGGCAAACTGGCCATCAACCTCGCGAATACCCACCGCAAGCAGAGAAGAGCCACGGCTGACCAGCGCCTTCGCAGCACCATCATCGACCGTCACCGAGCCATGCGCCTTGTCGCCCAGCGCGATCCACAGCTTGCGGGGTGCGATGTCCAGACGCTCCGCCGGCGGATCGAACAGCGTGCCCACGCTCTCGCCGCGGGCGAGGCGCACGAGCGCATCGGGCTCCTCGCCCGAGCAAATCACGCTCTGAATGCCCGCCGTCATCAGGATGCGGCTCGCGCGGATCTTGGTAATCATGCCGCCCGTGCCCACCGATGTAGAAGAATCGCCCGCCGAGGCGATAATCTTGGCATCGATCTTATGCACGACAGGAACAAACTCGGCCGTGGGGTCCTCATGCGGATTAGCAGTATAGAGACCATCGATGTCCGAGAGCGTCACGCACAGATCGGCAGAAACCAGGCAGCTCACAAGCGCCGCCAGCGTGTCGTTGTCACCAAACTTGATCTCATCGACGGTAACGGTATCGTTCTCGTTGACGACCGGCACCACGCCAAGCTCCACGAGGCGCAGCAGGGCGTCGCGTGCATGCAGGTAGGACGTGCGGCGGGCCGTATCGTGGCGCGTGAGCAGTACGAGCGAGGTGAGCAGGTCGCGCGCATGAAACTCCTCGTCGTAGGCCGACGAGATGATGCACTGACCGGCCGAGGCGCAGGCCTGCAGGCTCGGCAGGTCACCGACCGGCTTGCGGTCGAAGCCCAACACGGGATAGCCACAGGCGATAGCGCCCGAGCTCACCACGACCAGACGCCAGCCGAGCTTGCGCAGCGCTGCGGCCTGATCGGCAAGCCCGCCGATAAAGGAGCGGTTGACCTTGCCGTCGGTGCCCACAACCGTGGACGAACCGATCTTTACCACCATCGTTTTAAAAGAAGTCGTCATACGTCAAACCAATCAACTGTTCAGCGAACGGCCGAGCTGGCGGCCAAGGGAGCGTGACTCGCCCCTACCGCCCAAAGAATTAGTGAGCCCAGGGAAAGGCAGAAGCCGCGGCCATGTTCTTGCGCACGAGCTCGTCGCGCACCTGAGCCAGGCCCTGCTCCATGCCCACCACATAGGTCTGCGGGTACAGGAAGCGCTTGAAAGCTGCGTCCAGATGATCGAGCGCCCAAGCACAGCGCTCGCGCGCGTCCTGGATGCTCTCACGCGGAGCCACCGCACTGCCATCGCGCACGATCGGCACCAGCAGCTCGCGATACTCAAGTTCGGACACGTCAGTCACCAGGGCGGCATCATTCACGGCCACGAGGGTATTGCCGCGCGCGGCGCCCTCCCCCGCCAGATGGTCCTCGTCGTAGATTATGTCGCAGACCGGGCCGCCAAAGCCGTCGTAATAACGGCGCACGCGTTGCACACCCGGGATCGTGCGCTTGTAGGGCTGCTCGGAGAGCTTGACCACCGGCGTCCATGGATCTGCCTCGCTCGCACGGCGGGCGGAAAGCTTGTACACGCCGCCCAGCGCCGGCTGGTCATAGCAGGTCGCGAGCTTGGTACCCACGCCAAAGCTGTCGATGGGCGCGCCCTGGTCGAGCAGCGACTGAATCGTGTACTCATCCAGATCGTTGGAAACCGAGATCCCCACATAGGGCAGGCCCTCGGCATCAAAACGGCCGCGAACATACTTGGAGAGCTTGGCGAGGTCGCCGGAGTCGATGCGAATGGCCGACAGGCGCTCGCCCACCGCCTCCATCTCCTTGGCAACCGTAATGGCATGTTCGCAGCCCTCGCGCACGTCATAGGTGTCGATGAGCAGCGTGCAGTTCTTGGGGCTCGATTTGGCAAAGGCACGGAAGGCCTCGAGCTCGGAATCGAAGCTCATCACCCAGCTGTGCGCATGCGTGCCAAAGACGGGAATACCGTAGCGGCGGCCGGCGAGCACATTGGACGTAGAGGAGCAGCCGGCAACGTAGCTCGCGCGTGCAACGGCCAGGCCGCCATCGGGACCCTGGGCTCGGCGCAGGCCAAACTCCGCCACGGGACGACCGTCGGCGGCGAGCACCACGCGCGCCGTCTTGGTGGCGACAAGCGTCTGGAAGCCGACAATGTTAAGCAGCGCCGTCTCGAGCAGCTGGCACTCCAACGCGGGGCCGGTGACGCGCACCATGGGCTCGCGCGGAAAGACGAGCTCGCCCTCGGGCACGGCGTCGATGTTTACATGCGCACGAAAATCGCGCAGGTAGTCGAGGAATCCAGGCTTGAACATCGCGCCGCCGGCAGGGGCCTGGAGCGAGGCGAGGTAGTCGATGTCCTCGGGCGTAAAGCGCAGATTCTCGACCAGCTCGGGCAGTTCGGCGGTGCCGCACATGACGGCATAGGCGCTGCCAAAGGGATGGTCGCGGTAAAACGCGGTAAAACAACCCTGCTCATTGGCCTTGCCGCTCTCCCACAGGCCCTGGGCCATAGTGAGCTCGTACAGATCGGTGAGCATTGCGATGTCGGTGGGATGAGAGATGTCGGTCAAAGCCATGGGGCGACCTTTCGGATGTGTGGTGCAGAATTTAAGGGTTGGACGAGAGCAGAGCATGCGGACATGACGCCCGATGCAAATCGGTTAGAGCAGGCCCATGCTGGTCAGGATCGTGTAGCCCATAAAGATGACAAACGCGATGAGGGCAAGGACAATGATGATTTTTTGAGCCGGCGCCATGCCGGGGATCTCATTCTCGCCCGTAGGCTCCTTGGAGGTGACCATGCGCTGAGCAAAGGTCATCTCGTCACGGCTCGGTTTGGGCTCGACGGTCTTAGGGTGAGCGGCTTTTTTGGGCTGAGGCTTGGGTGCAGTGGGCACGGGCTTCGCGGCGGCGGGCTTGGGCACGGGCGCAGACTCGGATGCGACCTTCGCAGTGGCCTCCTCGGCCTTCTCGCGCTCGGCACGCAGGGCGGCCAGCTCCTCACGCTCGCGGCGTGCCTCTTCCTGGGCCTCGCGACGAGCCTTCTCGGCGCGGAGCTCTTCCAACTCGGCGCGCTCCTCGGCAGACAGTGGTTGGGACTCAAGCTCGGCCATGATGCAGCCCTTTCTTTTTAAAAAAAGCCGCCGACACAATGTCAGCGGCTTATCAAATCCAAGGGTGGAGACGAAGGGAGTCGAACCCTCGGCCTCTGCCATGCGACGGCAGCGCTCTCCCAACTGAGCTACGTCCCCAGGACAAGTTGATATTTTACCTACGGCTCGCCAACTGTCAACGCCCAATACCCAGTCTTTTTGGGACGGGGCTGTTTTGACTACTTTTCGAACGCCCGAGCCACCCGATGATTATTTATCCCCCGTCCCAGAAAAATCATCGACGAACGCACTACTTTGCGCTGGTAAGAACACCGGTGGTGTCGAAGGCCGGGGTGAAGCTCTCGTCTACCGCGCCGCCCTCTTGCCAGAACATCGTCGTAAAGCCCAGGTCGTCGGCATGGTCGAGTACTTGCTCGTACTCCTCGCGCGTCACGGCGCGTGCCAGGTCGCCGCCCTGCTCGCGCATGAGCGCATTGGGCGTGTACTGGTTCATGACCGAGATCGGCACGTCGCCCACCGTCTGCCACACCAGGTCTAACACGCGGCACGAGTCATCCGCATGCCCCGGCAGCACCAGGTGGCGCACGATGATGCCGCGCTTCATGAGCCCGTCCTCGTCCACCAGCTCTCCCCCGCGGCGCTCGATCTCGCACGCCATCTGTGCCAGGCCCGACACGGCCACGCGCGGGTAATCCTTAATATGAGAAAGCGACTGCGCAAGCCCGGCATCGGCATATTTAAAGTCGGTGAGCCACACATCGACCAGGTCGCCCAGCGCCGCCACGGCACTCGCGCGCTCGTAACCACTCGTGTTGTAGACGATCGGGATGACCAGCCCGCGCGCCCGTGCCGCGGCAATCGCGGCAGGCAACAGGTGCGCATAGTGCGTCGCCGTCACCAAATTGATGTTGTTGGCACCCTGGTCCTGCAGTTCCAGCATAATCTCGACCAGGCGCTCAGGCGAAATCTCAAGGCCAAAATTGCCGGTCGAGATCTCGTGGTTCTGGCAATAGACACATTTGAGCGAGCAACCGCTAAAGAAGATCGTGCCCGAACCGGCCTCGCCCGAGATAGGCGGCTCCTCCCACATATGAAGCGCCGCGCGGGCCACCCTGAGCGTGTCGTTAGCACCGCATACGCCGCGCGCGCCCTCATCGCGCGCCGCGCCGCAACGGCGCGGACACAAATGGCAGGCGGGCGAAAAAAGTTCGGTCAACGACGTCGGCATAAAAACATGCTCCAAAACAACGATTCAGCAGCTCAAATGTAAAGGCCCGGACCGCGCAGACGGCTCCGTCCCTAAGGCGCCGTAATCGTCCGACACGATTTTTGTAATGTCAAGACTGGAATCCACAAAGTGCCGCTTTATGATGTAGGTATTCCGCCCCCCGCGGAGCAACTGGGTGAACCGTCGCGTTTATTTAGGGAGCCCACACAGTCGTACCTAGTACAGGTATCCTTCGTTGTTAAGGACGCTGGAACAGTCGATGAGGGCACCCACCTGTTTTAGGTGGGTTCATTTTCGTAACGTGGGGGGTGGTTTTCTTTTGCCGAAAATCACCATACAGTCTATATGGATCCCCGCCGGCATCCCGACAAGCCATCGACAACATCCCAATATCTGGTAAGCGCGTGATTATCGCTGCGTGCAATTACATGCACCCCCCTTGGTCGAGTATTATGGTTCGGCTATGCCCTTTGCGCATGGCGTTCTTCTGACCTTTTCCTTCGACGCTTGGCGGTTTTTAGATTCATGGCTTCATCCCCGAGCTACATACCGTACCTATGCGTGGCAGCGGCGGCTTTTATCACGACCTTCCTCACGGTGCCCCTGGTCAAGCGCTTGGCAATTAAGCTCGATGCCGTCGACTATCCTTCTAAGCGCCGCATCAACACCAAGCCCATCCCGCGTTTGGGCGGAACGGCGGTGTTTTTGGGCCTGGTCGTTGCCTGCATTGTGCAAATCCTAGGCACCTGGTACCTAGGCTGGCCACCCGTCCTGGTGCCGCACCCGCGCCTTCACATTAGCTATCCCATGCTGGCGCTCTCCTTTACCGTCATCTTTGCGACCGGCGCTATCGACGACGTCTTCCAGCTCACGCCCAAGCAAAAGCTGGCCGGACAGGTCCTCGCCGCGCTTATCGCCTGCATGGGCGGCCTAAAAATCGGCGTCATCGTCAACCCGTTTGCTCCCGGCGAGATCATGCTCGGATGGCTCGCCTACCCCATTACCGTGATCTATCTGGTAGCATTCACCAACATCATTAACCTCATCGACGGCCTCGACGGCTTGGCCACGGGCATCTGCGGCATCGCGTCGTTCACCATGTTTTCGATGGCCGTTCTCTCGGGCCGCATCGACGCCGCCGCGCTCTCCATTGCGCTCTTTGGCTCCTGTCTGGCCTTTTTGCGCTACAACTTCAACCCCGCAAGCATCTTCTTGGGCGACTCGGGGTCGTTGCTTCTGGGCTTTGCGCTGGGCTCCATCTCGCTGCTCAACGTGAGCCGCACCGCCGCACTCACCTCGCTTATCATCCCGCTCATCGTTGCCGGCGTGCCCATCATCGACACGTTTAGTGCCATCGTGCGCCGCAGGCGCGCCCACATTAGCATCGGGCAGGCCGACAAGGGTCACATCCACCACCGCCTCATCCAAGAAGGCTACAACCAAAAACAGGCCGTGCTACTCATCTATGCCTGGTGCATCATGCTTTCGGCCGGCGCCGCCGCGATTAACCAGGTCGAGGTGCCCATGCGCGTGCTCATCTTTACCGTGCTCGCCATTGGCTCGGCGGCCTTTGCCAAACATCTACATCTGTTTGAGCCCGTGCTGCGCCACCATTACAACAAGCGCACGCACGAGGACGAGCTCGTCACCCCCGACGACCCCGCCTTTAAGCAGGAGGAGCAGGCGGCAGAAGAGCGTAAGGAAGAGCGGCACCACAGGCGCTAGGGTTTGCCGGTGAGGATGGGCCAAGACGTTGGCAGCCGTTCGCGCGGACGCCGCGGCGGACATGAAAGCCGGCCCCTGACAGTCCCTCACCCACTCACGCCCACCCCTCTCAATAAACACGCTATCATCAAGACCTGCGAACGAACGTTAGGAGCAATCATGCCAAACGAGAACAGCTACGAAGTCGCGCTGCAAAAGAGCAACGCCATTCGCGAGGGCCTGGCCAAGACGCCCGAGAAGTTCACCATGCTCACCGGCGACCGCCCCACCGGCCGTCTGCACCTGGGCCACTACTTCGGCACCCTCAAGGGCCGTGTTGAGCTGCAGAACATGGGCGCCAAGACCAACGTGCTCATCGCCGACTACCAGGTCATCACCGACCGCGACACCACCGAGCACATCCAGGACAACGTGTACAACATGGTCATGGACTACCTTGCCTGCGGTATCGACCCCGACAAGACCATGATCTACGCGCACTCCGCCGTGCCCGCCGCCAACCAGCTCATGCTGCCGTTCCTATCGCTGGTATCCGAGGCCGAGCTGGCGCGCAACCCCACGGTAAAGGCCGAGATGGAGGCCTCGGGCCACGAGCTCACCGGCCTTCTGCTCACCTACCCGGTACATCAGGCCTGCGATATTCTGTTCTGCAAGGGCAACGTGGTGCCCGTCGGTCGCGACCAGCTGCCGCACATCGAGCTTACCCGCACCATCGCACGCCGCTTTAACAACCGCTACGGCAAGGTATTTCCCGAGGTCGAGGCACTGCTGTCCGAGACCCCGCTACTGCCCGGCCTTGACGGTCGCAAGATGAGCAAGAGCTACGGCAACGCCATCAACATCTCGATGACCGCTGAAGAGACGGCCAAGCGCATCAAGAAGAGCCAGACCGACTCTGAGCGCATGATCACGTTCGATCCCGAGAACCGCCCCGGCGTGTCCGGTTTGCTTTCGACGGCCGCCATCTGCACCGGTCGCTCCGAGGTCGAAATTGCCGAGGAGATTGGCATGGGCGGCTCCGGCCAGCTCAAGAAGTACGTGACCGAGGCCGTCAACGAGTACTTCGCACCTATCCGCGAGCGTCGTCAGCGCTACGAGAACGATCTGGATTACGTGAAGGACGTGCTGCACGAGGGCAACCGTCGCGCCAACGAGATCGCCGAGCAGACCCTGGCAGAGGTTCAGGACGCCATGGGCATGGTGTACTAGGCAAAGCGCCTTCGCACAACATAGACGGTGAGGCCGAATCCCCACCGAAACAGGAACAGGCCCGCTGGCAGATAGTTGCCAGCGGGCCTGTTCCCGAAGTACACCGTTGAATCGCACAGAGGGGAGGGATGCGAATCAAACTCAACAGGGCAGGCTTTTTCATCGCCTATTGCCTGCTCCGTTGCTGAAACCAATATAGTTCACCGTGGTTTACTTTCTAGCGTCAACCTACGCCGCCACACCTTCTCCATAAGTTAGCCCCGGTAAACCTGCAACGGAAAACCACCACAAAGGGGACAGGCACCTTTGTGGTGGTTTTGGCCACGGCAGAGCCGCTAGAGTCCGGCAGGCCAGCGACAGGCGGCCAAGTCGACGTGCATGGGATCGGCAAACGTCACGCCCTCCCCCATTAAGAGCTCGCGCTGAGCATCGGGGCCACCAAAGGCAAAGCCCTCACAGATACGGCCGTCGGCAAACACCACGCGATGACAGGGAATTTGGCCAGGGCGCGGATTACTATGCAGGGCATACCCCACGTACCGCGCACTTCGTGGACGACCGGCAAGCAGCGCCACCTGACCATACGTGGCGACCATCCCCTCGGGGATCTGCTCGACCACCTCGTACACCCGTTCAAAAAAGCCCTCAGACGCCATTGCTCGCTCCCTTCCACCCGGAAAAGCATAAACCACCACAAAGGTGCCTGTCCCCTTTGTGGTGGTTTATGGCAGGTCGGTTAGTTGGCGGGCTGGAAGAAGGCTACGGCGACGGCGCCGGGGCCTACGTGGGTGCCGATGGTGGCGCCAATGGTGTGAACGGGCAGTTCGCCCTCGGTGTGGCCAGCCCACAGTGCCGCGCCGTCCTCGATATACTTCTTGAGCACCGCATCCGAAAGGCCCGTATAGCCCAGCGCCAGCGGCATGGAAAAGTCGATGCCGCCTGACTTTTCGACCTTTTGGTTCAGCAGGTTGCGGCCGTTCTTGGAACCGCGCGCCTTGCCCAGCTGCACGATCAGACCGTGCTCGACAGCCACCACGGGCTTCACATTGAGCAGCGTGCCCACAGCGCCGGCCGCAGCAGACAGACGACCGCCGCGCACCAGATACTCCAGCGTCTCGAGCAGGCCGATGACGACCACGCGGTCGCGCACGGCCTCGACGGCCGCCGCGATCTGGGCCGCACTACGGCCCTCGTCCACCAGGCGCAGGGCATACTCGACCAGAACGCGCTCACCCAGGGTGACGTTGTTGCTGTCTACCACGTACACGTCGCCGCCCGGCGCCTCGGCAAGTGCGGTACGGGCACTCTGATTGGTGCCTGATAGCTGTCTCTTATACACATCTGACGCTGCCGACG
>CABRHR010000063.1 GCA_902470835.1 uncultured Collinsella sp.
CTACACTATCCTCTTCGTCGGCAGCGTCAGATGTGTATAAGAGACAGCCTGATCAAAGAGCGGCACCGATCCCGACGCAAGCTCAGCTTGCACGCCCGAGCCCTCGGCCATCTCGCACGCGTGCCCGATCAGGCCAAAGCCCGTAATGTCGGTGCAGCCGTGAAGTTCGAGCCCCTCGGCCAGACGAATCGGCGCCTCGTTGAGGGTGCGCATCGAGTCAAACATGGCTGCGGCCTCGTCCTGCTCGATAAGCTCGCCCTTAATGGCCGTGGTGATGATGCCCGAGCCGATCGCCTTGGTCAGCAGCAGAACATCGCCCACGCGTGCGCCGCTGTTGGCGAGCATGTGGTCGAGTGCGACAAAGCCGCTCACGGACAGGCCGTACTTGGGCTCGTCGTCGTTGATGGTGTGACCGCCCGCGATAGAGCAACCGGCCTCGACGCACTTGTCGGCGCCGCCCGCCAGAATCTGACCGGCAACCTCGATGCCCAGACAACTGGGTATGCAGAGCAGGTTCATGGCATGGCTCGGCCGCCCGCCCATGGCGTAGATGTCCGACAGCGAGTTGGCCGCGGCAATCTGGCCAAACAGAAACGGGTCGTCGACCATCGGCGGGAAGAAGTCGATGGACTGCACAAGCCCCAGGTTCTCCCCTACGCGGAAGACGCTCGCATCGTCAGAAGTATCGAACCCCACGAGCAAGTTGTCGTTATGCACATTTGGCAAGTCGCCCAGGACCTGGGCGAGGGCTCCAGGAGCCAACTTAGCGGCTCAACCGCTCGCGGCCGTCATAGACGTGAGCCTCATGGTGTCCTTAGCCATACGAACCTCCCTTCCAACAAATCAACGACTTTAAGTATACGCGCCAGGCACGCTTCCCAAGAGACCGCCGACGGCTCGAACGTCGAAGGCGGAGCCGCAAGCGCCTGCGCGATAGCATCTGCCAGTGCGCGCTCAAACAACGGAAGGTCGGCGGCCACGGGCGTGTCGACATCCGTCATACGCGGCGACGCCACCCACGTCACGGGAGCACCGGGAAGCATCGCCTCCATCCAGGGACGAACGCCGGGCAAATCGGTCGCCACAACTTTGCAGCCGCACGCGAGGGCCTCAATCGTCACGAGCGGCAGACCCTCGTAAAACGAAGGCAGCACAAAAACGTCGGAACTGCGGTAGGCGCGCACGAGCTCATCGCTATCCAGGCGCCCCGCCAGCGTCACCGGCACATCCGAGGCCGCGGTCAAGCGCTCGATACGCGCGTACTCGGCATCGTCCCCGCGGCCGCCCACAAGTACCAAGCCAGATGGGCGGACGCCATCGTCAATCGGCAATGACACGGCTCGAACCAGCGACTCGACGCCCTTTTTAAAGCAAATCTTGCCCACGTACACAAGCGATCCCGGCTGCCTCGCCACGCTTGCGTCGCGACAGAAGACGCGATGGTCGTAGCCCGTCCCAATCACGTGGATGCGATCGGTATCGACGCCGCACACCAGGCTAATCTGCTCAGCCTGCTCAGCATGGAGCGCAAAGACGGCATCGAGCCGACGAACCGCACTTACGATGCGATCGCGCTCGAGCGCATGCGAACGCAGCTGGCGCAGGTCGGTCGAATGGCACACTGCAACAACTGGCACGCCCCGGACACACTCGCGCGCCAATGCGGTCACCAGATACAGGTGATGGCAGAGCACCAGATCGGGCCGAAACTCAGCCACCGCCCGATCGATTGCAGCAGCAAATGCCCGCTCAAATGCCTTGAGCATCGAAGGCGTCAGATCACGATAGCGTGTAGAGGGATAGGGCATGACATCGGACATACCGCAGATGGGAAACGGCAGCTCGGGCGACTCGAACGGTACGGCAAACACGGCAGCACGTCGGTCCAGCTCGCCTTGGGTATCACCCGGAGCCGCGCCGCAAAGCACGGCGGCGCGATGCCCCGTCTCGATCTGTTCGCGCACGAGCGCGGCAAGGTAGGTGCCGCTGCCGGTGCTATCTGGTTTTTGTGCCGAGATATTGAGGATGCGCATGTCGCGGTACACCCCTAGGCCAAGGCGGCGGCGCGAATCGCCGCGCCGATGGCACCGGCAAAGCGAGCCTGGGGCGAGGTGGTCACCGGCGACCCCAGTAGCTCGCCCAACCGCTCCACCACGAAGGCATTCTCGCACAGGCCACCGGTCAGGTAGTATGGAGCGCCCGCGGCCTGCCCGGCCATGGTCGCCACGCGCGAGACCACGCTGTCGATCACGCCACGCGCAATGTTCTCGCGCGGCTCGCCGCGACCGATCAGGCTGATGACCTCGCTTTCGGCAAACACCGTGCACATGCTGGAAATCTTGGTAGGCTCGCCGGTGCGGGCGAGGTCTGCCATCTGCTGCTGGGTAATGCCCAGGCGGTCGGCCATGATCTCCAAAAAGCGCCCCGTGCCGGCGGCGCACTTGTCGTTCATGGCAAATTTGGCCACGCGGCCGCCTTTAAGCTGGATGACCTTGGTGTCCTGACCACCCACATCGATCACGGTGCCATGGTCACCAAACAGACGCACGGCACCGGTGCCGTGGCAGGTGATCTCGGTCACGACCTTGTGCGCATAGGGCACGGCGACACGGCCGTAGCCGGTCGCGACCACACGCACGTCGTCGGCAGCCACGTCATAGCCGGCCGCTGCCAGTGCCTCGCGCAGCCGCTCGGAAGCATCGACCGAGGAGAACCCGGTTGGCTGCACGCACATCCACGCCACCGAACCCTCCCCGTCGACCACAGCAGCCTTAGCCGCCGTAGACCCGATATCGATCCCGATCCCTATCATGGCTCTCTCCCAATCTAAACATCAAAGGTAGCGGCGCGTTCAGGCGCCTTAGCTCTAGGTTTCTCAGGTGCCGGAGGTTGCCCCGAAAGAGGAGCGCAGCGTACTTTGGTACGCAAGCGACGGTTTGAGGGGCAAGATCCGGCGCCTGAGGAAGCTAGAGGGTTTCGATGAAGGCGGCGATGCGGGTCTCGATCTGGCCCATGTCGCCGTTGCTGTAGTCGGTCTCGATCTTCATGTACGGAATACCCGCACCCTCGACGGCCTCCTGCATGCGGGCACTCTCCACGTTAAAGGTGTGGCACGCCTGCAGCACGCTCTCGACCACTCCATCGACGTGATACTTCTCGCACATGGCCAGCGTGTTTTCCATACGACCGTCGTTGGGCGTCATGACCGAGCAGTTGATATCCAGGTAGCGGTCGGCGATGGCGCGCAGGATGTCGGGAGCCTCCGGGTCGATCATCATGGCCGCCGTGCGCTCGCCCGAGCAGTCGTCCATGCAAACGACCACGCCGCCGTTGGACTCGATGGTGCGACCGATCTTGTTGATCACGCCGCCCACCGGGCAGCCGGTGATCAGAATGCGCTTGGCGTCCGCCGCAACCGGGCGCTCGCCCGCGTCGTAGGCCTCGCGCAGCTTGGCAACCTTTTGCTCCAGCTGCTGCGTATAGGCCTCGATATCAAAGCTGAACGTACCGGCAAACATGGTGCTCATCAGGTCGACGCCGCTCATGGCCGCCGGCTGGTTGGCCTGCAGCGCAAACATCTCGAGCTGGGCCGCACGCAAGCGGTTGCGACGACGGACGGCAGCGCGCAGGTCATCGTCGGTAATCGTGATGCCGTAGAAGCCCTCGAGCTCCTCCTTGAGCAGGCGGCACTCCTCGTACCAGCCCTCGCGCTCGTAGGCGCGGTCGCGGCCCTGCGGAAGATGCAGAATGTGCGTGCGCTTGAGCTCATTGAGTAGCTCGTACATCTTCTTCTTGCCGTCGCAGGTGGTCTCACCGATGATCATGTCGCTAAAGTACGTAAACGGGCACTTTTGCGAGTAGGCAAAACCGTACGTCGACTTGATGAGCGGGCACAGGTTTGCCGGCAGCACCTTCTCGGCCTCGGGAATCACCTCGTCGGACGTGCCGCACAAGGCCACGCTCGCAGCGCCCGCGGCATCGATAATCTCGAGCGGCGTATAGCTGCACAAAAAGCCAACCAGGCGATTGCCAGCCTGCTTGTAATCCTTGACGCGAATAAACGCCGCCTTGCGTTGCTCGTTGAACTCCTCAAACGTGCGCGGCAACGGCTGTTCCTCGATATCGGCCATAGTAGTTCCCCTCTCTTGCACCGAAATACCGACAATTAAACAACGAACCCACGCCATACCCAAAAGGAAGCATCCTCTAGGGAATGGCGTCGATAAGCTCCTGCGTATACGGATCGCTCGGGCGCGCAATCACGTCCTCGGCCGCGCCTTCCTCGACAAGACGACCGTGGTAGAGCACGCCAATCCGGTCGGACATATGCCGAACCACACGCATATCATGCGTGACAAACAGCAGCGCCACGCCCGTCGTGCGCTGCAGGTCGCGAAGCAAGTTGAGCACTTGGGCCTGAACGGACACGTCAAGCGCCGAGACCGGCTCGTCGCATACCACAAGACGCGGCTCGCAAATAAGCGCCCGTGCCAGATTGAGTCGCTGACGCTGTCCCCCCGAAAGGTCATGCGGATAGCGGTCATAATGCTCTGCCAGAAGACCGACCGAAGCCAGGGCCGAGAGAGCGCGCTCATGGCGCTCATCCGCATCGCGCACGCCGGCGATAATCAGCGGCTCCTCCAAAATGCGGCCGACACGGTTGCGCGGGTCAAAAGCCGTAGAGCTATCCTGGAATACCAGCTGGATCTCGCGGCGAAACGGCTTGCGTTCGCGCTCCGACATCGTGGCGAGGTCGTGCCCGCGATAGACAATCGAGCCGGAATCCGCACGCTCGAGACCACAGATCAGACGTCCAGTCGTCGACTTACCCGATCCGGATTCGCCAACCAGTCCATAGACCTCGCCCGGCGCGATCTCAAACGACAGATCGTCCACAGCGGTAAAGGCCTGACGCTTAAAACCTGAGCCCGGCATGGGATACGTTTTAGTCAGATGTGAGACCCTAAGCAGGGCTTCGCTATCAACAGCCATGGCACTCCCCTTTCTCGACAAGCCAGCATTTAGACCGGTCGCACGCATTCACGGCAAACAGCGGAGGCTCCTGCGCGCGGCAGCGCTCGTCCGCCCGGGCGCAACGAGGCGCAAAGCGGCATCCACAGGGTATTGCCGTAAGCGGCGGCACTGTGCCCGGAATATCCGCCAGCGTGTCAACTCGCTCGCCTTCGAGCGGCGGAATGCTCGCGATGAGCCCCTGGGCATACGGGTGGCTCGGGCGCTCCATAAGGCCGCAGGCGTCGATCTCTTCTACGATTTGGCCCAGATACATGACGTGCACGCGCGAGCAAATGCTCGTGACGACACCCAAATCATGGCTGATAAAAAGCACCGCCATGCCCTCGGAACTGTTGAGTTCGCGCAGGAGATCCAAAATCTGTTTTTGAGTCGTCGTGTCGAGTGCCGTGGTGGGCTCATCGGCAATCAGCAGTCGCGGATGACCGGCAAGCGCCATGGCAATCATCACGCGCTGGCGCATACCGCCGCTAAAATCGCCCGGATACATGTCGAAGCGAGCCGCGGCATCTCGAATTCCCACACGCTCCAACAGCGATAGAGCCTCGTTGCGGGCTTCGCGTCGGCTCACCTTACGGTGGGCCCGCACCGCCTCGATAACCTGCGCACCCACCGTCATGACGGGGTTAAGCGAGCTCAAAGGGTCCTGGAAAATCATGGCGATGTCGCAGCCGCGCACCTCGCGCATACGCTTGAGCGGGCGCGCGAGCAGGTCCTCGCCATCAAACACAATCTGGCCCTCATAGGCCATCTTCTGTTCATGCTCCAAGAGGCGCATGACACTCTGGGCAAACACCGACTTCCCGCAGCCTGACTCGCCGACAACACCAACGATCTCGCCGGCATCGATATGTAGGTTGAGTTTGTTGACGGCTTCCAGCGCGTTGCCATCGCGGCCCACAAACGAGATGCACAGGTCGCGCACGTCCAAAAGATGTTCGCTCATGGGCTAGTCCTCCTTGGTCTTGGGGTCGAGGGCGTCGCGCAGGCCGTCGCCGGCAAGGTTCAGCGAAAGCACGCTCGCGATGATGGCCGCTGCCGGGAAGAAGATCATCCACCAGGCTTTGCGCATCACGTTCTTGCCCGCCTGCAGGATGTTTCCCCAGCTGGCGTCGGGCGCTTTGATGCCCAGGCCCAGAAACGAGAGGGCGGCCTCCGAGAGCACGGCCTCGGCAAAGACGAAGGTCGCCTGCACCAGGAAGGGCGCCATAACGTTGGGCACGATATGCAGCCACACGATGCGCGCGATCGAGGCGCCCTGCACGCGCAGGGCCTCCACAAAGGGCTCCTCCTTGACCACCATCGCACGCGAGCGCACGATGCGCGCCATGCTGGGCGTATAGACGATGGAGAGCGCGATGATAACGTTCCACACGCTCGCCCCCATCATCGCCATGAGCGCGATGGCCAGCAGCACGCCCGGAATGGACATAAGGCCATCGCAGATGCGCATGAGAATATGATCGAGTCTCTCGTTGTAGCACGCATAGGCGCCGATCACCAAACCGAGCGCACTCGTCGCAAGCGTGACGGCAATACCGACGCCAAGCGACACGCGCGCGCCCGCGATGACGCGGGCAAGCAGGTCGCGGCCAAAGTCATCGCAGCCAAAGGGATGCGCGGGCGAAGGTGCCGAAAGTCGCAACATCATCTCCTGCGCATTGGGATTAACCGTCCACACCAGCGGACCGACGAGAGCGATCAGCGCAATCGCCAGGAAAATGCAGCCGCCGACCACAAACCCCTTGTTGGCAAGAGCCTTCTTAAAGTTTGTCATCATGCATCGCCCCATTTGCGAGCGCGCGGGTCAAAAGCGCCGTAGGCAAGGTCGACGGCCAGATTGATCACCGAATTCAACAAGGCGATGACCAGCAGCACACCCTGAATCACCGGATAGTCGCGACGCTCGATAGAGCTCGTGACTAGCTGGCCCAAACCAGGGATGTTAAAAATGGCCTCAGTCACCACGGCGCCCGTAATCAGGGCGCCAAAAGAATAGCCGACCGAGGTGAGAATCGGCAGTGCTGCGTTGCGCAGGGCATGGGCCAGCACCACGCGAACCTCGGAGACGCCCTTGGCACGCGCCGTCTTGACGCAGTCGAGCTGCATGGCCTCGATAACGCTCGAACGGGTCATGCGCATGAGCAGGGCCGCCTGCACGCATCCAAGCGATATGGCCGGCAACGCAAGATAACGTAAATGGCTGAACCAACCCTTCGATAGCGGCGCATAGCCGGCCACCGGGAACACACGCAACGTGACGGCAAACAGCCACATAAGCATGAGCGCCATCAAAAAGCCGGGTATCGCCACGCCCAAAAGAGCAACGACACGCAAGACCGCGTCGGTGCGCGACCCATGTTTGAGGGCAGCGACGACGCCGCAGGGCAGTGCAATCAACAGCGCGATGAGCTGTGCCAGAAGCGCGAGCGATAGCGTGGGGCCAAAGTGCTCGGCGATCGCCTGCGTGACGGGCTGGCGCATAAAATACGAATCGCCTAGGTCGCCGGTAAGCACGCCGCCCATCCACTCAACGTAGCGCTGCGGCAGCGGCTCGTTGAGCCCCAGGCTATCGTTGACGCGCTCGATCTGGTCGGCCGAAGCCTCCATGCCGAGCATCGAAGAGGCCGGGTCACCCGGTGTGAGATAGATAATCAAAAACACGACGACCGAGATGATGAGCATCACCGGAACCATCGCGCCTATACGTTTGAGCGTGTACTTCAACATGCGAGGCGTCTATTTCCCCTCTGAACGTGGACAGGGCGTGGCGGCCACAGGGGACCAGACCCCTCCAGCCGCCACGCCATCTATTGCATTACTCCGGACGCTTGGCGTTCCAGATGATGGCGCCGTCGAGCACCTCGACGTCCTCGACGTCTGTCTGGGTGCCCGTGATGGAAGCGTAGTGGCAAAGCGGCTCGATGACGGCGATCTCATAGAGACGCTCCTGAGCCTCGGCCCACTTCTTGGCCGCGGCGTCGGTGTCCTTGGCGGTGCGGGTCTCGGCCACGAGCTTGAGCGCCTTCTCGTCGGACAGGCCATAGAAGGCCTTAGAGACCGAGAGGGACTGGGCCGGGATGGGCTTGTAGTTGGTGGAGGCCACAAAGAGGTCCCACTGCTCGGGCTTGCTGGAGCGGATGTCCATAAAGGTAGCAAACTCGTAGCTGTCGACCTCGGCGGTGAAGCCGGCCTTCTCGAGCTGCTCCTGCAGCGCGACGGTGGCGTTGTACATATCCTTGTAGTCGGGGGTGGTCAGCAGCTTGACCGTCTCACCGGCATAGGAGGTCTTGGCCAGGGCCTTCTTGGCGGCCTTGGCGTCGGCCTGGTTAAAGTACTTCTTGCCCGCGTCGGTCGCCCACTGAGTGTTCTCGGGGTTGCCAAGGTTGGGATCGATGTTGAAGAGCTCCTTCTCGCCATAGGCGGCAAGAGCGGCCGCCTCGCAGTCGATAGCCATGAGTGCGCACTTGCGGATCTCCTCGTCGGCGAAGACGCCCTCGTTCATGTTGAGGAAGGCGGTCAGAACGCCGGCGTTATGGGTGTAGAGCTTAACGTCGTCGTTGCCGTCGAAGTCGTGGTAGTTCTCGGTGGGGATCTCGCCAGCGACATCGTACTCGCCGGTCTCAAACCCGCTCACGCGCGTGGAGGCCTCAGTCACGAACTGATAGTAGATGTCCTTGGTGGGCGCGGAGACCTTGCCGGTGTAGCCCGAAGCCTTGCCGTGGGCGGCGACATAGTCCTCGTAGCGGGTAAGATGGACGTACTGGTCCTGCTTCCACTCCACAAACTTGTAGGCACCGGTACCCACGTACTCGGTCACGCCGGTATCGCCCGCGGCCTCGATGACCTCGGAGGGGAAAATACCCGGATACTGGGAGTGGTTGCCCAGGATGATCAGAAAGTCGATGGCGGGCTCGGTCAGCGTGCAGGTGACCTCGTGGTCGCCCGAGGCGGCGAAGGTGGCACCGGGCAGCAGGCTCGCGGCGCGGTCGTTGACGGTGAGCCAGCGGTTCATCGAGGCCACGACGTCCTCGGAGCCAAACTCCTTGCCGTTGTGGAAGGTGACGCCCTCGCGCAGCTTGATGGTGTAGGTCAGGCCGTCGTCGGAGACCTCATAGCCCTTAGCCAGCACGGGCTGGGGCTCGTAGTCGCTATCGAGGCCAAAAAGCGGCTCGACGACGTTGCAGATGATGTCCATGGTCACAAGCGACGACGTGGTGTGCGGATCGAGTCCGTCCGGGCTCGCCGGGAGCGCGATCTGCAGCTCGTCGCGATACTCCACATCCTGGCCGGAGGCAGCGGCGCTACCGCTCTCGGCGCCCGAACCGCCGCAGCCGGTGAGGCCGAGGCCCGCCATGACGCACAGGGCAGCGGAGCCGGTCAGAAAACCGCGACGGGAGACGCCCGCCTTGAAAAGGTCGTTGTTCATTGAGTTCCTTTCGTGTCTGAACAAACGGACAGAATCTGCCGGGACGGCGGAAATCCCCGCCCCGGCAGCTATGCGAGGCCAATCGGCGCCCTGCGGTGCATCCGGACACTGACCGGCATGGCAACAGAGAAATCCCTATCGCGTGGATAGGAACATCCGGCGGTACAGCTTGGCGCAGGTGCGGCTAAATCGTCTCGAGGAAGGCCTCGATGCGGGTCTGGAGCTGACCGGCATCCTCGCCAGCGTAGTCGGTCGTGATGTGCATAAACGGAATGCCCGCCTCCTCGGCGGCCTTCTCCACGGCAAACGACTCCATCTCGTAGAGCGTGCAGAACTGCAAGGCCACGTCGACGATACCGTCGACATGCAGGTCCTTGGCCATCTGGACAATGTCCTTCATACGCTGGTCGTTGGGCGTAAAGACGGCGCAGTTGATCTTAAAGTAGCGCTCGGCGATGGCGTCGAGCATCTCGTCGACCGTCTCGCCGGACTCGTCGACCAAATCCTTGTAGTAGCGCGAGCCCGTGCAGGACTCCTCGCCTACCACAACGCCGCCGGCCTTCTCAATGAGGTTGAACAGCTTCCAGTTGGGCACGGCCATGGGCGTGCCGGTGTACAGGATGCGCTTGGTCCCCTTGGGCGCCACGCCCTCGCCGGCTTCAACGCGCTGCTCGCACTCGGCGGCCATGTCGTTGATGGCGCCGGTCAAGCGCGGCGTGTCGTCCATAAAGGCGGCCTGAACGGTCAGCAGGCTGTCGAGACCGCTGATGGGCGCTGGGTCGGCAGCGCGCGTGGCAGCGAGGCGCTGCAGGGCGCGACGCTTCTCATTGACGGCGTGGATAGCGGCCTTCAGACGCTCAGGCGTAATCTTGACGCCGCACTCTTCCTCGATCTTAGCGGCGAGCTTTTTGACCTCGGCCTTCCAGGTCACGAGCGTCGACTCGTCGTGTACGTTGGGAATATCCATGACGTACATGTTCTTTTGCGTGGCAAAAAACTCATAAGCCTTCTTCTTGCCATCGCAGGTGTTCTCGCCCACCACCAGGTCACTCGACTCAATGTAGGGGCAAACCTCGCCCAACTTAAAGCCGGCAAAGCTCTTGATAAGCGGGCAGGTATTGCGCGGCAGGTGCTCCTCGACCTTATCGGTTGCCCAATCGGCACCCGAGCACAGACCCACGGGGATACCGTCGCAGGCAAGTACAATCTCCTCGGGAACGTACACGCAGAACGAACCGACGATCTTGGTGGCCTCGCCAGCCTCCTTCTTGTCGAGCATCTCCTTAATACGGCCACTGTGGATGTTGGTGGCCACAAAGTCCAGGTAGGACGTGGACTTGGGGCGATTGTTCTGCGTCAGGAACATATCGCCGTACATCTGGCCCACGGCGCCCAGCAGCATGTCGTGGTCGGCAAGATTCATGCCGAGGCTCTCCCACATCGGATGGAAATCAAATTCTTCAGCCATGACGGTTCCCCTCTCGAACCAAAAAACGGATAACAGCGGTATCGATGCACGACGGGCGGCGATTGCCCGGCCGTGCTCAAACCCGGAATTTTGGGGAACCTGCTTTGCGGTTGACTATTTAGTTGTGCGTCGTCTCTCCCGGAGCCGTGAACATACCTGCTCATATGCGACTCCGAGCCATATATAGGGCACGCGCGGCAACGCGGCGAATGTATGTCGTTTGTGGCATGTGCGCACCCTCCCTTACAAGTTGAGGTCAACTATATCAACGGTCATCGACCATGCGAACACCGTTGACATTCGTACGACAGCGTCGTGTGCCGTCGTTTAATAAATTATTATCTTGATTGATAAGAGTTTGTCATCCCTCATTTGGCGAACGGCAAAAACAAATCCACCGAGGCTTATATCCCCGACAGCATTACCCGACGCTATCGACAAACCAAATGGATCCTGCTGGCATCAAAATGCATGCGCAGCGTCTCGCCTGCTTCCGGCAGCTCGTCGACAGGCATGCCCACCTTGTTGACCTTCTACTGCAGACGCGTG
>CABRHR010000064.1 GCA_902470835.1 uncultured Collinsella sp.
GCATAGGCACGCTCATGTACAGGAACCAGTCGACGAAGGACGGGCTCATGCCGCCGGCCTCGGCGCTGTACTGCGCAACGAGCGGGTTGAGCGTGGAGTCGCCCGTCAGGAAGAACATGGAACCCGGGGCGGCAGCGGCAAACACGAGGAAGCCGAGCTTGCCCTTGTCGTCGTCACCGTAGCCGGCGGACTCGGCGATGACCGAGACGACGGCCAGGATGAGGAAGGCGCGGGGGAACGGGTGCGGGATCAGCAGCGACAGCACAAAGGTGAGCGCGAAGATCGAGATGATGAGCGACTTGGCGTCGCGCACGAACTTGAGCATGAACGCGTAGGCGATGCGCTCGCCCAGGCCCGACTCCTTAACCGCGCTGGCGATGAGGTAGGCGCCGATGACGAGCCACATGGTGGCCTTGGTCCACGAGCTAAACGTGGAGGCGACCGTCGCCGAAATGCTCGCGGCGCCTGTGTCGTCCACGCACACCTTGAACAGGACGAGCAGTGCGCAGTAGAGCAGGCCCACAAAGCCCGGCTGTGCCACGCCACATGCCCAGAACACCACCGTGGCGAGCGTCAGCGCCAGACAGGTCTGACCGCCGACCGTGAGCTCGACCGTCGAACTCAGCTCCGCCAAAGGAAGAAACTTCACCAGCAAAAAGACAACGATACCCAGCACAAAGCCAATTTCGCGCTTGGTGATCTTAAACGCCTTCTTTTCCGCTTCCATCTCCCCACCTTTCTTGTTGGGGGCGCTCCGGACTCACAGCGGCCTTGCCGCTAAAAAGGGGCGCCCGTTATTGGACACCCCTTACGTTGCGCTGTGTTGTGACAATACAGTCAAGCGAGATTTTTTGGATGGGAAGCGATTCCCTGGACAGAAAACCGTCCCAACATTCGACGGTTTTCCTCGATTTCGAGATTTTCATCGAATGTTGGGACGGTTTGGGCAGCCGGTCAACCGTGCCATGTGACAAAGGAACAGTCCCTTTGTCACATCGCAAGGACCGCGCGGATGGTTGGGTCGCTGAGGGCCTCGCGGAGCCAGGGGGCTAGCTGCTCGGGATGACCTTGCAGGTAGCCATCGAGCTCGGAGGGCGCCACGCGGCGTACTTCCGAGATTTCCTCTTGGTTGATATGTAGCTCGCCCGGCTCGACGCGAGCCAGATAGACCTCGCACCATTCGCACTCGCAGCGGCCGTCGCCGTGATCCTCGCGGTACACCACGTGCCCCAGGTGCTTGAGCTCGCCGGGCTCGCGCGTGATGCCAAGCTCTTCGTTGATGCGACGCGCCGTCGCAGCGGCGACGTCCTCCCCCGGGAGCGGATGGCCGGCGCAGCTATCGGCCAGCACCCCACCCCACAGGCGCTTGAGCGGACTGTGGCGGCAGAGCAGCAGACGAGTGTCTTCGCCCTGGCCCTCGACCAGAAGCGTCAGGAATGCTTGGTGCAGAATGCCCTCGCCGGTATGGGCTTTGATGCGATCGACAGGAGTGAGCACCTCGCCGGTCGCGGCATCGACCGCCACGACCTCGGCGCCCGCACCGCCCTCGTCCCAGCCGGCACGCAATATGCGGGCTGCGGTTTCTTCGAGCGCGGCGATGAGCTCCTTGGTGGTGTTGAGCACGCGCTGCAGATCGTCCTTGCTCGCCTGCTCAACATGAAAACCCGTGCTTGCGGTCACCGGCACGCCAAAACGCGTGGCCAGTGCCGCTGCAATGTCGTGCGCCGGGATCTCGTCGCGATGGCACGGAACGGCCAAGATGCTCACGGTCGCCGTGCGTCCGGGCTCGGGACGCGGAATGGCCTGCGCCGTGGCGCCCAGATGTGCGAACTCCGGCGAGCAGGCGTACACCACCATGCCTCGCGGCGTCACCGTCAACTGGGCCTCGAGCGTAAACTTGCCCTCGTCCACTGCAACCTTTGTCGTGTGCATACCCATGGGATCTCCTGTCGCCCGCGGTTTACTCGAGACCATCTTCGCCTGTATTGCGACTATACAGGCAAGCGCAGAATGTGACAAAGGCGCTGCTTCTTGTCGTATTCTGCTAGAGTTGCAGAGACTGAATCTAGCTCATATAACGCAACATGGGAGCAACTGCCTTGACCACCGCAACCTCGTCCACAACAGCATCAACCGCTGCCGCCCTTTCCCCCGCTCGCACCAACCTTTGCCTGGCGCTGCTCGTGTTGTTGGGCTTTTCGCTCGGCTGCTCGGAGTTCGTGGTTATCGGCATCGAGAGCGACCTGGCGACGGAACTCGGCATCTCACTTGCCACCGCAGGCCAGCTCATCAGCGTGTTCGCGCTCGTCTACGCCATCGCGACGCCGGTGCTTGCGCTCAGCACGGGACGCTTCCGCCGCTACCAGCTGCTCGTGTGCTACAGCATTGTCTTTGTGCTCGGCAATCTTGTCATGGCGTTGGCGCCCAACTTCCAAGTGCTGTTTGCCTCGCGCATCATCTTGGGCTCCGTCTCGGGCGCACTGCTCGCCGTAGGCGTGACGTATATCCCCGAGCTGCTGTCTCCGCAGCAGACCTCGCTCGCCATCTCGGTGGTGTACGGCGCTTTCTCCGTGGCGATGGTCTTTGTGACCTCGATCGGCAAGTTTGTGGCCGATACGCTCGACTGGCACGTTGCCATGTACGGTACGCTCGCCTTCGCCGTTCTGATCTGTACTGCGCTCGTGGCGTTTATGCCGCGTGCCGGACAGACCGATGAGCCTGCCACATTCCGCGAGCAGGCGGGGCTTCTGCGCGAGCCGAGCATTATCACCGGCATGCTCATCTTTTTGTTTGGCGTGGGGTCGGTCTACGTGTTTTACGGCTACGTGACGCCCTATCTGGAGCAGGTGTTGGGCATGGGCACCGTCCAGGCAAGCACTACACTCATGGCCTACGGCGTGTTTTGCCTGATCTCGAACATCTTGGGCGGATGGATCGACGCGCGTTTTGGCATGAAGGCGCTGCTCGTGACGTTTGTGCTCCAGGCCGCGGCTCTGTTTGGGCTGTTTGCCGTTGGCGGCACCATGCCCCTCGCGCTTGCCTTTGTCTTTAGCTTGGCGATGCTCATGTACCTGTTCTCGGTCTCGTGCATCACGCACTTTATGGACGTGGCCCGCAGCCGCCACCCCAAATCGATGGTGCTCGCAAGCTCGGTGGAGCCCATGGCGTTTAACGTTGGCATCTCGTTTGGCACCGCGGTGGGCGGCGCCGTGGTAAGCGGCATTGGCATTGCCTACGTGGGCGCGGTTGGCGCCGCGTTCTCGCTCGTAGCCTGGGTGCTCACGCTGGTGACGATCAAGCTGGCACGCTGGGAGCGCAAGCGGGCAGCACAATCTTCGATGCAGGCATAGGGGTGGGATCGAGGCAGGCGCAAGTACAGCTCAGCGCGGCGGGCGTCCGATGAAAACCACACCATACGAGCAGTGTTTATCCGCCCGCGGCTCCAGCGGTTCAATTTCGTGTACTTGAAATACACGTTTTTCCACGATTTCGTGTATTTCAAGTACACGAAATCGTACTAAACTATGTACTTGAAGTACACGAAATTGGAAAGGCGGCTCCATGCGCAGATCAATCGAATCCGTCATCGAATCATGGGCGACAGAGGACGCGTCGCGCCCCCTCCTCATCCGTGGTGCGCGACGCGTGGGCAAAACGTACGCTGCCGAGGAAATCGGCAGACGAATCGCCGGCGATGCATTTGTCAAACTCGACTTTCAGACCGATCTTGAGCTGATTGCCCCACTGTTCGACTGCCCCACCGACGACGTAGACACCATCGTGGCACGAATCTCAGACTATAAGCGCACCCCCATTCGCAAGGAAACCGCATTCATCCTGTTTGACGAGGTGCAGCTCTGCGAACGCGCGCTCAACTCGCTTCGCTTTTTCTCGGGTTCGGGCTGGCGCATATGCGCGACCGGCAGCCAGCTCGGCGTCGCCACGCGCAAGCGCAAGTTGCCTTTTCCCAGCGGCGTCCGTCAAGAGACCATGCATCCTATGTCGTTCGAGGAGTTTCTCTGGGCGCTCGGTGAGGAGCAGATGGCGGATGCCATTCGCGCCCACGCCGGCACGCTTGAGGCCTACGTCGCGCATCAAGCCACGCTCAGCCTGTTTCATCGATACCAGATCGTGGGCGGCATGCCCGCCGCCGTCAACGCATATCGCAAGACACTATCCATCGAAGACGCGCGCGTCGAGCAGCGCGAAATCGACGAGACCTACACCGCCGATATGACCGACCCCGAAAACGGGATCAGCGGCGTGGCAGCGCGCAAGGTCTGGCGCTCCATTCCATCCCAGCTGCTACGATCCTCAACCAAGAAATTCAAGTACTCCGAGGTCGAACGCGGAGGCCGACGCGCAAAGCTCATCGAGCCACTCGACTGGCTCGAGGGCGCCGGCATCATATCGGTCAACAACCTGACCGAAGGCATCGAACCTCCCCTCGTCCCCTTCGACGACGAAGACGGGAGCTTCTTTAAAGTCTATCTTCTCGATACGGGCCTCATGTTCTACAAACTCGGTATCAACCCGCGACTCTGGCTCGACCTCAAAGAGGATTCCGCCATTGCGCTGTCTTCCGACTTTCGAGGTGCCTTGGCGGAGAACTCGGTCATGCAGGCATTTTCGGGCAATGGTTTGCGGACGTATTACTGGATGCCACCGTCGTCTTGGAAGACGAACGGCGAGCTCGATTTTCTACTTCAGACCGACCGTATGGAGATCGTTCCCGTCGAGGTAAAATCCGCACGCAACGTGCGCGCGAGAACCCTCGGGTCGTTTATGGAAAAAGCCCGGTCGCCGTATGCCTACATATTGTCCGAGAACAATTTTGCCCGCAGCGAAACCGATGACGGACGCGAGCTGCGCCACCTCCCCTTGTACGCAGCGGGCTTTATCGGAGCAAACTGTCTCAAGGCCAGTCTGTAAGCCCCGCGCAACCGCCCTGAAAGGAAACCGCTCATGCAACGCATTCTGTTTATTTGCCACGGGAATATCTGTCGCTCGACGATGGCTGAGTCGGTGTTTACCGAACTGGTGCGCCGTGCCGGGCGCGAGGCAGAGTTCGTCATTGATTCCGCCGCGACCTCGACCGAGGAGATTGGCAACCCTCCGCATCATGGCACCGTCGCCAAGCTGCGCGAGGTCGGGATTCCCGTCGTTGCCCACCGCGCGCGCCAGGTGCGTCGCGCGGAGTATGGCGACTGGGACCACATTGTCTATATGGATGCCGAGAACGCGCGCGGTCTTTGTCGCATTTTTGGCGATGACCCCGACGGCAAGATTTCGCGCCTGCTCGATTGGACCGATCGACCCGGCGATGTGGCCGACCCGTGGTATACCGGCAACTTCGACGCCACGTACCGCGACGTGCTCGCCGGGTGCACCGCTATGCTCGAGCAGCTTTAGGATGCTGCAGGCGAAGCCGGGAGCCTTGCTGGACAGTTAGTTCAGAGCGCCGAAGGATCCGTCCGATACACGCCATTCCGATACGCGACACAGCGAATTCGACCGGCTGCCTACCCGTCGACGACCTCGGCAAGCCAAACATTGAGGGTATCGACCTCGGGGCAGCAGAACTTTGCCGTGCCGGGCTCGTTGCCAGGCACGGTGCCGCCGTAGCGCAGGATGTCGATATAGGGAAAGCCCACGTGGCAGGCCATGGCGCACATCTTGCCGCGATCGCGGTCGAAGTCAAAGACATCGCCCGGCTTGTGACCATGATGGCAGCGGCACATCCCCAGCTGGTCCACGCAGCTAATGCGGATACGCGGACGCTTGCCGCGCGGAGCGCCGAGCGGCTTGTTCTCGCCCGAAGGCTCGGTGGAGCCGCTCTCTGCCGCGTTACTCATGGTCAATCACATCCAGACAGGCTTCGATGGGCAGACCGGCCGACTTATCCTCCTGGTCGGCATTGCGCTCGATAAGCTCGGCAACCACGCGCATGGCATCGGCCGTCGCACGCTGCAGGCTCCAACCGGCCATAACGCGGCCCACAAGCACCGCCGAGAACGTGTCGCCCGTGCCGGGAAAATAGACCGGGATCAGCTCGAAGGGAATCGTGAAGTACTCTCCCGCCACATGGTCAAAGCCGATAACGGAATTCTGCCCATCGACCACAGCGCTCGTTATGACCACCGACTTGGCGCCCAGCGCGCGCACGGCGTCCACGAGCGCGTGGGCCTCGTCGACCGAAATCTGTTCGGCAATAGGCGTATCGGCGAGCAGGCATGCCTCGGTGTAGTTGGGCACCGCGTAGTCGGCGCACTCGAGCAGGCTGCGCATGAGGCCAATCGTGGACTCGGGCACGCCGGCGTAGAGCTTGCCGTTATCACCCATGATGGGATCGACAAACACTTTGGTGCCCTTTTGCGCGCGACGGTGGCAGAAGTCCGAAATGATACGCGTCTCTTCCTCGGTCACGATAAAGCCAGTCGAGATGGCATCGAACTCAAAGCCAAGCTCCTCCCAGATGGCAAGGCTCTGACGCACGTACTCCGTAGTGTCGTGGATGTAGAACTTGGGGTAGTTGAGCGTATCGGACACAAGCGCCGTCGGCAGGTTGTGAATACGGTAGCCCATGTGCGACAGCACCGGTAGCATGGCGGAAAGAGCGACCTTGCCGTAGCCGCACATATCGTTGATCAGCAGCAGCTGAGTGTTCTTCATGAGTGTCCCCCCTTGGGTCGGGAGCGGCGCAAAGTCGCCACAGTGCGACTAAGTGTAGCGCAGGGAACGCAGCAGACGGGTGCCGACGCCGTGGAGGGCGAATTGTTGCGGAAAGGTTTCGGAAAATGATCCCTTTTCCTCCGTCCCCCACGGATCATTCCAACATGTAAACGTCGATGTTTTGGCAATGCCAGCGAGCGGGTCGCATTTGAGGCAAGGTGACGTGAAACGAAAGGGCGCTGACCTTCTGGTCGCGCCCTTGAAGTTGAACGTCAGATTGTCCAAATGCGGCCCGCGCAGCGTCGGCTGGTCCGCCGTTCGTTAGAACGGCGGGACCAATAGGTTTGGTAAAACCGCGTAACAATAAGTTTGGTACCTTGACAATTATTTCTTACGCTCCTAGATTAGTTAGGCACAAAACAATCCCACTACCTAACTAAAGAAAGGAGCGATACGAATTCATGTGCGATGAACCCATTAACCTTCGTCCGCACGAGCCCGGCGGCGACCCGTCGCAGCCGGCAGACGTGCCCGAAGCAGTTAACGGCGAAGACAAGCTCGCCAAGCGCATCCTGAGCGGCCTAGGCTTTTGCGGCCACTACATGCACTTTCACGGCGGCGGCGTGTCCGGCAAGGCGCCCATCGTCTGCCTGCTTGCCAAGCAGGCAGACGGAGAGATGTCGCAGCAGGAACTCGGCATGCACTTCGACCTCAAGCCGGGGTCGCTTTCCGAAATCTTGTCCAAGCTCGAGTGCGCCGGCATCATCGAGCGCAGCCGCAATCCAAAAGATCGCCGGCAGCTCACCATTCGCCTGACCGAGATCGGCTGGGAGAAGGCCCGCATCGACCAGGCCGCCCGCATCCGCTTTAGGGAGCAGGCCTTTAGCGCGCTCACCCACGACGAGTGCGAGCAGCTTGCCGAAATGCTCGAGAAAATTCGCGTAACATGGGAGGAACTGGATGATTAAAACCCTTATGGGCAGCATCCGCGATTACATGAAGGTCACGATCGCCACGCCGCTGTTGGTGCTTGGCGAGGTAATCTGCCAGATGATGATCCCGTTTATCACCGCCGACATGATCGACGCCATCAAGGACGGCACCGCCGTTACCGAGATGCTGCCCACCGCCGGCCTTCTCGTACTCATCGCGCTGACGTCACTCGCCTTTGGCGCCGCCGCGGGCATCACCTGCAGCCATGCCAGCTGCGGCTTTGCCAAGAACCTGCGTCGCGACCTGTTCTACAAGATCCAGACGTTCAGCTTCGCCAACATCGACGAGTTCTCGAGCTCCTCGCTCGTCACCCGCCTCACCACCGACATCAACAACGTGCAGCAGGCCTTTATGATGCTCATCCGCATCGCCGTGCGCTCGCCGCTGGTGCTGGTCTTTGCCTTTACCATGGCATACGCCATGGGCGGCAGCGTCGCCATGGTCTACCTGGTCATCATTCCGCTGCTGGGCTTTGGCCTGTTCTTTATCATCTATAAGGTGCGCCCGATCTTTGCCCGCGTGTTCCGCAAGTACGACGCGCTCAACGAGTCGGTCGAGGAAAACGTCACCGGCATGCGCGTGGTCAAGAGCTACGTGCGCCAGGAATACGAGAAGGAGAAGTTCGCCACCGCCGCGCGCGATGTCCAGATGGACTTCACCCGCGCCGAGAAGCTGCTCGCCTTCAACAACCCCATGATGAACATCTGCGTCAACGGCGCGTTCGTCGTCATCATCTACCTGGGCTCCAAGCTCATCATCACGAGCCAGGGCACCCTGTTCGACGTGGGTCAGCTCTCCTCCATCTTTACCTACGGCTTCCAGATTCTGATGAGCCTAATGCAGCTGTCGATGATCTTTGTCATGGTGACCATGGCAGACGAGTCGGCGCACCGCATTACCGAGGTGCTGGCCGCCGAGCCCACGATCGCCAACCCGACCGAGCCCGTGCACGAGGTTGCCGACGGCTCCATCGACTTCGATCACGTGAGCTTTAAGTATTCCGAGCATGCCCGCCGCCAGGCGCTCGACGATATCGACCTGCATATTAAGAGCGGCGAGACCATCGGCATTATCGGTGGCACCGGCTCGGCCAAGTCGACGCTCGTGAACCTGATCGCCCGCCTGTACGATGTCACCGAGGGCACCGTGCGCGTCGGCGGCGTGGACGTGCGCGACTACGACCTGGACGCGCTGCGCCACCAGGTAGCCATGGTCCTGCAGAAAAACGTGCTGTTTAGCGGCACCATCGCCGAGAACCTGCGCTGGGGCGACCCGAACGCCACCGACGAGGAAGTCCGCGAGGCCGCACATCTGGCCTGCGCCGACGAGTTTGTCGACGGCTTCCCCAAGGGCTACGACACCTGGATCGAGCAGGGCGGCTCCAACGTTTCCGGCGGCCAGAAGCAGCGCCTGTGCATCGCGCGTGCCCTGCTGCGTCGCCCCAAGATCTTGATCCTGGACGACTCCACGAGCGCCGTCGACACCAAGACCGACGCCAAGATCCGCGAGGGCCTGGCGAGCTACCTGCCCAACACGACCAAGCTCATCATCGCCCAGCGCATCAGCTCCGTGCAGGACGCCGACCGCATCATCGTCATGGAGGGCGGCCGCATCAAGGACATCGGCAACCACGATGAGCTGCTCAAGACGAGCGAGATCTACCGCGAGACCTTTACCTCGCAAAATAAGATGAGTGCCGAAGGCGAGGACGCGGGCGAGACCGCCGCAGCCGACACCGAGGCATCCGCACCGCAAGCTCAGACCCAGGAAGGAGGCGAGGCACATGAGTAAGGCCGCTACCGCCGAGCGCGCGCGCAACCGCAAGGGCGGCACCATGACGCGCCTGATCAAGATGCTCTTTGGCTTCTACCCGGTGCTTTTGCCCCTCGTCGTCGCCGGCGTTGTGCTCTGCGCCATCATCAACTCCATCGGCGCGACGTTTCTCCAGAGCGCGCTGCAGGTCATTAGCGAATCGTGGCAGTCGGGCGACTGGACGGCCGCGCAGCCCAAGATTCTGAAGCTCGTGACCACCCTCGGCTGCATCTACGCCGTGGGCGTCGCCTCCTCGCTCTTCTGGAACCGCGCCATGGCCGTCATCACGCAGGGCTCGCTCGAGAAGCTGCGCGAGAAGATGTTCAACCGCATGCAGGACCTGCCGATTCGCTACTTCGACACGCACCAGCGCGGCGACATCATGAGCCACTACACCAACGACATCGACACGCTGCGTCAGATGATCAGCCAGTCGCTGCCCAACCTGCTCATGACGATCATCGTCATCGTCACCGTGTTCTTCATCATGCTGTATTACAGCGTGTGGATGTGCCTGGTCATCATTGCCGGCGTCGCCTTTATGACCTTTATGACCAAGCTGCTCGGCTCCAACTCCGCGCGCTTCTTTATCGCGCAGCAGACCGAGCTCGGCGTGGTCGAGGGCCATATCGAGGAAGTCATGAACGGCCAGAAAGTCGTCAAGGCGTTCTGTCACGAGTCCGCCGCCGAGGCCGATTTTGACGAGCGCAACGAGAAGCTCTTCGAGGTCTCGCAGAAGGCCAACATGTACGCCAACATCCTCATGCCGATCCTCGGGAACCTGGGCGACTTGCTCTACGTGCTGGTCGCGCTGACCGGCGGCATCTTACTGGCGCTGGGCGTGCCCAACCTGAGCCTCTCGGGCATGGCGCTCTCCATCGCCGTCGTGGTGCCGTTCCTCAACATGACCAAGCAGTTCTGCGGCCAGATCGGCCAGATCTCGCAGCAGATCAACGCCGTAGTCATGGGCCTTGCCGGCGCCGAGCGTATCTTTGAGCTACTCGACGAGGAGCCCGAGGCCGACGAGGGCTACGTGACGCTTGTCAACGCACAGGTGAATCCCGACACCTGGCAGCTCGAGGAGGCCGACCACCACACCGGCATGTGGGCTTGGAAGCACCCGCACCGCGCGACCGGCGAGATCGAGTACGTGCCGCTGCGTGGCGACCTGGTCATGGACAACGTGGACTTTGGCTATACGCCCGACCACGAGGTGCTGCACGGCGTGTCTGTGTACGCCAAGCCGGGCCAGAAGGTCGCGTTTGTCGGCGCCACCGGTGCCGGCAAGACGACCATCACCAACCTCATCAACCGCTTCTACGACATTGCCGACGGCAAGATCCGCTACGACGGCATCAACGTCAACAAGATTCGCAAGTCCGATCTGCGTCGCTCGCTCGGCGTGGTGCTGCAGGACGTGAACCTGTTCACCGGCACCGTCATGGACAACATCCGCTACGGCAACCTGGACGCCACCGACGAGGAGTGCATCAAGGCGGCCAAGCTCGCGGGAGCGGACGACTTTATCACCCGTCTGCCCGACGGCTACGACACCATGCTCACCGGCAACGGCGCGCAGCTGTCGCAGGGCCAGCGCCAGTTGATCTCGATTGCGCGCGCCGCCGTCGCCGATCCGCCGGCGATGATTCTGGACGAGGCCACGAGCTCCATCGACTCCCGCACCGAGGCAATCGTGCAGGCGGGCATGGACAAGCTCATGGAGGGCCGCACGACGTTTGTCATCGCGCATCGCCTCTCCACCGTGCGCAACTCCGACGCGATTATCTGCCTGGACCACGGCCGCATCATCGAGCGCGGCAACCACGACGAGCTGATCGCCAAGCGCGGGTACTACTACCAGCTCTACACCGGAGCGTTTGAGCTGGAGTAGGACCGGTTACTGACGGAGGGCGCCCCGGGGGCTGTCTCTTATACACATCTGACGCTGCCGACGAAGAGGATAGTGT
>CABRHR010000065.1 GCA_902470835.1 uncultured Collinsella sp.
GGGTCTGACCTGCGTCTTTGGGAGTAATCAACAGTTTCGTCAGTGCTATTACTATTATTAAGATATTTATATCTATAGAAAGGTATTAAAAGATGAAGTTCACCGTCAGCCAGAGCTCGCTTACACAAGCCATCGGCGTCGTTATGAAGGGTGTCGCTTCGGCATCCACCCTTCCCATCCTGTCGGGCGTGCTCGTCAAGGCGCAAGACGGCATCTTGGAATTCCAGACCTCTAACTACACCATCTCGATCCGTCATCGCATCGCGGCGCATGTCGAAGAAGAGGGTGAGATGGTTATCCCCTGTAAGATGCTCTCCAATATCACCAAGACTCTCCCCGATGCCCCGGTCACCTTTGAGCTGTCCGAGCGCCAGGTGCTAATCAGTTGCGAGAAGAGCTCGTTCCGCCTGAACACGCTCGATGCCAATGACTTCCCTGAGTTTCCGGCCTATGCCATCGAGAGTGCCGTGGAGCTGCCGACCGATATCTTGTCCGAGATGGTCGGCCGCGTGTGGCGCGTCACCTCGACCGACAAGGCTCGCCCCATCCTGGGCGGCGTGCACATGAAGGTCGAGAACAACACCGTTCGCCTGGTGGCGACCGATTCTTTCCGCTTGGCCGTGTGCGATACGCAGGTCGAGACCTCGACCCTCGAGGGCTCCTTTGAGCTCAACGTTCCGGCCGACGCCTTTAACGACGCGCTGAACATCATGGCCAGCCAGGCGACCATCATGATCGGGGCTACCGACACCCAGGTTGTCTTTGAGGCCGGCAACACCACCTACGTGTCGCGCCGCATCGAGGGCGTGTACCCCAACTACAAGCAGCTCATCCCCGATTCGTGCGTGACGAGCGTCAAGATCGACGTCGCCGCCTTTAACGCCGCCCTCAAGCGCGTGGCCGTTATCGCGAGCGCCAACCCCGCCGTCAAGTTCGAGATCGATGTCGAGAACGGGCAGATGGGTCTGTCCTCCATTTCCAATGACCAGGACCTTGCGCAGGAGACAATCGATGTCGAGGCCGAGGGCGAGTCGGGCACCATCGCCTTCAACTACCACTACATCTTCGGGTGCCTCAATGCTCTGTCCAAGGAGAAGGAGATCACGCTGGAGCTCAAGAGCTACTCGCAGGCGGGCATCTTCAAGTCCTACGACAAGATCAACTACCTGTACCTGGTCATGCCGGTCCGCATCTAGCGCTGCGCCATGACCATGTTCGCCCGCGATCTTTCCGTCGCGCACTACCGCAGCTTCGATAGTTATCGCCTTGCCCTGGACGAGGGCGTGACGATACTTGCGGGACCCAACGCGGCGGGAAAGACCAATCTCATAGAGGCGCTGCAGCTGCTGACGAGCGGCGCCTCGTTTAGGCATCCGACCGCAGCCGAGCTCGTCCATGACGGCGTGGGCTCGTGCAAGGCCGAGCTGAGGCTCGAGGGCGACGGCCGCGTGCTTGATATGGGATTGAGCGCGGAGGACGGTAAACGCTCGTTTAGCCGCAACGGCAAGAGATGCTCCGCCGCCGGTGTGCGCGGGGTTCTGCCGAGCGTGCTGTTTTGCCCCGACCATCTGGACATGGTTAAGCGAGGCGCCAGTGTGCGCCGCGCCGCCCTCGATGAGTTTGGCATGCAACTGAGCGCACGCTATGCCGATCTTGCGAGCACCTATGGGCGCTGCGTGACTCAGCGTAACGCCTTGCTCAAGGAGACCTGGTGCTGCCGCGAGATGCTCGGCGCGTGGAACGATTCGATTGCCCGCGCGGGCTCGGCCCTGCTCGTGCACCGGTTGGCCCTGCTCGACCGGCTGGCGGGCCATGTGCGCACTGCCTACGGGCAAGTGGCGTCCGGCGAGGCTGCCAACGTGGCCTATGCGTCTACGCTGGGGGATTTGCCCCAGGTCGAGGATCGCGAAGAGCTGAAGGGCTGGGCGTACGAGCGCATGCTGGCCGCGCTTGACGAGCACGCCGACGAGGAAATTCGCCGCGGCGTGACGTTGGTGGGACCGCATCGCGATGAGATTGAGTTTACCGTGGCGGGTCGTTCCGCTCGTTCGTTTGCCAGCCAAGGTCAGCAGCGAACGTTGGTGCTGGCCTGGAAGGTGGCGGAGGTGGCCGTGGCTCGCGATGTCCTGGGCACCGCCCCACTGCTGCTTTTAGACGACGTGATGAGCGAGCTCGACGGCGAGCGTCGCGGCGCTTTTCTGCGGCTGATCGGCGATGATATCCAGGCGGTCATAACCACGACCAACCTGGGGTACTTTACCGATGACCTGCTTGATCGAGCCAAGGTGGTGAGCATGGGTGAGACGTGCTAATTACGAGCGCGAGAGCGAAACGGTTGCCTTCAGTGGATTTTTGAACGCAGAGCGTCAGCGCATCCTGGCGGCCGCGACACCTGAGCGCCGCGCGCAGATGGAGGCTGCCGAGGAGTCGCGCGCGGTCTATCGCGCGTGGAACGCGGTGTGCTCGGGCACGCGCGAGGGGCGGCATGTGACGGGCTTGCGCTACCTGCCCGAGTCCAATGAGCTGCTGGTATATCTCGATTCGCCCTCGTGGACGCAGGAAATGACGCTGTTGCGCGAGATCATTCGCGCGCGCATGGAGCGCGCCGGTGCGCATGTGGACGGCCTGGTGTTCAAAACCACCGCGCCCGGTCACACGCCGCCCGCCGCCAAGGAGCGCCTGCGCCCGGCGACGACCGAGCGCCCGTCGGCCCCGCACGCCGACCTAAGTGAGGCCGAGCGCACCGAGATTGAGCGCCAAGTGGCGCCCATCGAAGACCAAAAACTGCGCGAGGCCCTCGAGAATGCCATGAGAGCCAGTGCCGAGTGGGCCAAGGGCGTGCAAAGCAAAAAAGAGCCTTAAATCGCATCTGGTGGCCTTGTAGAGCCAAATACCCTCGTTCCCGAGGGTATTTTTTTACGATAAACTAGTAAGGCTGTACACATTTTCTTGACTGAAGGAGGACGTGTGGCAAACGAAAACGATTACGATGGCGGCGAGATTAAGATTCTCGAAGGTCTCGAGGCCGTTCGTAAGCGCCCGGGCATGTATATCGGCTCGACGAGCGCCAGCGGTCTGCATCACCTGGTGTGGGAGATCGTTGACAACTCCGTCGACGAGGCCATGGCCGGTTTCTGCACCGAGATCCAGGTGACGGTCCACGCCGACAACTCCATCACGGTCGTCGACAACGGGCGCGGCATCCCCGTCGACGAACACCCTGTTAAAAAGATCCCGACGCTCGAGGTCGTCATGACGATCTTGCACGCCGGCGGTAAGTTCGATAACTCGGCCTATAAGGTTTCGGGCGGCCTGCACGGCGTTGGCATCTCCGTCGTCAACGCACTGTCCAAGCGCGTGGTCGTTCAGGTTCGTCGCGACGGCAACACCTACGAGATGGAGTTCTCGCGCGGCAAGACCGTCAAGAAGATGGAGGTCGTGGGCACCTCGGATTCGACGGGCACCACCGTCACCTTCTGGCCCGACGACGAGATCTTCGAGACATGCATCTACGATTTCGATACGCTGCACAACCGTCTGCAGGAGACGGCGTTCCTCAATAAGAACCTCAAAATCGTGCTGACCGACGAGCGCGAGGCGACTCCCCGTGTGGAGGAGTTTTGCTACGAGGGCGGCATCATCGACTTCGTCAAGTTCCTCAACGAGGGCAAGGACGTCCCCGAGGCCTTTAAGGAGCCCATCTACATCGAGGGCAAATCGGACCCGGACGCGCCTGTGACCAAGATGGGCGAGGTCGAGGTTTCCCTGCAGTGGAATAGCGGTTACGGCGAGAACGTCATGTCGTTTGCCAACGACATCTATACCCCCGAGGGCGGCATGCACCTTGAGGGCTTCCGCACCGCGCTCACCCGTGTGATCAACGACTACGCGCGCAAACAGAACCTGCTCAAGGAAAAAGACGCCAACCTGACCGGCGACGATGTGCGCGAGGGCCTTTCGGCCGTTATCTCGGTCAAGCTGCCCGACCCGCAATTTGAGGGCCAGACCAAGGCCAAGCTCGGCAGCTCCTATATGCGCGCGCTGACGCTCAAGATCGTGACCGACGGCCTCGCCGATTACCTCGAGGAGCATCCCAAGCCCGCTCGCGAGATCGTCAAGAAGGCCCAGCAGGCATGCAAGGCCCGCAACGCCGCCCGCAAGGCGCGCGAAGCGACCCGTCGCAAGAGCCTGCTCGAGACGGCATCCCTGCCCGGTAAGCTCGCCGACTGCTCGGTGCGCGATGCCGAGCTGACCGAGCTCTTCATCGTAGAGGGTGACTCGGCAGGCGGTTCAGCCAAGGACGGCCGTCGCCGAGACATCCAGGCGATTCTGCCCCTGCGCGGCAAGATTTTGAACGTCGAACGCGTTGGTGACCATCGCGCGTTCTCGAGTGACACCATCCAGTCATTGATTACCGCGATCGGCTGCGGCGTCACGACGAGTGCCGGCGACGGCGGCGACTTCGATATCACCAAGGCGCGCTACCACAAGATCATCATCATGACCGATGCAGACGTCGACGGCGCGCATATCCGCATCCTGCTGCTGACGTTCTTCTACAAGTACATGCGTCCGCTGATCGATGCCGGCTACGTCTACGTTGCCTGCCCGCCCATCTTTGGCATTAAAGTGCGCAACAAGATCCACTACGTGTATCCCAATGGCCGCCAGCCCGAAGACGAGATCCTGCGCGATACCATCCAGAGTCTGGGCCTGAACCCCGACGATAACGACGAGGACGGCAAGGCCAAGGACGGCAAGATCACCAAGAAGCGCAAGGGCTATACCGTCCAGCGCTACAAGGGTCTGGGCGAGATGGACCCCAAGCAGCTTGCCTCGACGACGATGGATCCCAAGACCCGCATCCTGCAGCGCGTGTCGATCGAGGACGCCGTGGTGGCAGACCGCGCCGTGCGCGAGCTGATGGGTTCCGAGGTTGGCTATCGCCGCGAGTACATTGAAAAACATGCGCATGACGCGCGTTTCCTTGACGCTTAAGAGGAGGTAACGTGGCAGACGATATCAACAATAACGAGGGTACGGGCGAGGCCGGCGATGCCGGTATGCCCGATGATCTGAAGCGCCTGCTTGCCCGTGCTGAGCAGGGCGAGGACGGCGACCCGGACGCCTATAACCCCGATGCCGATGATGATGAGGAAGAGGACGACGACGCCGAGCTCGAGGAGAGCTTTGGCGAAGTCGACCGTGGTGCCTCGGCCGGCGAGGATATCAACGGCGGCCAGCTCCAGATTTCGGAGTTCGGTCGCGAGATGAAGCAGTCGTTCATCGAGTATTCGATGTCGGTTATCACGGCGCGCGCCCTGCCGGACGTGCGCGACGGCTTAAAGCCGGTGCATCGCCGCATCCTGTACGCGATGAACGAGAGCGGCATCTACCCCAACCGCCCGCACAAGAAGTCGGCCTGGACGGTCGGCGAAGTTATCGGTAAGTACCACCCGCATGGCGACTTCGCGGTCTACGAGGCCATGGTCCGCCTGGCGCAGTGGTTCTCCATGCGCACGCCGCTCATCGACGGTCACGGCAACTTCGGCAACATCGACGGCGACGGCGCGGCAGCCATGCGTTACACCGAGAGCCGCCTGGCCAAGCCCGCCATGGAACTGCTGCGTGACTTGCAGAAGGATACCGTCGACTGGCAGCCCAACTACGACGAATCGCTCGCCGAACCCGTGGCGCTGCCTGCGCGCTTCCCCAACCTGCTGGTCAATGGCAGCCAGGGCATCGCCGTCGGCATGGCCACCAACATTGCCCCGCATAACCTCACCGAGGCGATTGAGGCTACCTGCTACCTGATCGACAACCCCGACGCCACCGTCGACGAGCTCATGCAGATCATGCCCGGTCCGGACTTCCCCACCGGCGCCATCATCATGGGCAGCGCCGGCATTAAGCAGAGCTACGAGACCGGCCGCGGCTCCATTACCGTGCGTGCCAAGGCGCATGTGGAGTCCACCAAGACCGGCCGCAGCCGCCTGGTCTTTACCGAGATTCCCTACATGGTCAACAAGGGCACCCTGCAGGAGAAGATCGCCCAGCTCGTCAACGACAAGCGCATCGAGGGCATCTCGGATATGCGCGATGAGTCCAACCAGAAGGGTATCCGCCTGGTCATCGAGCTCAAGAAGGGCGTCATTCCGCAGGTCGTGCTCAACAATCTGTATAAGTACACCTCGCTGCAGACGACCTTTGGCGCCAACAACCTGGCACTCGTCAACGGCGTTCCCAAATGCCTGAGCCTGCGCGAGATGCTGCGGCACTACATTGACCACCAGGTCGACGTGGTCACCCGCCGTACCCGCTTCGACCTTAAGAAGGCCCAGGCCCGCGCGCATATCCTTGAGGGCTACTTGATGGCTCTCGACCATATCGACGAGGTCATTAGCATCATCCGCTCCTCGCAGACCGACTCCGAGGCCAGCAGCCGCTTGATCGAGCGCTTTGGCTTTACGCCCGAGCAGACCACGGCCATCCTCGAGATGAAGCTGCGCCGCCTGACCGGCCTGGAGCGCGACAAGATTCAGGAAGAGCTGGACGGCCTGCGCCGCGCCATCGCCTACTACGAGGACCTGCTGGCGCATGAGGAGAAGATCCTGGGCGTCATCAAGGAAGAGATGCGCGAGATCTCCAAGAAGTTCGGCGACAAGCGCCGCACCGAGATCAGCCAGGTTGAGAAGGACCTGGATGTCGAGGACCTCATCGCCGACGAGGATATGGTCGTGACTATCACCCACACCGGCTATGTCAAGCGCATTCCGGTGGCCGCCTACCGTGCCCAGAAGCGCGGCGGCAAGGGCGTGTCGGGCGTCAACCTCAAAGAGGACGACGTTATTGATGAGATGTTCATCGCGTCCACGCACGAGTACGTGCTGTTCTTCTCGAGCAAGGGCAAGGTCTATCGCCTGAAGGTGCACGAGCTGCCGGTGGGTACGCGCCAGGCGCGCGGTACCGCGATCGTCAACCTGCTGCCCTTCGAGGAGGGCGAGAAGATCGCGAGCGTCATCAGCTGCCGCGAGTTCCCGGCCGACGAGTACCTGATGTTTGCCACCAAGAGCGGCATGGTCAAGAAGACCGTGATGAGTGCATACGACCGCAGCCGTCGCGACGGCCTGATCGCTATCAACCTGCGTGACGACGACGCGCTGCTGAACGTGCGCCGCGTGCGCGAGGGCGACAAGATTATCCTAGCCACCACCGCGGGCAAGGCGATCATGTTCTCCGAGGAGCAGGTGCGCGCTACCGGCCGCGACACCAGCGGCGTTCGCGGTATCGGCATGAAGGACGGCGTGAGCGTTCTGGGCATGGAAGTCACTAACGGCAACGGCGATCTGTTCGTCATCACCGAGCGCGGCTACGGCAAGCGCACGCCGGTTGCGGACTACCCGGAGCAGAATCGCGGCGGCCAGGGCGTCTACACCATCCAAATGACCGAGCGTAAGGGTAACCTCGCGGCCATGAAGACGGTGGGCCCGCAGCACGAGCTGTTCATCGTGACGGAAGGCGCGACGGTCATTCGCGTCAAGACCGACGAGATCAGCCAAACCGGCCGAGCCACCCAAGGCGTCAAGATGATGACCGTGGACGACAGCGACCGCGTATGCGCCGTAGCCCGCATGACAGCCGCCAAAGAAAAGCCCGAAGGCGAAGCCACAGAAGATGGCTCTGCCCCCGAAGAAACCCCTGTCGATCTAGGCGACGGCAACGACATGCCAGAAGATCTCCTAGACGAGTAAG
The DNA here is from genome assembly GCA_902470835.1 of uncultured Collinsella sp. GTDB lineage: Bacteria > Actinomycetota > Coriobacteriia > Coriobacteriales > Coriobacteriaceae > Collinsella. The sequence goes on from CABRHR010000065.1 coordinate 7,753, forward strand.
AGGCCCTAGCTGGTAAAAATTATCAGACCCCATATATCGGCGGTCGGCGCACCTGCGCGCCGACCGCTTTTTTGAAAACCTAGGGACCCGCGTTCGCCCCGGCCGCCCGGCGGCATATGAAGTCGATCGCGAGTTCCGCACGAGCCGGAGAGCACTTAATGTGCTCTCCGTGCGAGTCAGGACTGTCCGAGCAGGCGACTTCATATGCCACCGGGCGGCCGGGGCGAACCCCTCCAAAGATTTTCAAAAAAGTTGTTGACGCGCGCGTAACGACTCGTCTAATATATCCCTTGCGCGATGGACCTGTAGCTCAGTTGGTTAGAGCGTCCGGCTGATAACCGGGAGGTCACAAGTTCGAATCTTGTCAGGTCCACCACTTTCTTTCGCAATAAACACCCCAGCGAGAGCCGAGTCGCCGCTGGGGTGTTTATTACTGTCTCCGTGGGGGTTTAGCTCAGCTGGGAGAGCGCGGGCTTTGCAAGCCTGAGGTCAGGGGTTCGATCCCCCTAACCTCCACCATGATGGACCTGTAGCTCAGTTGGTTAGAGCGTCCGGCTGATAACCGGGAGGTCACAAGTTCGAATCTTGTCAGGTCCACCATCAAAACTGTGAAGAGCCCTGGGGCGTTGCCTCGGGGCTTTTTTCTTGTCTGCGATAAATCTCATTTTGGTTTTGTGTGCTGTGCGAAAGATTGGGTAGTATAGCTATTCAATGCGGTGGAGCTGCCGCGTGTTAACCGCTACGTACCGGAGGTGTTCCATGGTTCGTGTCGACATAGAGACCATCGTCATGGCCGCCGGTCCCGTGCCATCGCTTATCGTGCTTCGTGAGCGCAGCAGCAAATCGGACTCGCCCGCGCCGCTGCGTTCCCTTTCCATTCAGACTGGTTCGTTTGAAGCTGCTGCCATCAGCCGTGGCATCGATAGCGGCCGCGCCGAGCGCCCAATTACCCATGACCTGTTGCTCGATACTGTTGGCGCCCTGGGCGCCAAGCTCGAGCGCATCGAGATCGTTCGCGCCGAGCCGCCGGTGTTCTACGCGACGATCGTCGTACTGGCCGATGGTGACGAGCGCAAGATCGACGCCCGTCCCAGTGACGCCATTGCCCTTGCCGTGCGCAGCAATGCCCCCATGTTTGTGGAGGACGACATCATGAATCGCCTGGGCACCGTTTCTGCCCATGCCGAGGAAGTCGACGACGAGCAGGAGTTCGAGAAGTTCGACGAGTTCGTCCATACGCTCTCCCCCGATGACTTCTAAATGCGGGGCAGCCAGGATGCGGAGCGTTCGCTGATGGCCGGCGGTATGTCGGCCGAGGCGGCTGCGATCGCCCGCGAGGCCCAGATGCGCTCGGAGGCTTCTGAGGCGGCTCGCATTGCCTATGTGACGCAGGCCCGCACGCTTCGCGAACGCCGCGGCTCGTTTATCAAGATGGTTGTCATCTCCGCCCTTGTCGCGGCAATCTGCTCGCGCCTTCGTGGTACAGTTGGTGCGCTTGGGTTTTCGATTTCAACAGGCTTGGTAATCTGGGGTGTGGTCGATGCAGTAATGCTGACCAACCAGATCAAGGTACTCGACAAGCGCGCGATGGATATGATGCGCGCCCGCGACGCTGCCGCCAAGATCGCCGCCGAGGCACAAGAACTGTAACGACGCCAGACTCGATGGGAAGGTCTAAAGATGGCACAGGATATGCAGGACGCCGGTAACGTCTCCGCCGAGCTCGACGCCATGGTGTGCGATCTGATTGGCGCCTTCTTGGACGACCTGGCCGCGGGCGAGAACCCGGGCGTGGTTGTGGCGATCGAGGACGCTGCTTCCAACCGATATCTGGCGGCGCTCGATGAGGATGGCGAAGAGGCGTGCCTCGAGGCGGCCACCAACTTTATCTCCGAGCACAAGATGGGTCTTAAGGACGAGGGCCTGGGCCGTATCGTCCGCTATGCCATCGGCTATACCGGCTGCGTCGAGATTGACGGCGGCTACCACGACGCCCTACTCGTGAGTTTTTTCGAGACTACGCTCGAGAGCGGTTTTTCGGCATATGTGCTGTATGAGGGCATGGGCGCCGGCGATGGTTTTATGTGGAGCGACCCTGAACCTGCAGGTGAGGAAACCCCTCTCATCTAAAATCGCTAAAATAAACGAGTTTTCGGTAAAAGGCTCAATATTCCCGCTGAGCGTTGTGTTGCTAGGCGGGTCGCATACGCGTGCCGTTTGTATATGGATAGAAGATAGGGGAACTACATGCGCGTAGACAATCTGAGGAACATCGCCATCATCGCCCACGTCGACCACGGCAAGACGACGATGGTCGACAAGCTCCTGCGTGCCACGGACGCTTTCCGTGCCAACCAGCAGGTCGAGGACCGCGTCCTGGACTCTAACGACCAGGAGCGCGAACGCGGCATTACGATTCTCGCCAAGAACATCTCTATCGAGTACAAGGACGTTAAGATCAACGTCATCGACACCCCGGGCCACGCCGACTTTGGCGGCGAGGTCGAGCGCGTGCTGCGTATGGCCGACGGCGCCCTGCTGCTGGTCGACGCTTTTGAGGGCCCCATGCCCCAGACCCGCTTCGTCCTGCGTCACGCTATCGACACCGGCCTCAAGATCATGATCGTCATCAACAAGATCGATCGTCCGGGCGCCAACCCCGAGAAGGCCTACAACGACTGCCTGGACCTCATGGCCGACCTGGGCGCCACCGACGACCAGCTTGAGTTCGCCATGGAGCATGTGGTCTACGCTAGCGCCATGAACGGCTTTGCCCGCCTTGACCCCAACGACGGCAACATGGACATGTATCCGCTGCTCGATATGATCATCGACGACATGCCCGCGCCCGAGGTCGACGAGAACGCCCCGCTGGCCATGCAGTGCGTGACCATCGACCATTCCAACTTCGTTGGCCGTATCGGCATCGGTCGCGTGTATTCCGGCGCCATCCATCAGGGCGATCAGATTCTGGTTGTGAAGAACGACGGCTCCAGCGCCACCGCTACCGTCAAGCAGCTCTTTACCTTCGACTACCTGGGCCGCACCGAGTGCCAGGAAGTCGGCGCCGGTGACATCGCCGCCGTCGTGGGCATCGACCGCACCGATATCGGCGATGTCTACACCGATCCCGAGAACCCCGTCGAGCTCGAGCCCATCGAGATTGACCCGCCGACCCTGTCCATCGTCTTTGAGGCTTCGACCTCCCCGCTCGTCGGCCGCGATGGCGACATCGTGGGCGCCCGCCAGCTCAAGGAGCGCCTGTTCAACGAGGCCGAGAACAACGTGACCATGAAGATCGAGGAGCTCGAGGACAAGAGCGGCGTCGAGGTCTCGGGTCGCGGCATTCTGCACCTGTCCGTTCTGATGGAGTCCATGCGCCGCGAGGGCCTGTCTCTTATACACATCTCCGAGCCCACGAGACGCTACGCTATC
>CABRHR010000066.1 GCA_902470835.1 uncultured Collinsella sp.
AGATAGCGTAGCGTCTCGTGGGCTCGGAGATGTGTATAAGAGACAGGCACAGGAGACCGTGCTCAAGGAGAAGAAGGACGCCGAGGACAAGGCCAAGGCCGAGCGCGCCGCCGAGCGCGGTAACCGTCGTGGCGGCAACAACGACCGCCGCGGTGGCCGTCGTAACGATCGCAACGCCTCCGACAACAACTCCGAGCGCAACGCTTCCGAGAGCCGTCCGCACAGCCATCGCACCAACGCCAGCAACAACGTCGCTGCCGGCATGGACTTCCCCAACCCCGATAAGCAGGGCAAGGGCAAGAAGCGCAAGGGCGGTCACAACAACGAAGAGGACCACTACAGCCGCATGGCTCGCGAGGCCGAGGAGTACAGCCGCGAGAAGGTGCTCGAGGAGGCCCGCGCCGCCGTCGAGGAGGCCTCTCGCGAGTCTACCGGTCGCCGCAAGAAGCGCAAGGAGAAGCGCGAGCGCGAGGCTGCCAAGGCTCAGGAGGAGCGCAAGATAGAGGAGGCGCTAGCCCAGGGCGTGAACCCCGAGGACCTCGACGCCATCAAGGTCTCCCAGGGCGTTACCGTCCAGGAGCTTGCCGAGGCGCTCGACGTTCCGGCCAACGACATCATCAAGCGCCTGTTCCTGCTGGGTACGCCGCTCACCATGACGCAGTCCATGTCCGACGACCTCGTCGAGCTCGTCGCCGACGACCTGGGCCGTCAGATCAAGATCATCACCCCCGAGGAGGAGAACACCTTCTCGTTCTACGACGATCCCGCCGACCTTAAGCCGCGCGCACCGGTCGTCACCGTCATGGGCCACGTCGACCACGGCAAGACGTCGCTGCTCGACGCCATCCGTCACACCGGCGTCGCTGCCGGCGAGGCGGGCGGCATTACGCAGGCCATCGGCGCTTCGCAGGTCATGATCAACGACCGCAAGATCACCTTCATCGATACCCCCGGTCACGCCACCTTTACGGCTATGCGTGCCCGTGGCGCCAAGGTGACCGACATCGTCATCCTGATCGTGGCCGCCGACGACGGCGTCATGCCCCAGACGGTCGAGTCGATCAACCACGCCAAGGCCGCCGGCGTTCCCATCGTCGTCGCCGTCAACAAGATCGATAAGCCGGGCGCCAACCCCGACCGCGTGCGTCAGGAGCTCACCGAGTACGGCGTCATCCCCGAGGAGTGGGGCGGACAGAACATGTTCGTCAACATCTCGGCTAAGCAGAAGATCGGTATCGACGACCTTCTGGAGACCGTGCTGCTCCAGGCCGACGTGCTCGAGCTCAAGGCCAACCCGGACACCTTTGCCTCCGGCAACGTCCTCGAGGCCAAGCTCGACAAGGGCCGCGGCTCGGTCGCTACCGTGCTCGTGACCCGCGGTACCCTGCACGTGGGCGATACGCTGGTTGCCGGCCTTACCTACGGCCGCGTCCGCGCCATGCTCGACCCCAAGGGTCGCGCCGTCACCGAGGCCGGTCCCTCCGACGCCGTCGAGATCCTGGGCCTGCAGTCCGTGCCCAACGCCGGTGACGAGTTCCGCGTGTTCGAGGACGAGCGCGAGGCTCGCGCCCTTGCTGACGAGCGTTCGCTCAAGGCCCGTATCGAGGAGCAGAGCCGCGTCAAGCACGTCACGCTCGAGAACCTCTTCGAGACCATCGCCGACGCCGAGGTCAAGGAGCTCAACCTGATCATCAAGGCCGACGTCCAGGGCTCTATCGAGGCCCTTCAGGACTCGCTCGACAAGATGGATCAGTCCGAGGTCCGCATCAACACGATCCACTCCGCCGTTGGCGCCATCAACGAGACCGACGTCGTCCTGGCCGACGCCTCCAACGCCATCATCATCGGCTTTGGCGTCCGTCCCGACGGTAAGGCCCGCTCCGCCGCTGAGCGCGAGGGCGTCGAGATCCGTTGCTACGACGTCATCTACAAGTGCCTCGAGGAGCTCGACGCCGCCCGTATCGGTATGCTCAAGCCCACTGAGGTCGAGGTTGCCACGGGCACCGCGACCGTCCTGGACACCTTTAAGGTGCCCAAAGTCGGTATCGCCGCCGGTGTCCGCGTCGAAGAGGGCGAGATCGCCGCGACCGATTCCGTGCGCCTGGTGCGCGACGGCATCGTGGTCTTCAACGGCAAGATCGCCTCGATGCGTCACTACAAGGACGAGGCCAAGAGCCTCAAGAGCGGTTCCGAGGGCGGCATTGGCCTGGAGAACTTCCAGGACATCAAGCCCGGCGACCAGATCGAGGGTTACCGCATCGACCAGGTTGCCCGTACCGAGTAGGGGGTAGCGCTATGAAGCAAACGCAGGCAACCCGCCGTCTGGGCGAGCAGCTTCGCGAGAAGCTCGGTTATATCCTGCTCTTTGAGGTTTCCGATCCGCGTCTCGACCTGGTTACTTTGACCGCGGTCGAGGTCGCGGTGGACCGTTCGTTCGCGCGTGTGTACGTGTCGTGCGATGCGAGCCGCTACGACGAGGTCATGGAGGCGCTCGCAAGCGCCAAGGGCCGTATTCGCAGCCTGTTGGCTCGCTCTCTCGATTGGCGTGTCACGCCCGAGCTCGATTTTCGCATCGATCGCTCGACCGATGAGGCCGAGCGCATCACGCGTGCGCTGGAAAACGTTCCCGCCACGCTTGCGATCGAAAAGGACGAGGACGGCTATCCGATAGCGGACGCCGCCCAGGAGGCAGCTTTAGATGACTAATTCCGCCGACCTCGCCTCGTGCGAGTCTGCAGATATTCAGCGACGCATCCTCGAACTCATCGAGGGTGCGTCCTCCATTGCGATTTCGGGACATACTTCTCCCGATGGCGATGCCTTGGGCTCCGTATTGGGCCTGGGCCTTTCACTCATGAAGTTTTTCCCCAACAAGGACATTGCGCTGCTTCTGGCAGACGATGACCCGGTTCCGCGTATCTACCGCTTTATGGAAGGCTCCGATCGCCTGGTGCCGGCATCTGCGTACACCGGCAATCCGGACCTGTTCATCTCGGTGGACGTACCGGTCGTCGAGCGTCTCAATAATTCCGCCGAGGTGCTTCGTCGCTCCAAGCATGTGGTGTGTTTCGACCACCATCCGGCGCGCGAGGAGTTTGCCGAGCTCAGCCTGAGGCGCGTCGAAGCTGCAGCCTGCGCCATGATCATTGACCGTTTCTTGGACAATTGCGGCATTGTCGCACGTGATGGCGTTGCGACCTGCCTGCTGTGTGGCTTGGTTACCGATACCGGCCGTTTTCAGTACCAAAACGCCGATGCCGCCGCGTTCCATGCGGCCTCGCGTCTGGTTGCCCACGGTGCCGATCCGGCGCGCGTTGCGCTCGAGGTATACCAGAGCATGCGCGTTGAGTTTTTGCACCTCAAGTCCATCGTTATGGGTCGCATCAAGACGGTGGCCCACGGGCGCGTGGCGTATAGCTACGCGTACCAGAGTGACCTTGAGGCTTGCGGTGTCACCTCGGATGAGTGCGACGGCCTGGTTGACGTGGTGCGCTCGGTGATGGGCGTCGAGGTCTGCCTGTTCCTGAAGGGCATTGAGGGCGATACCAAGGTGCGCGGCAACCTGCGCTCCAAGGGCGACCTTAACGTGTCCGAGATCGCTGCTGCCTTTGGCGGAGGCGGACATCCCGCTGCCGCCGGTTTCTCCAACAACGGAACGATTCTCGAGACGCTCACCGTGGCACTTCCCATGCTGGCCGAACTGGTTGGGGAGGATCCCACTTCGGTGACCGTCGAGCTTTAACTTTTTGGATGGTACATGGCTCGTCGTACGCCTTCTCAACTGAATATGCTGCTCGCCGTCGATAAGCCGGTGGGCTGCACGTCCCACGATGTGGTCTCGCAATGCCGGCGCGCCCTCCATGAGCGGCGCGTCGGCCATGCCGGCACGCTCGACCCCATGGCATCGGGTGTCATGGTAGTGGGCGTGGGCCAGGCCACCCGTCTGCTGGGTATGCTCACGCTCGATACCAAAAGCTACGTCGCCGACATCTCGTTTGGCGCCGAGACCAATACCGATGATGCGGAAGGCGAGGCGGTCCGCACGGTGGCTGTTGCCAACGAGCTCTGCGATCCTGCCTATGCCCGTGAGCGCTTGGCCGCCATGCTGGGTTCGCAGATGCAGGTGCCGCCGGCGTTTTCGGCTATCTCGGTCAATGGCGTTCGCGCCTACAAGTCTGCTCGCGAGGGCAATGCGGTGGATCTACCTCCGCGCCCCGTCGAGGTCTATGCCGCCGACCTGATCGCCGTGGGCGGCGAGGGTGATACGTGTGTGTGGACCGTGGCGTTCTCGGTGAGTAAAGGCACCTATATCCGTGCGCTCGCTCGCGACCTGGGCCGCGCCTGTGGGAGCGCCGCGCACATTTCCGCGCTGCGCCGCACGGCCTCCGGTGTTGTATCCATTGGCGTCTGTCATGCGGTCGAGGAGCTTTCTCCCGAGTCCGCTGTTGGCTTTGCCCTGGATCCCATTGCGGCCCTGGGCGCCACGCGTGTTGACTTGCCGGGTAATCTTGCCGACGACCTGCTCTGCGGCCGTCGCATTCCCGTTGAGCGTGCGCTTGCCGATTTCGATGCCTCGAAGGCGCCGTTTGCGCTGGTGCTCGATGGGGGACTCAAGGCGCTCGCCCGCATTGAGAGTGGCCGCTTTGTTATGGAGCACGTGTTTCCGCAGGCAATCGGCGGTGTTCGATGATGTTGTCCGCTCGCGAGCTCGCGCGTGTCTTTTTCGCGGGCGAGTCGGACGAGGCTCGCATCGTTACTGCCGATACGTTTGATAAGTGTGAGCACCTGGGTGCTGCCTCGATCGCCATTGGCGTGTTCGACGGCGTTCACCGTGGACACCAGGAGCTCATCGAAGCGCTTGTCCGTGATGCCCGTGCCCATGGCTGTAAGGCGGTCGTGGTTACCTTCGATCCCGATCCGGACGTTGTGGTGAGCTTTTCGCCCGCTCAAAAATTGATGACGACGGCCGACCGTCTGCACGCCTTGGCTCAGACCGGGGTCGATGCGGTGGTGGCCGTTCCCTTTACGCCTGAGGTTGCGGCACTCGACCATGTTGGTTTTCTTGCGCTGCTGTCGCGTGTGGTTGACATTCGTTCGATTCGCGTTGGCAGTGACTTTAGGCTGGGCCGTGGCGGAGCTTCTGGTGTTGCCGAGATGCGCGCCTGGGGTTCCGAGCACGGCGTTGACGTGTATGGTCGCGACCTGCTTTGCGAGGGCGGTGAGGCCATTTGCGCCACCCGCATTCGTCATGAGTTGGGACAGGGCCATGTGGAGCTTGCTGCTGAGTTACTCGGCCGTCCGTATATGGTGCGTGGCGGTGTTATTCGCGGCCGTCACGAGGGTTCTGGCATGGGCTTTCCCACGGCAAACCTGCAAGTTCCCGACGGCATTCAGGTGCCTGCCGATGGTGTGTATGAGGGCCTGGTGCTCGTCGATGACACCGTGTGGCCCGCTGCTGTTAACGTCGGACTGCCGCCGACGTATGCCGACGATGCCGCTTCGGCGCATCTCGAGGCTAATTTAATTGGTTATACGGGCGACCTGTACGGCGTTTCCGTTTCGCTGGCGTTTACGCGCTGGCTGCGTCCGTCGCGCGTGTTCGATTCGCTGGATGAGTTGATCGCGACCGTCGAGGGTAATATCGAAGATATTCGTCACAACTTGGGCGAGCAGGGGGTGAGCATCTGTGATTAGCGATGAGGAAAAAGACCAGGTACGCGCTGCATCCGACCTGGTCGCCATCGTGCAGGAAACGGTTGAGCTCAAGCCTCGCGGCCATGAGTTTTGGGGATGCTGCCCCTTCCATGGCGAAAAGACGCCGTCCTTCCACATTATCCCTGCCACGCAGGTGTGGCATTGCTTTGGCTGCGGCGAGGGTGGCGACGTCTTCACCTATATCATGAAGCGCGAGAACCTGAGCTTTCCCGAGTCAATCCGTTATTTGGCCGATCGCGCGGGTATTGAGCTGCATGACACCGGAGATCGCCGCGAGCGCGGTACCAAGCGTGCCCGCATCTACGATTTGTGCGCCGAGACCGCCCAGTTCTACCACACGATGCTTATGCGCGGTAAGGACGGCCGTCCGCGCGAGTACTTTGCCAGCCGCGGCATGGGTGGCGACGTCTGCCGCCGCTACTGCCTGGGCTTTGCGCCGGGTCGCAACGCGCTGGTATCGCACCTGTCGCAGGCGGGCTTTACTCCGCAGGAGATGATCGATGCCAACGTGGCCGTCAGTCGCGGGCGCGGACAGCTCGCCGACCGCTTTTATGATCGCGTGATGTTTCCCATCTTTGATGAGCAGGGTCACAACATCGCCTTTGGCGGCCGCATTATGGGCGATGGTCAGCCCAAGTACCTCAACACCGCGGAGACGAGCGTGTTCCATAAAAAGCGGAACCTCTATGGCTTTAACTGGGCCAAGGAGTTTATCGTCGCGCAGGATACCGCTATCGTGGTGGAGGGCTATACCGATTGCATCGCCTGCTGGGAGGCGGGGATCAAAAATGTCGTCGCTACGTTGGGAACGGCGCTCACAGAGCATCATGTGAAGACGCTCACCCGCTTTGCCAAGCGCATCGTGTATATGTTCGACGGTGATGCTGCCGGTCAAAAGGCCGCCCGCCGTGCGATTCAGTTTATCGAGCAGGATTCGATGGACCTGCGCTGCGTGGTGCTGCCCGACGGCAACGACCCCATGGAGTTCATCACGGCACATGGCGGCGAGGAACTGCAGAAACGCATCGACGCCGCCGAGCCGCTCATGGACTTTGTCTACCGTTCGCTGCAGGAGTCGAGCGACATCACCACGCCGGGCGGTCGCGCTAAGGCGCTGGAAGATGCGCTGACGCTTATCTATCCGCTGCGCGACAGCTATATGATCGATACGTACTTTATCCAGATTGCCGATCTGCTGGGTTTGGATCTGGAGACCGTGCGTGCGAGCTCGGGCCGTGTGTTTCGCGATGTCGCCAAGCGCGAAGATGCGGAACGACGTCGTGAGCAGAACTATGAGCGCCAGCGGGCACAGGCTGAGCGGTCCGGTAGCGCGGGCGGTCGGGCGTCGGGCTCTCGCGATGCCGGTCGCGGTGCTTGGACATCGGGCGCGACGCCGCCGGTGTCCGCGCCGGTCGAAGAAGAGCCGTACGACTACGTCCCGCTCGATGCCTATGGCGCTGCTCCAGTGGAGGTCGTTGACGACTTGCCGCCGATTGATGTGCCTGACGGTATGTGCTCTGCGCCCGCCGGTGTTCCGGCAGACGCCTCGGCCCCTATGGTTCTTACCGATCTTGAGCGCAAGTCCTTGGCAGGGGAGCGCGAGCTGTTGACGATGCTTACGAGCTACCCCGACCTGTTCCGCACGTATGCCGACCGCATCTGCTCCATCGAGTGGGTTGACCCACGTCACGAGTCCATCGCGTGGGCCGTTCTGGCAACGCCGCCGGGAACCGATCCTGCAGCCTGCATGGATGCGGCGCGCTCGGTGTGTCCCGAGGCGGCAACGCTTGTGAGTGCCGGGCGCATCTCGGCGACGAGCAAGCACCCCACCGAGACGAACATCGTGTTTATGCTCGATACGCTCGAGCTCTACACCATCAAACGCCGCATGCGTGCTGCACAGGCCAAGCTGCGCCAGGACCGTTCACTCGATGATGAGGCCCGTCGTGCGCTGACCGTTCAGGCCGCGCAGGATTCGCAGCGTCAACGCGAACTGCAAAAGTCGATCGGCGGCGTGGCGGACCCGTTCCGCTTGATCGGCCTGGAGGCCGCGGGCACCGAACAAGCCTAGATGTTGTGGTCAACCAGCGTATTCTCGCCTATATCCAGTCCTCTTTTTGGGTATAGACGTCAATGTGTGTGCTAAAGTATTGAGTCCTGTGGACTATGAAGGGAGAATCTGTGCCAAAAAAGACTGAGAGCACGGGTACTGGGCTGGAATCCTACGTTGCAAAGCTTATGGGCAACGGCTCAAACAGGACTTCGGTAACCGAGGACGAGATTCAGGTCGCCCTGAAGGATATCGATGTTTCTGACGAGCAGCTCACCGCGGTGTATTCCGCGCTGCGCAACAGCGGCATCCAGATTATCTCCGCGAGCGGTAACGACGACGCCCCCATGGACGTCGACGATGACGATAACGATGCCGAAACCGACGATTTCGATGACGACGACGAGCACGATTCCGGCTCGCTCGACGATCACGAGCTCAAGATGGCCCGTCAGGCCGACGCCGAGATGGGTTCTTCCAAGAGCAAGAAAAAGCGCACCGTGCGCACGTCCCGTTCGCGCTCCCGCGTGCGCGGCATCGATGCCTCCACGGTGATGCTGACCGGCGACCCGGTCCGTATGTACCTCAAGGAGATCGGCAAGGTCGACCTGCTGACCGCCTCCGAAGAGGTCGATCTGGCCATGAAGATTGAGGCCGGTCTCGAGGCCACCGAGAAGCTCGAGGCTGCCGAGGCAGGCGAGCTCGAGCTCACGCGTGCCGAGATGCGTCGTCTTATGCGCATTGAGAACGTGGGCCTCGAAGCCAAGCAGGCACTCATCAGCGCAAACCTGCGTCTGGTCGTCTCCATCGCCAAGCGCTATGTCGGTCGCGGCATGCTGTTCCTTGACCTGATCCAGGAGGGCAACCTCGGTCTGATTCGCGCCGTCGAGAAGTTCGACTACCAGAAGGGCTTTAAGTTCTCCACGTACGCCACGTGGTGGATCCGTCAGGCCATCACGCGCGCTATCGCCGACCAGGCCCGTACCATCCGTATTCCCGTACACATGGTCGAGACCATCAACAAGCTCGTCCGCGTGCAGCGCCAGCTTCTCCAGGACCTTGGTCGCGACCCGACCCCCGAGGAGATCGGTGCCGAGATGGACATGAGCGCCGACCGCGTCCGCGAGATCCAGAAGATCTCGCAGGAGCCCGTGTCGCTCGAGACCCCCATCGGCGAGGAAGAGGATTCCCAGCTGGGCGACTTCATCGAGGACTCCCAGGCCATCGTTCCGCCCGATGCGGCCAGCTTCTCCATGCTGCAGGAGCAGCTCACCCAGGTGCTCGACTCGCTTGCCGATCGTGAGCGCAAGGTTATCGAGCTGCGCTTTGGCCTTGTCGACGGACATCCCCGTACGCTCGAGGAAGTCGGCCGCGAGTTTGGCGTCACGCGCGAGCGCATCCGCCAGATCGAGTCCAAGACCCTGGCCAAGCTCCGCCATCCCAGCCGTAGCAGCAAGCTCAAAGACTATATCGAGAGCTAGTCAAGCAAGAAGCGCCCTCAAGCACATCTGCTTGGGGGCGCTTTCATGTAGTCGTTGGGGACGTTCTTGAATGACTAGTCGTTCAAGAACGTCCCCAATGACTGGGTCGGAAAATTTCTTAAAAAAGTTCTTGCCCTAAGCTGATTCGTCCGTATAATAAACTTCGTTGCTTGAGAGCACGCACCTATTCCTCGGTAGCTCAATGGTAGAGCACGCGGCTGTTAACCGCGCTGTTGTAGGTTCGAGTCCTACCCGGGGAGCCAGGTTGTAAAACCCGTCGCTTATGCGGCGGGTTTTTTCATGCCGCGATCGCCGTTCGCGAACGTTACCGTATCAACATTTCGTGTCGAGGATGTAATCCCGAGGCCCGCCACCTCAACATGGTGCGGTCGTTGTAGAATAATGCAATGATTGCTCCCACGAGATGGTGCCGCGAGCACCAGATAAGGAGATTCTTGTGTCTGAGACCATTAACGGCAGCCTGAGCGTCTCGAACGACGTTATTGCCGATATTGCCGGTTATGCCGCGATGACGTGCTATGGCGTCGTCGGTATGGCTGAGCAGCTCCAGGGCGCCGAGAGCGTGCGCCTGCTTGCCGGTCAGCGCCTCCGCAAGGGCGTGCTTGTCTCCGCCGACGAGAACGGCCTTACGGTCGATCTTCACGTCGTGCTCGAGAACGGCGTCAACATGAAGTCCGTCTGCCACAATCTTTCGAGCTCCGTTGCCTTCACTCTGCAGGAGATCGCCCAGATCGATCCCGCCAGCCTTAAGATCGGCATCCATATCGACGCGCTCAAGAGCCGTCTGAACTAGCATCCGAACACGGAGATTTCACCACTCATGATTGCAAAGACCATTCGCACCTGTTTTCCGATCGCTGCGGCTGCCGTTTCCGACGAGGCCGAGGAGATCAACAAGCTCAACGTCTTCCCCGTACCCGACGGTGACACCGGCACCAACATGTCGCTCACGCTCGCCTCGGTGACCAAGGAGCTTTCCGCCCTTCCCGCCGATGCCGATATGGAGGCCATCGCCGGCGCCATCACCCACGGCTCCCTCATGGGTGCCCGCGGTAATTCCGGCGTCATCACGTCGCAGATCCTGCGCGGCGTGGCCGAGGGCCTTGTCTCTGCCGACGAGCCTATTACGTCCGCCAATATCGCCTTCGCCTTCCGTCGTGCCGTCAAGGTTGCCTTCCAGGCTGTCCGTAAGCCCATCGAGGGCACGATCCTCACGGTTCTGCGTGATGTTTCGACCAAGGCAGACGAGTGCGAGAAGAAGAAGTTCTCTGCCGAGGATGCGCTCGATGCCATCGTTGTCGAGGCCTACCAGTCTGTTGCCCGCACGCCTGACCTGCTGCCGGTTCTGAAGGAGAACGGCGTGGTCGACTCCGGCGCCTTTGGCTTTGCCATCTTCCTTGAGAACTTCGTGGCCGCAGCACTTGGCCGCAGCACCGTTGTCGAGGATTTCTCCGCTACGTTTGATTCCGCTGGCTCTGCCCGCGACGCGGCCCTTGGTCGCGTTGAGATCGAGGCCAACGACGACTGGGAGGGCTCGGAGTTCCGCTACTGCAACGAGTTCCTCTTTAAGGCCGACGCTCCCTTTGACGAGGACGAGTGCCTTAAGTTCCTGGGCTCCATGGGCGACTGCGAGCTGCTCGTGGGTGCCTACCCCGACTACAAGATCCATGTACACTCCAACACCCCCAACCTGGTGCTCGAGCACATGCTTCAGCTCGGTCAGATCTATGAGGTCTTTATCCACAACATGGAGATGGAGGCCCACGACCGTACCGCCAAGATCCACGAGGATCAGGAAAAGGCCGCCGAACCCGCCAAGGCGCTGGGCTTTGTCGCCGTTGCCGCCGGTTCCGGCGCTGTCTCTTATACACATCTGACGCTGCCGACGAAGAGGATAGTG
>CABRHR010000067.1 GCA_902470835.1 uncultured Collinsella sp.
CCGGCGTTCGGCATCAGGGTAGCGCTGCGACGCGGAAATCGCGCGCCGTTGACGCTCCCCCGCAGTGCCCGCTTCCCCCAAGGACAATTATCAGTGCAGGTAGACGGTTTGCCGTTTATATGAAAAAACGGGCATGGCCAACCCCTGCAGGTTAAACGTAGTAGATGGGCCGTTTTCGTGGCATGACACCGGGGTAGTCTTTTTGGGACGGGGCTTTTTTAGCTACCCTATGTCAAATATGTCTTAAGCTTTGAGGGCTCCGGATGGGGCAGCTAAAAAAGCCCCGTCCCAAAAAGACTACCCTGCTAGTTTGGTAAAATACCGCAGCACTTGGGAACGGATGGGCTCCGGTGGGCTCCGCGGTCCTCAAAACCGTTGCGAGGCGTGCAAAACGTCTTGGATGTGTTCGATTCACATACGTTCCCGCCATACGCTACCAGCGCTTTTGTGCTCGCGGTCTTGCTGCGTGCCGCAAAGGCGCTGTTTTGTTTTTGCACGAGCTTTTCGTAGTGCCGCTATTTCGGCGGCGGTATTTAGCTTCGTGCACCGGGTTTCGAGCATGCCGATGGGGGTGTTTTGCCGTATGACTACCGTAAGACGAGCCGATCTTTCTTGTGTCGTCCAGGCGGGCGGGCTGTCCTCGCGCATGGGCTGCGATAAGGCGCGCATGGCGTTTTGCGGCGAGCCGCTCATCGAACGCGTGCTGGGTCGGCTGGCGCCAGTTGCCGGCGAGTTGGTCGTGACGACTTCGCGTCCCAGCGAGCTTGTCTACCTTGAGGAGCGCACGTTTGGCGGCCTGGTGCCGCGAATAGTGTCGGACCTTGAGGGGCCGGCGGGCGCCATGCGCGGCATCGCGAGTTCGCTGACTGCGGCCCGGCTGCCTCTCGTTGCTATCGTCGCCTGTGATATGCCGTTTGTCTCTTCGGAGCTTATCGGTGCCCTTGCTGGCTGTGTCGAGGCCGAGGCGCTCGACGTGTGCGTGCCGCGCGAGGAGCGGGGGATTGAGCCGCTTTGCGCCGTCTGGCGCCGTGACGCGTGTGCGCCGGTCGCCCAAGAGCTGCTCGCCTGCGACCGTCAGCGCATTCGCTGCCTGATTAATCGCGTTCAGGCTGGTTATATGGATGAGCCGCAGATCGTTAAGGTCGCAGGCTCGACGCTCTGCTTCGAGAATGTCAATACGCCCGAGGAGTTTGCGGCAGCCGAGCTGCTCGCCTAGATCTGCACACATCAATGACGGGAGATGCCGTGTCACATGATATTTGCCCCGATACCGGGGAACCTTGCACTTGCGATGGGTCCGAGCCTTGCACCTGCGGCTGTGGCGGCTGTGGACATACGGCCGAGGAAGAGGCAGCGGCGGCTGCGTATCGCGAGTCGCACCGCGAGGCCTCGTTCGGTGATGCCCCTGATCACGAACGCAAGATCATCGTGTCGTTTGACAGTACCTTCGATGTGATGGAATGCGAGCAGCTGTGCCTTGCCGCCGGTGTGCCCGGGCGCATTATGCCTTTGCCCGGCTCCATCACCGCCGGCTGCGGGCTGTGCTGGGCCATGCCGTTCTCGGGCGATGCACTCGCCGCCTTCCGCGCTGCCACCGAAGGCCGCATAACCCCCGCCGACTACCATCAGCTCGTCCTCTAACCACCAACATCACCACAAAGGTGCCTGTCCCCAATGTGGTGGCTTGGAACACGTGGACGAAACAGGTTTGAAACACGGGTTTTGCATGTCAGGCACTCAAAAACGCTTCTACCTGCATCGTAATCAAAACGAAACATCTGCTCGTCGGCTTATGCGAAACTTTGCTGCAACAGTGCGATATTATCCATACTCGATAAAGCTCGCGGCGCATGGGGCGCCTCGAACGACACTTTTCTTTTCCATCAATTGGAGGAAGCATGAGCTACACGCAGAAAGTTCTCGACGAGCTCAAGGCCCGCTATCCCGAGCAGCCTGAGTTCATCCAGGCCGCGACCGAGATCCTCGGCACCATCCAGCCGGCGCTCGACGCCCATCCCGAGTACGAGGAGGCCGCCCTGCTCGAGCGCCTCGTCGAGCCCGAGCGGATCGTTATGTTCCGTGTTCCCTGGGTCGACGACCAGGGCAAGGTTCAGGTCAACCGCGGTTACCGCGTCGAGTTCAACTCTGCCATTGGACCCTACAAGGGCGGCCTGCGCTTTAACCCGACGGTCACCCTGGGTATGCTCAAGTTCCTGGGTCTGGAGCAGATCCTCAAGAACAGCCTGACCACCCTTCCCATGGGCGGCGGCAAGGGCGGCTCCGACTTTGATCCTAAGGGCAAGTCCAACAACGAGATCATGCACTTCTGCCAGTCCTTCATGACCGAGCTCTATCGCCACATCGGCCCCAACACCGACGTTCCCGCCGGCGACCTGGGCGTTGGCGGCCGCGAGGTTGCCTACCTGTTCGGTCAGTACAAGCGCCTGACCAACGAGTGGACCGGCGTCCTTACCGGCAAGGGCCTCTCCTTTGGCGGCTCGCTCGCCCGTACCGAGGCCACCGGCTACGGCCTGGTCTACTTTGTGGACGAGTACCTCAAGAGCCGCGGCGACTCCTTCGAGGGTAAGAACGTCGTCGTTCACGGCTCCGGTAACGTCGCCATCTACGCGGTCCAGAAGGTCTCCCAGCTCGGCGGCAAGGTGCTGGCCTGCTCCGACACCCATGGCTGGGTCGAGGATCCCGACGGCATCGACTACACCGTGCTCGAGCATGTCTACAACAAGAAGCGCTCCGGCCACGACAAGGGCGTTACGCTCGCCATGTATGTCGACGAGAAGCCCAATGCCACGTGGCATGAGGGTGACGGCCGCGGCGTGTGGCAGCTGCCCTGCGACATCGCGCTGCCCTGCGCTCGCGAGAACACGCTGCTGCTCGAGGACGCCCAGGCGCTCGTCGCCAACGGCTGCAAGGTGGTCGGCGAGGGCGCGAACATGCCCACGACCATCGAGGCCACGACCTACTTCCAGGAGAACGGCGTCGCCTTTATGCCCGGTAAGGCTGCCAACGCCGGCGGCGTGCTCGTGTCCGGCCTGGAGATGAGCCAGAACGCCGAGCACCTGTCCTGGACCTTCGAGGAGGTCGACGGCAAGCTCGAGCAGCTCATGCGCGGCATGTTCCACAACGTGGACGACACCGCCAAGAAGTACGGCGAGGAGGGCAACTTCGTCATGGGCGCCAACATCGCCGGCTTCCTGAAGGTCGCCGACGCCATGCTCGCTCAGGGCGTCTGCTAAATCCTGCCTGACATAGCATGTGATAAGGCTCCCAGTCATCTTGGCTGGGAGCCTTTTTCTATGGCGGTGAGGGTCGTGCGTTCTCGTTTGGTACACTTAGAGGTACTGGACAAGTGAAGAGATGGGGGAGAACGTGCTCAAGTTCGGTACCTACGTCCGTGTTGGAAACGCGGCCGAAGCCTATGAGCTCTTACAGAAGAACCGCAACAACAAGATTGTGGGCGGCGGCATCTGGATGCGCCTGGGTTCGCGTCGCGTGGCGACGGCGATTGACCTTTCGGCCTGCGGACTCGATCAGATTGAGGAGACCGAGACCGAGTTTCGCATCGGTGCCATGTGTACCCTGCGCCAGCTCGAGCGTCATGCCGAGCTCAACGCGCTTGTCAACCATGTCTTTGAGTTCGCCGTCCACGATATCGTGGGTGTGCAGCTGCGCAATACCGCCACGGTGGGCGGCAGCATTTACGGCCGCTTTGGCTTCTCGGACGTGCTCTCCGCCTTTTTGGCGCTCGATTCGTACGTTGAGCTGACGGGCGCCGGCCGCGTGCCGCTCGCCGAGTTCGTGGACATGGGCTATGTGCGCGACGTGATCGAGCACGTCGTGGTCGTCAAGCACGATTACCGTGCGAGCTACGAGGCCGTGCGCAAGGCCGCGACCGACTTCCCCTCCTTAAACGTCACCGCCGCCTGGTGGGATAGCACCTGGCACGTCACCGTGGGCGCGCGTCCGCTGCGCGCGACCCTGCTGCAGGGCGAGGCGTGCGGCCTTACCAACGAGCATCCTTCCGAGGACGAGCTGCGCGCCTTGGCCGCGTCCGTACGCGCGCTGAGCTACGGCACTAACCTGTGGGGCTCGGCTGACTACCGCCGCCGCATCTCGGCCCCGTTGGCGATTCAGGCCGTGCGCCGCGCCGCCGGCATCGAGCTTTCGGCCGCGCTTGCCCACGAGCTCGAGACCGTGCAGATTCCCAAGTTCGCCACGGACGAGTATTCCTGCCGCCGCGTGCCCGGCGTCGATTCTAGCGAGGTGCGCTAATGGCTGCCAAACTCATCGATCTTTCCTTTACGCTCAACGGCCGCAAGGTCAAGGTTCAGATTGCCCCCGATACCATGCTCTTCGCGCTGCTGCGCGAGCAGGGATGCGCGTCGGTGCGCTGCGCCTGCGAGACCACCAACTGCGGCCTGTGCACGGTGTGGCTCGACGGCGACCCGGTGCTGAGCTGCTCGGTTCCGGCTGCGCGCGTCGAGGGCCGCTCCATCACCACGCTCGAGGGTCTCAAGGCCGAGTCCGAGGCGCTCGCCCGCGCGATGGCCGCCGAAGGCGCCGAGCAGTGCGGTTTTTGCGCCCCCGGCCTTATCATGAACGTGCTGGCGCTCGCCCGCGCCGCCAAGGAGGATCCGAGCCTTGTCGCCACGCGCGAGGAGCTTTCGCGCCAGCTGGCCGGCAACCTCTGCCGCTGCAGCGGCTACGAGAGCCAGCTGCGCGCCATCGTGCGCTTCCTCAACGAGTCCGGCGTGCAGGTGGGCTTTGAGATGCCCGAGCTGCCGGTCAACGACACGAGCTCCGACGGCGTCTCCTACAAGCAGATCACCCACAAGCAGCCCAAGAAGGACTCGAAGGCCTTGCTCGAGGGTCGTCCCGTCTATACGGGCGACCTGGTGCCCGCCGGCGCCCTGATCGTCAAGCTCAAGCGCAGCCCGTATGCGCGCGCCAAGATCCGCTCCATCGATACGTCGCGCGCCCTGAAGGTGCCCGGCGTCGTGGGCGTCTACACCTACGAGGACGTGCCCAAGCGCCGCTTTACTATTGCCGGACAGAGCTATCCGCAGCCGAGTCCCTACGACCGCCTGATCCTCGAGAACCTCGTGCGCTACCAAAACGAGGAGGTGGCGATTGTCGCCGCCGAGACCGAGGAGGCCGCCGACAAGGCGCTCAAGCTCATCAAGGTCGATTACGAGGTGCTTGAGCCGCTGCTCGACTTTACCCAGGCGCTCGATAACGACATCGTGGTCCACCCCGAGGGCGACGTGACCTTTATGTTCCCGCAGGGCGGCGACGTGCCGCGCAACCTGGTGTGCAGCGGTACCAGCGACTTTGGCGACCTGGACGAGGCCTTCGCCCAGAGCGACATCGTGTTCACCCGCACCTACACCAGCCAGGCCACGCAGACCGCGCCCATGGAGACCTTCCGTGCCTTCGCGACGACCGACGCGTTCGGCCGCATCTCGGTGACCACCTCCACACAGGTGCCCTTCCACGTGCGCCGCATGGTCGCGCAGTCGCTCGACATCCCGCAGTCGCAGGTGCAGGTCATCAAGCCGCGCATCGGCGGCGGCTTTGGCTCCAAGCAGACGGGCTGCTGCGAGATCTTCGTGGCGTTCGTCACCCAGCAGTCCGGCCGTCCCAGCTACTGCTGCTACACCCGCGAGGAGACCATCACCGCGGGCAACTCGCGCCACCAGATGCAGATGACCGTTAAGCTGGGTGCCATGAACGACGGCACCATCACGGCCATCGATCTGCACACGCTGTCCAACGCCGGCGCGTACGGCGAACACGCTACCACGACGATCGGCCTTTCGGGCCACAAGAGCCTGCCCATCTACAACCATGTGAAGGCGAGCCGCTTTAGCTGGGACGCCGTCTACACCAATACCAACCGCGGCGGCGCGTATCGCGGCTACGGTGCCACCCAGGGCCAGTTTGCCGTGGAGAGCGCCGTCAACGAGCTCGCCGACATGTTGCACATGGACCCCGCCGACCTGCGCCTTAAGAACATGGTGCACGAGGGCGAGATCATGCCGCAGTACTACAACGAGAAGCTCAACGCCTGCGCGCTCGACCGTTGCCTGCTGCGCGCGATGGACATGATCGGCTGGCGCGACAAGCCGCTGGCCGTCGACCTGGGCGACCGCGTGCGTGCTCTGGGCTGTGCGCTCACCATGCAGGGCTCGGGCATTTCCAACGTGGACATCGCCGGCATCGACATGCGCCTGGAAGAGGACGGCTTCATTACCATCGGTACCGGCGCCACCGATAACGGCATGGGCGTCGACACGATTCTGGCGCAGATTGCCGCCGAGGAGCTGGGCGTGGAGAGCTCGCTTATCGTGGTGCGCGGCGTGGACACCGATGTGTCGCCGTTCGACGCCGGCTCGTACGCGAGCTCGGGCACGTACGTGACGGGCCTTGCCGCCAAGAACGCCGCGACCGAGCTGCGCGAGAAGATTTGCGCCAAGGCCGCCCAGATGTGGGACGTGGACGCCGCCGATGTGGTCTTTGATGGTCAGTACGTGCGCCTGTCCGACGAGCGTGCCGCGCGCGAGCAGAACCGCTACCTCACGCTGCGCGACTTTGCCAACCTGTGCGTCAAGAACATCGCGGGCGGCGACGCGCTCACCTCGCATGCCTCTGCCTGCCTGCCCGTTTCGCCTCCGCCGTTTATGGCCGGCATTGCCGAGGTCGAGGTCGACAAGGCCACCGGCAAGGTGACCGTGGTGGACTACGCGGCGGCTGTCGACTGCGGCACCGTTATCAACGAGGCGCTCGCGCGCGTCCAGGCCGAGGGCGGCATTGCCCAGGGTATCGGCCACGCGCTCTACGAGATCGTCGAGCACGATGAGCGCGGCCGTCTGCGCACCGGCAACTTTATGAGCTACAAGCTGCCCACGCGCCTGGATATCGGCAGCATTCGCGTGGCCTTTGAGCCGAGTTACGAGCCGACGGGCCCGTTTGGCGCTAAGTCGATCGGCGAGGTCGTCATCAACACGCCGCTCGCCGCCGTGGCCTCGGCCGTGGCGCACGCCACCGGCCACCAGGTTCGCTCGCTGCCGATCACGCCCGAGAAGGCCCTGCTGGGGGAGTAGGCGAGCTGGGGGTAGCTAATTTGGGACGGGGCCATTTTAGCTACCCCAGCCGTTAATTGGCCAACCATTCGCGCTATCAGCCGGGGTAGCTAAAATAGCCCCGTCCCAAATTAGCTACCCTTCCCTCCGATGGGCACTCGTGGTGAGGTCGTGAGCCTAAAAACGTGTGCGTGCGCTTGCCGTTCGTATCTGCTATCATTCCTAATCTGTGCGCTCATGCGGGCGTGGCGGAATTGGTAGACGCGCCAGATTTAGGTTCTGGTGGGATTCCCGTGAAGGTTCGAGTCCTTTCGCCCGCACCATCGCACTTGCGTCGGCCCTGGCCGTCGCGACACTTTGTTGCATAAAGGTACCAGCACCTCAGATAAGCTGGGCAGTATGAGGAGGAACGTGTTGAACATCACCGCTTCTGACGTCAAGGACGCCAAGCTCACCGCTACGGTCACCATCCCGGCCGTCGACGTCGACGCCGCGATCAAGAAGGCCTACAAGGACACCGCCAAGAAGTATCGCTTCCCGGGCTTCCGCGCCGGCAAGGCTCCCCGTCCGGTCATCGACTCTGCTCTTGGCGCCGAGGCTACCCTCGCTCAGGCCACCAACGACCTGATCGCCGCCAACGAGCCCGCCGTCCTCAACGAGCTGGACATCGTCCCCACCAAGAACGGTGACTACAAGGAGCTCGACCTCGCCAAGGATCACGAGGACTACACCTACACCGTCGAGTTCTCCCTGCGTCCCGCCGCTGAGCTCTCCTCCTTCGACGCTGTCGAGATCGAGATGCCCCCTGCGGAGGTCACCGAGTCCGAGATCAACAACCAGGTCGAGATGCTCCTCAACTACCGTGCCACCTTCGAGGACGTCGAGGGTCGCGCCGTCGAGGCCGAGGACTACGTTACTGTCGACCTCAAGGCCGTCGAGAACGCCGACAACTTCGCCGCCGAGGGCCGCATGCTCATCGCCGGCAGCGACAGCAACCCCAAGGAGTTCAACGAGGCCCTGATCGGCGCTAACGTCGACGACGTCAAGACCGTCACCTGGATCGACGAGGTCGAGGAGGGCGAGGAGGCCGAGACTCACACCGCCGAGGTCACCGTCAAGGGCATCAAGGTCCGCAACACCCCCGAGCTCACCGACGAGCTCGTCAAGTCCGACTTTGGCTTCGACAGCATCGACGCCATGCGCGACGCCATCAAGATCGAGATCGAGCAGGACAAGGCTTCCCGCCTCCCGGCCGAGAAGGAGAACCGTTGCGTCTCCGCTCTCGCCGAGCGCCTGCAGCTCGACGAGATGGACGCCGACTACGAGCAGTCCGTCTTTGAGGAGCTTGGCCAGAACTTCCTGTCCAACCTCGCTGCCCGCGGCATGACCCTGGACACCTGGCTGCCCGCTTCCGGTCTGACCATGGAGCAGTTCATCGGCGACCTGCACAAGCAGGCCAACGACGTCGCTCGTGAGTCCCTGGCTCTCGACGCCCTCGCCCGCGAGCTCAAGATCGAGGTCACCGAGGACGACATCAACGCCGAGTTCGAGAAGGCTGGCGTCAAGGACGTCGAGGCTTCCAAGGCCGAGTTCATCGCCGATGGCCGCATGCCTGCCGTCCGCGAGTCCATCCGTCGCTCCAAGGCCGTCGACCACCTGGTCGAGAACGCCAAGGTGACCGAGGTCGACGAGACCGCCAAGGACGCCGAGTAATTCTCGCCACCTTGCCCGCGAGCGCATGCGTGCGCCCATGATGGGGTAAAGTTATACACCGGTTATCCGGTTGCTTCGTACGGTGCCAGCCAATGCATAGCATGCGGGCACCGTACGTTTATCTAGAACCAATTTGGTCCGCAAGAGAGAAATGGAGATGCGTATGATCGCCAAGTTCGATTCCGCCCTCGTGCCATACGTTATCGAGCAGACGCCGCGCGGCGAGCGCAGCTACGATATCTATTCGCGCCTGCTCAACGACCGCATCATCTTTTTGGGCGAGGAGATCAACTCCGTCAGTGCCAACCTGGTCGTTGCCCAGCTGCTGCATCTTGAGAGCCAGGATGCCGAGAAGGATATCTCGCTCTACATCAATTCGCCCGGCGGCGAGGTCTATTCCGGCCTGGCGATTCTGGACACCATGAACTTCATCAAGCCGCAGGTCTCCACCATCTGCGTCGGCATGGCCGCGTCCATGGCCGCCGTGCTGCTCTCGGCCGGCGCCAAGGGCAAGCGCTTCTGCCTACCGCACTCCAAGGTCATGATTCACCAGCCCAGCGGCGGTGCCCAGGGTCAGCAGACCGAGATCGAGATCGTGGCCGAGGAGATCAAGAAGACTCGCCGCGAGCTCAACCAGATCCTGTCCGACGCCTCGGGCCAGCCCATCGAGAAGGTCCAGGCCGACACCGAGCGCGACAACTACCTGACCGCTTCCGAGGCCCTCGACTACGGCCTGATCGACCGTATCGTCACCTCGCGCGACCTCGCCGCGAAGGACGCCTAGGATGGCAGGAAACATGCAGGACAACTTTGACGAGAACGGCAACCCCATCCGCTGCTCCTTTTGCGGAAAAGAGCAGGGCCAGGTTCGTCGCCTCGTAAAGGGCCCGACCAACATCTTTATCTGTGACGAGTGCGTCGCCGCCTGTTCCGAGATTCTGGAGGAGTCGCTGGCTTCGGACTTTATGGACGCTGCCCGCAACGGCAAGCTGCCAGGCTTCCTCAACGACCACGGTCAGGCTGCATCCCAGCCCGCCGTGGACCCTGAGACCGAGGGCTTTGAGCTTGAGGACGACCGTCAGGTCATCACGCACGTGCCGACGCCGCACGAGATCTATGACGAGCTTTCGGCCTATGTTATGGGTCAGGAGGACGCCAAGCGCGCCATGTCGGTGGCCGTGTACAACCACTATCGTCGCGTGATCGAGGGCGGCGCCGCGGTGTCTGCCTTTGACGACGGTATGGGCTCGCAGTTCGACGACGATATGGACGAGGTAGAGCTCGCCAAGTCTAACATCCTGCTGCTCGGTCCCACCGGTACCGGTAAGACCCTGCTCGCCCAGACGCTCGCGCGCATCCTCGAGGTGCCGTTTGCCATCGCCGACGCTACCGCGCTTACCGAGGCCGGCTACGTGGGCGAGGACGTGGAGAACATCCTGCTCAAGCTCATCAATGCTGCCGATGGCGACATTGAGCGCGCGCAGGTGGGCATTATCTACGTGGACGAGATCGATAAGATCGCCCGCAAGGCCGAGAACCTCTCCATCACCCGCGATGTTTCGGGCGAGGGCGTTCAGCAGGCGCTGCTTAAGATTCTTGAGGGCACGGTGGCAAGCGTTCCGCCCACCGGCGGCCGCAAGCATCCCCAGCAGGAGCTGCTGCAGATCGATACGACCAACATCCTGTTCATCTGCGGTGGTGCCTTTGTGGGTCTGGACAAGATCATTGCCGATCGCGTGGGCAACAAGGGCGTGGGCTTCAACTCTGAGATCGCCGGTCCCACCTCGGTCGACGAGAACGACCTGCTGCGTCAGGTGCTCCCGCAGGACCTCAACGCCTTTGGCATGATCCCCGAGTTTGTGGGACGTACGCCCGTCGTCACCCAGACGCAGGCGCTTGACGAGGACGACCTGGTGTCGATCCTGACCGAGCCCAAGAACGCCGTGGTGCGCCAGTACCGCAAGATGTTCCAGCTCGAGGACGTTGAGCTTGAGTTTGAGGATGCCGCCCTGCACGAGATCGCCCGCATGGCGCTCGCCCGCAAGACCGGTGCCCGCGGCCTGCGCTCCATCTGCGAGGACGTGCTGCAGCAGACGATGTTCGACCTCCCCAGCGAGGAGGGCGTCACCAAGGTCATCGTGACTGAAGCCTCCGTAAAGGGTGAAGAGCAGCCCCCTG
>CABRHR010000068.1 GCA_902470835.1 uncultured Collinsella sp.
TACACTATCCTCTTCGTCGGCAGCGTCAGATGTGTATAAGAGACAGCCCCAACACAGCCGCAATGCACGTACGTCATTCATTATGCTGGAAACTGAAGGCTTTACCAGAGTTTTTATCATTATTTGAACAATTTAGCAGGCAGAACCGCTGATGAAACGGTTTATCAATGTGAACGTCTTTTGGATGGAACGCGGTCGCCCTACGCGCTAATGTCCTTGAATCCCTCGCCGAAGGCTTCCGTAACGTCAGCGACCGTCACAATGGCGTGAGGATCGCGCTCGCGCACGATCGTCTTGAGGGTATTGAGCTCTCGACGGCTCACGATGACCATAATCACCGGCTTCTCGGCACCCGAATACATGCCAGTCGCCTTAAACTTGGTACAACCACGACCCAGACCATACATGATATCGGCAGCGATATCAGGGAACTTGTCCGAGATGATGAGTACCATACGGCGTTTGTTGCCACCATCGACCACGGCATCGATCACGTAGCCGCTAATGACCATCGAAAGGCCTGCATACAGTGCGTTTTCGATTGAAAAGACCGGAGCCGACAGCGCACACACGGCAACATCGATCGCCATGACGGTCGAGCCCACCGGCAGCGAGGTGTTACGCGAGATGATTTGGCCAATCGTGTCCGAGCCGCCGGTGTTGGCGCCAGCGCGCAACACCATGCCGTAACCGATACCCGTAATAATGCCGCCCCACATGGCAGGGAGCATCAGGTCCGCATCCGCCAGAGGTGCTACAAACGGGGCGAACAGATCGGTAAAGAAGCCCAGCAGCACAAAGCCCGTCGCGGTCTGCACCACGTAGAACATGCCGCCCTCACGCATAACGACCAGCAACAGCAAGGCGTTCATCACGATCGTCTGAATACCGACGGGAAGCGATAGACCGCGCGATGCACCGACCGCCTGGATAATGGTGGCAAGGCCCGTAACGCCACCGGCGGCAAGGCCGTTGGGAATCAAAAACAGGTCGGTCGCAATAGCGGCCAGAGCGCACCCCAACATAATCTGGGGCAGGTCGTGAAAAAAGTTCATCGAAAGAATGCGCTTGATGTCCAGACGATATGCCATGCTGCCTCCCTCAAAAAAGCGCACCCCATCGGATGCGCTTTGAACTTCTTCTTGTATTCGATTCTACCGATTCGCCGGACAAAAACCACCCCTGCGCAGGGTTTGCTCTGGATACAAACCCGTCCAACCGTTGGGCTTAGCATCGGCTTGAAGCCGCCCGATGTTTTAGACCTCCGAGCCTTCTGCATCAGCGTTGCCGGTGGCCCAGCGATGGTAGCCAATAACAAACGGGTCCAGGTCGCCATCGTCAAGAACGGCCTCAACGTTGCTGGTCTCCACGCCCGAGCGCAGATCCTTGACCATCTGGTATGGGTAGAGCACGTAGCTACGAATCTGGTTGCCAAAACCAATCGTGGTCTTGGGTCCGCGAATCTCATCGAGCGCCTCGGCGCGCTTTTCGAGCTCGATCTCGTACAGGCGAGCCTTGAGGATCTGCATGCACGCGGCCTTGTTCTGGATCTGGCTGCGCTCGTTTTGGCAGGTAACCACAATACCGCTGGGGAAATGCGTCACGCGTACGGCGGAGTCGGTGGTGTTGACGCCCTGACCGCCCGGGCCGCTCGCGTGGTACACGTCCACGCGGATGTCGTCGGGACTGATCTCGATGTCGATATCATCGGGTAGCACGGGGATGACCTCGACGCCGGCAAACGTGGTCTGGCGGCGCTTCTTGTCGTCGGTGGGGCTAATGCGCACCAAGCGGTGGACGCCGGCCTCGGCGCGCAACATGCCAAATGCGTCCTTGCCCTCGACGGTAAAGGTCGCGCGGTCAATGCCGATGATCTCGGCCGCGGGACAGTCGTTGATGGTGACCTTCCAGCCGCGACGCTGGCAGTACTTCATGTACATCTTAAAGAGCATGAAGGTCCAGTCCTGGGCCTCCAGACCACCCTGTCCGGGCTTGATGGTCACAATGGCATCGCCGTGATCGAACTCACCGGTAAACCAGCTCGAAAGCTCAAGCTCATCGATAGCGCGGGCCAGGCGTTCTGCCGTAGCGGCAGCCTCCTCGCGCAATGCGGCGGCGTCGGGGTCATCCCCCATCTCCTCGGCAAGCTCCAGCGCGGCGCGGGCATCGGAAAGCTCGCCGCGCGCGGTGTCCACGGCAGCGATATCTTCCTTGGTACGCGCGATCTCCTCCATGGTGGCACGGGCGGCGTCGGCGTCATCCCAAAAGCCGGGGGCCACGCTTTTAGCCTCGAGCTCGGTCACGCGCGTGCGCTTTTCGTCCAAATGGAGATACGACTCGACCTCGCCGAGCCGGTCCGCAAACGCGTCCAGCTCGGCGGGCGTTACCTCTAAAGCCTCAGCCATTAACGATTCCTGCCGTGGCAGTACTTAAACTTCTTGCCGCTACCGCAGGGGCACGGGTCGTTGCGGCCCACGTTGACGTACGGATCGTCGCTCTCGGACTTGCGATAGGTGGTCACCTTGCCACCGTTGTTGACGGCAGCCGGTCCGCCTTGGACAGCCGTGCGGGCCTGCACCTGCGCCTGCTTGCGCAGCACCGAGTCGCCGTTGTCACCATCGACCTCGGCAGGACCGGAGAAGCGCGCGCCCTCGAGCGCGGGCTCCTCCTTGTGCTCCATGGCACGCGGGGCAGCCTTGATCTCGATGCGCAGAACCGTGCGCAGGTAATCCTCGTACATGGTATCGACGAGTATCTGGAACGCGCCGTAGGCCTCGGTCTTGTACTCAACCAGCGGGTCGCGCTGGCCAAAGCCGCGCAGGCCGATGCCGGTCTTGAGGTAGTCCATCTCCTGCAGGTAGTTCATCCAGCGGGTATCGATGACGCGCAGCATGACCTGGGTGTTGAGCTCGCGCATCAGGTCCTCGCCCAAGCGCTCGGCCTTCATGTTGTAGCACTTCTCTACGTAAGCCAGGACATCGGCAGCCAGAGCCTCATAATCCTCGTCGGGGAACTTCGGCGTATCGATGTGGCCGGTGAGCTCCACAACCCACTTGCGCAGGCCCTCCAAGTCGCGCTCGCCATCGTGACTGTCCTTGGTGCAGAACTCCTGCACGCAGCGGTACACGGTGTCGTGCATGACCTCGGTGATGTGGTCGGTCAGGTCCTTGCCGTCCAGAATCTTATTGCGCTCGGCGTAGATGACCTGGCGCTGCTTGTTCATGACGTCGTCGTACTCAAGGACGCTCTTACGCATGGAGAAGTTGATGCTCTCGACCTTGTGCTGGGCGCTCTCGACGGCCTTGGAGATGATCTTGTGCTGGATGGGCATGTCGTCGCCCATGTCGGCCGTGACCATCATCTTGGAGACGCGGTCCATCTTGTCGCCGCCGAACAGGCGCATGAGGTCGTCCTCGAGCGACAGGTAGAACTGGGTCTCGCCCGGGTCACCCTGACGGCCGGAACGGCCGCGCAGCTGGTTGTCGATACGACGGGACTCATGGCGCTCGGTGCCGATGACGGTCAGGCCGCCGGCGGCAAGCACGCGCTCGCGTTCGGCCTTGCAGGTCTCCTTGGCCTCGGCGTTAAACTGCTCGAGCTGCTCGGGCGTCACGTCCTCCATGGTCAGGCCCTCGTACTCCAGGCGTTCGCGCACCAGCTCGTCGGGGTTGCCGCCCAGCAGGATGTCGGTACCACGACCGGCCATGTTGGTGGCGATGGTCACGGCGCCGTAACGTCCGGCCTGGGCAACGATGTGGGCCTCGCGTTCATGGTGCTTGGCGTTGAGGACCTCGTGTGCGATGCCGCGCTTGGTAAGGGCGGCGGACAGCTTCTCGGAGCTCTCGATGGAGACGGTGCCCACCAGGACCGGCTGGCCCTTGGCGTGACGCTGCTCGACATCGTCGGCGACGGCGTTGTACTTGGCCTGAATGGTGCGGTACACCAGGTCCTCGTGGTCAACACGCTGCACGGGCTTGTTGGAGGGGATGACCTCGACGGGCAGCTTGTAGATCTCGCGGAACTCGGCATCCTCGGTAAGTGCCGTGCCGGTCATGCCGGAGAGCTTGTCATACAGACGGAAGTAGTTCTGCAGGGTGATGGTGGCCAGGGTCTGGTTCTCCTCGCGTACGAGCACGCCCTCTTTGGCCTCGATGGCCTGGTGCAGGCCCTCGGAGTAACGGCGGCCTTCCATAATGCGGCCGGTGAACTCGTCGACGATCTTGACCTCGCCGTTGGTGACCACGTACTGCTTATCGCGGTGGAACATGTACTGGGCCTTCAGCGCTTGCTGCAGGTGGTTGACCAGCTGGCCGGAGAGATCGGCGTAGATGTCATCGATACCCAGGCGGCGCTCGATCTTCTTAAGACCGCGCTCGGTGGCAGCAATGGTGTGCTTGGCCTCGTCCATGACGTAGTCGCCCGTGGGTTCAACGTCCTCGGTGGCGGTAAGCATGTCGTGCGACACGTCCTCGCCGCGCTCAAGGCCACGCACGGCACGCGCGAAGTCCTTGTAGGTACTGGCGGACTTGGTGCCAGCGCCCGAGATGATGAGCGGCGTTCTGGCCTCGTCGATCAAGATGGAGTCGACCTCGTCGACGATGGCGTAATGGTGGCCGCGCTGTACGCGCTGCTCGGGGCGGGTGACCATGTTGTCGCGCAGGTAGTCGAAACCGAACTCGGAGTTGGTGCCGTAGGTGACGTCGGCCTGGTAGGCCGGGCGCTTGAGCTCGAGAGGCATGTTGTTCTGGAGCAGACCGACGGTCATGCCCAGGTACTTATAGATGCGGCCCATCCACTCGGAGTCGCGCTTGGCAAGGTAATCATTGACAGTAACGACGTGCACGCCCTTGCCGGCAATAGCGTTGAGATAGCCGGCCAACGTGGAGACGAGGGTCTTACCCTCGCCGGTCTTCATCTCGGCGATGTGGCCCTCGTGCAGTGCCATGGCGCCAATGAGCTGCACGTCAAAGTGGCGCATACCCATGGTGCGCTTGGAAGCCTCACGCACGGTGGCAAAGGCCTCGGGGAGCATGTCGTCGAGCGACTCGCCGTTGGCGTAACGCTCGCGGAACTTATCGGTCTGGCCGCGGAGCTCCTCCTCGGTCATCTTCTCAAACTGGGGCTCAAGACCGTTGATCTGGTCGACGATCTTGTAGTAGCGCTTAAGGTCCTTATCGGATCCAAAGGACAGCAGCTTTGACATGAATCCCATGTGGTTTTCCTTTTTGGCCATCGCCCACGCCGTGCAGCTGCGGGCGAGTTAAACACAGATGATTGTACTTTAGCCAAACAAGGCGCGGCCTATACGGTCGACCTCGACCGCCACGTAATAACTACGACCAACCTGCCACAGTGGAACAGGTTAATTTTGGCAGGTTTTATCTAGCCAAACGCCGCCTCTCTGCCATTTGGTGCAATGGGGGCAGGTTGGTTTGCACCAATAAAAAGAAAAGGGCCGCGCACCCAAACGGATGTACGGCCCTTATGCCATGAATGCGAGTGATTCCGCGGCGAGCTATTTACTCAGCAGCCTCGGTGGTCTCGGCCTCGGCAGCGGCCTCCTCGACGGGAGCCTCTGCGGGAGCCTCGGCGGCCTGCTTGGCAGCCTCCTCGGCAAACTTAGCAGCACGCTTAGCCTTCTCGGCAGCCTTAGCCTCAGCGGCGGCCTTGCGAGCAGCCTCGGCCTCAGCAGCCTTGGCGGCCTTGGCAGCCTTGGCCTCCTCGGCCTTCTTGAGCTGGGCGGCAGCGGCGCCACCGAACTTGTCGGCGAAGCGCTGGACGCGTCCACCGGTGTCGACGAACTTCTGCTGGCCGGTGTAGAACGGGTGGCACTCGTTGCAAAGCTCGACCTTCATCTCGGACACGGTAGCGTGCGTCTTGAAGGTGTTGCCGCAGGAGCACGTCACCGTGCACTCGACATACTGGGGATGGATACCCTGCTTCATGGTAGGACTCCTTATTGGTCAGGCGCTGGTTACCGATCAGCGCATAAGGCGTCTTGGTTTCCGACCAAGACAACAAACTCGGCTATGGTACCACGGCGCCGCGCGTCCCACAAAAGGTTCACGGTCTTTGTGCAACGCGGCGTGACCAACCGTAGCGGACACGCACCCTGTTGCCCCTTCTCCCATGTTGCAGACGTGTAACGCCGCAGTAAGCACACCCCTTTTGGCGCCAGACAGGTACAATGATGAACACTGTACCGTAGCGGAGCGCCCCGCGCGCACCGCAACCACGCGAAAGGGTTTCCCATGGCCGAGATCTCGTCCTCCCGCATCGTCATCACCGTCCTTGGCAAGAACCGCCCCGGCATCGTCGCCGGCGTCACCCGCGTTTTGGGCGAGGCCAACGTCGACATCCGCGACATCACGCAGTCCATTATCGAGGACATCTTCACCATGACCATGCTGGCCGACACCGCCGAGTCCAAGCTCGACTTCGCCGAGCTGCAGAAGGCGCTGGCCGAGGCCGGCGAGCTTTCGGGCGTCAACGTGTCCATCCAGCGCGAGGACGTCTTTAACTTTATGTACCGCCTGTAGCGAACAAGCCGCTCGGGGCAGCTTGACGTCATATCGTCCAAGCGCGCGGCCCCAAAGCGGACCGGAGAGGAGCGCGCATGGCCTACGACGCCAAGAAAATCTACTACCGCTTCGACGATCACCTGAGCCGCCTGGTTCTGGATTACGAGGCGAGCCGTCAGATTTCGCCCGAAAGCGAAAACCTCTACCACGGCTTGCCGACCG
Organism: uncultured Collinsella sp.; assembly: GCA_902470835.1. Classification (GTDB taxonomy): domain Bacteria; phylum Actinomycetota; class Coriobacteriia; order Coriobacteriales; family Coriobacteriaceae; genus Collinsella. The sequence continues at coordinate 6,744 of CABRHR010000068.1, forward strand.
ATCCGTATGACGAGGGCCTGTTTGTCGAGCATAACGTCAAGCGCGGTCTGCGCAATGCCGACGGCTCGGGCGTGGTCGCGGGCCTTACCCGCATCTCGGACGTGCACGGCTACAACAAGGTCGACGGCAAAGTCGTGCCCGACCAGGGCAAGCTCACGCTGCGCGGCTATAGCATCGAGGACCTGGTCAACAGCGCCCAGGCCGAGAATCGTTATGGCTACGAAGAGGTCGCCTACCTGCTCATCACGGGTTCGCTGCCCAACAAGGAGGAACTCGACGGCTTTTGCGAACGTCTGGGCGCCTTTAGGCATCTGAGCGACGAGTACGTCAAAGAGTTCCCCATGACCACGGTGTCGTCGAGCATCATGAATGTGCTTCAGCGCGCCGTGCTGCTGCTCTACGCCTTCGACGCCGAGCCCGACGCGATCACGCCAGAGCACGAGATCGACGTCGCCATCTCCATGCTCGCCCGTCTTCCCCGCATCGCCGCATTCGCGCACATGGCGTCGGTCGCCAAGCGTCGCGGCTCCGAGGTGCACGTGCCGCACCCGACGCCCGGCCTTTCCACCGCCGAGACCATCCTGCAGGTGCTTCGCGGCGGCATGGCATTCACCCGCGACGAGGCCATGCTGCTCGACGTGATGCTCATGCTGCACGCCGAGCACGGCGGCGGTAACAACTCCACGTTCGCCTGCCGCGTGCTGTCCTCTTCGGCTACCGACCCGTACTCCGCCTACGCCGCGGCCATCGGTTCGCTCAAGGGTCCGCGCCATGGCGGCGCCAACGCCAAGGTCGTGTCGATGCACGAGGACATCCGCGCGCATGTTTCCAACTGGGAAAACGAGGACGAGGTCGCAGCCTACCTGGGCAAGATCCTCGACAAGCAGGCCTTCGACGGCACGGGCCTCATCTACGGCATGGGCCACGCCGTCTACACGCTGAGCGACCCGCGCGCCGAGGTCTGCCGCCATTACGCGCGCTCGCTGGCGGCCAAAAAGAACCTGGGCGAGGAATTCGCGCTCATCGAGCGCATCGAGCGCCTGGCCCCGCAGGTGATGCGCGACCACGGCATGACCAAGCCCATCTGCGCCAACATCGACCTGTACACGGGCTTTATCTACAAGATGCTCGGTGTGCCCGAGACGCTCTTTACGCCGCTGTTCGCCGTCGCCCGCATGGCCGGCTGGTCGGCGCACCGCATGGAAGAGCTCTTCTGCGCGCACCGCATCATCCGCCCGGCTTATCGCCCGGTGATCGAGCCGCTGGAGTACAAGCCACTCGCCGATCGCTAAGACGCAGACCGTTATAGAACCCGAGCGTGGCCAGGGCATCACCGCCCTCGGCCACGCTTTTTATGCCAGTAGAAAGGATCGCAGCGAATGATTGTGTTTTCCGATATGGATGGAACGCTGCTGACGAGTGATAAGCAGATGAGCAACGCCACCTGGGCAATGCTCGACGAACTCGCTCGACGTGGGATTGAGTTTGTACCCTGCACGGGGCGTCCGCTGTCGGGCATCTTTGAGCCCATCCTCGCCCACCCCGCCGTACACTACGCGGTCTGCGCCAACGGTGCCAGCGTCTGGCAGCTCGAGGACGGTACGCCCACCGATACCTCACGTGCTACGCGCATTTTGAGCCGACCGCTCGACCGCGCCATCGCCCACCGCGTCCATAGCATTGCCGCCGGCCATGACGTCACCTTCGATATCTTCGCGGACGGGCAGTGCTTCCTCCCCCGCTCGCTCTACACGCGCCTGGACGAATTCTGCGGCGGCGACCCCCACATCGCGGCTTCGCTTAAGCGCACACGAACACCGATCGACATGGATATCGACAGCAAGATCGACGAGGTCGAGACGCTCGAACGCATCGCCATGTACTGGCACAACCCGGCCGATCGCGACGCCATCGCGGCGGCGCTCGACACGCTCGAAGGCATTGAGGTCACGCGTTCTTACACCATGAATATCGAGGTCATGGGCGAGGGCGCCACCAAGGGAACGGCCCTCACGTGACTATGCGAGCACCTGGGCGAGCGTCTCGCCGACGCCTGGGCGTTCGGAGACAACATCAACGACATCCCCATGCTGCAGGCAGCGGGCCACGGCATGGCCATGATCAACGCCGAGCCCGAGGACCGCGACGCCGCCGACGCCATCACCGAATACAACAACGACCACGACGGCGTCGCCCGCACCATCATGGCCGCCCTCGCCTAGCAGCAGCACCCGGCGGGGTAGCTAAAATAGCCCCGTCCCAAATTAGCTACCCCGAAAAACCGCAAGGAGTATCCCTAACTGCAGGATTAGGCGAGGCTCTCCAGCACGTGGCGAAGTTCTTGCTGGACGGCGTGGTCGCGGTTACGACCCACCACGCGATCGGCCACCGCCTTGAGCGCGGGGCGCGCGTTTTCCATCGCGCAGCCCGTACCGACAAAGCGAATAATCTCGTAGTCGTTCATCGAGTCGCCAAACGCCATGACCTCGTCGCGTCCAACGCCGTAATGCTCCGCGAGCTGCTCGATACCCGAGGCCTTCGACACACCGGGCTGCATGGCATCGATCCACGCGTTGCCCGAAGGCGCAAAAGTAAAGAGCTGACCGAGTTCGCGCTGCAGTACGTAAGCGCTGTCCATAACGGTACCGTCATCGCAAAAGATACTCGCCTTGATGATATTTACGCTGGGATCGGGCAGCTCCCAAATGCGCTCGGCATTGGGAAGGTCCTTATCGACCTCACGCACGAACTTGCACTCGTCATCGAGCAAGAAGGACTTGGTTCGGTCAAAGAGCGCAAGATGCAGATTAGGAAACGTCGCGACTGCTTGGGCGAGCTTTCGAATCGCTAGGTGCGAATACACCTCACGGTCTACCATCTTGCCGTCGGCGTAGACCTGGGCGCCGTTAGCGGCGACAAAGTCCATCTTGTCGCGAACAGGTGCAAAGAACTCGCACAGGCGGTCGTAGCGACGGCCTGACGATGCGGCAAAATGCACGCCATGCTCGCGTAGCGCCAGAATCAGTTCGTAGGTCTCGGGAGGCACCTGGCCGTTTTCGTCAAGCAGTGTGCCGTCCATATCGGATGCAATCAGTTTAAACATAGAAAAGCTCCCTTCGGGCTTGTTGGAATCGAACGTGTATCCGATCCCAACGTACCCAAAGGGAGCTCAAATAAGACTCCGCGGGCGTAAACGTTACAAGGACCTGGCAAATAGCTCACACATGCCAGAGGTCCTACGGTCGCGGCGTCAGGCAGCCCGCCAAAGAGTGTCCCCAACGACTAGTCGTTTGAGAACGTCCCCGATGACTAGTCGGCGTAGGTGAAGGTCGTGACGTCGAACATGCCCTCGGGGCGGATGCGGAGCGTCGGGATGACCGGCAGGGGCAGGAAGATGATGCCCATGATGGGGTCGAGCGGCGGCTCAATACCCATGGCGCGCGCCTTGACCATAAAGTCGTCGTGCTGCGCCGCAACGTCTTCGGCAGCGCCCTCGCTCATCAGGCCGCCGAGCGCCAGCGGAATGCGCGCCACGACCTCGCCGTTGCGCACCAGCACGTGGCCGCCCTGGCCCACGGCCTCAACGGCGGCCATCATATCGGCCGCGTTGTCGCCCACCACGCACACGTTGTGCGAGTCGTGGCCGATCGTCGAGGCGATAGCGCCGCCCGTGATGGTAAAGCCGCGCACCCAGCCGCGACCGATGTGCTTGCCGACAAGACCCAGGCCCGCGGGACCATCACCGTCGGCGCCCTCGGCCTGCAGTGACACACCGCGGCCGTGGCGCTCGATCAGCATAATACGGCGCAGGCCCTCGGCGCTCTCGGGACGAACCATGCCCGTGATGGCCTTACCCGGCACCACGTCAATCACGGCCTCGCCCGGCTTAAAGGCATAGTCGAACACGTCGAGCGATAGCTTCGGCAGTTTAACGGAAGCACGCAGTTCATCGGCAAGGGCCGCAACCTCGGCCATCTCGGGTGCGATCTCGCCCACAAAGGTACCGTCCTGCGCCACCAGAGCACCGGCGGCATATACGCGATGCGGAGCCGTGGCAAACGTCAGGTCATTGAGCACCAGCAGGTCGGCACGCTTGCCCGGGGCGATTGCGCCGCGGAGCTCGTGCGGGTCGCGGCAGCCGTGATCCAGGCCAAACGCCTCGGCCGTGGAGAGGGCCGCCTGTCTCTTATACACATCTCCGAGCCCACGAGACGCTACGCTATCTCG
>CABRHR010000069.1 GCA_902470835.1 uncultured Collinsella sp.
TACACTATCCTCTTCGTCGGCAGCGTCAGATGTGTATAAGAGACAGGCCGACGGCTGGGATATCGATTCCAAGCTCGGCCAGGCCATGGACGCCCTGCAGCTGCCCGATTCCGACATGCCGGTCAACGTACTTTCCGGCGGCGAGCGCCGTCGCGTGGCCCTGTGCAAGCTGCTGCTCGAAGCTCCCGACCTGCTGCTGCTCGACGAGCCCACGAACCACCTGGACGCCGAGTCGATCCTGTGGCTCGAGCGCTTCCTGCACAACTACCAGGGCGCGGTGCTTGCCGTCACACACGATCGCTACTTCCTGGATAACGTTGCCGAGTGGATCTGCGAGGTCGACCGCGGTCACCTTTATCCCTACAAGGGCAACTACTCCACGTATCTGGAGACCAAGGCCGCCCGTATCGAGGCGCAGGGCAACCGCGACGCCAAGCTCGCCAAGCGCATGGAGGCCGAGCTCGAGTGGGTGCGCAGCTCGCCCAAGGCCCGTCAGGCCAAGAACAAGGCCCGTCTGGCTCGCTATGAGGAGATGGAGGCCGAGGCCCGCGCAAGCCAGAAGCTCGACTGGACCGACATCCGCATTCCCGTTGGACCGCGTCTGGGTAACAAGGTGCTCGAGGCCCATCACCTGCACAAGGAATTCGACGGTCGCGTGCTCATCGACGACCTTTCTTTCACCCTGCCGCGTAACGGCATTGTGGGCGTCATCGGCCCCAACGGTGTGGGCAAGACCACGCTGTTCAAGACCATCGTGGGCCTGGAGCCGCTGACTTCGGGCGGGCTCGAGGTGGGCGAGACCGTCAAGATCTCCTATGTCGATCAGAACCGTTCTGGCATCGACCCCGATAAGAACCTGTGGGAGGTCGTCTCGGACGGCCTGGACCACATGATGGTCGGCGAGACCGAGGTTCCGAGCCGCGCGTACGTGGCGAGCTTTGGCTTTAAGGGCCAGGACCAGCAGAAGCGCGCCGGCGTACTCTCCGGTGGCGAGCGCAATCGTCTGAACCTGGCGCTCACGCTCAAGCAGGGCGGCAACCTGCTGCTCCTCGACGAGCCCACGAACGATCTCGACGTCGAGACGCTGTCCTCGCTCGAAGCGGCGCTGCTCGAGTTCCCGGGCTGCTCGGTGGTCATTAGCCACGACCGCATGTTCCTGGACCGCGTCGCCACGCACATTCTGGCGTGGGAGGGCACCGACGAAAATCCGGGCAACTGGTATTGGTTCGAGGGCAATTTCGAGGCCTATCAGGCCAACCGCATCGAGCGCCTGGGCGAGGACGCAGCCCAGCCGCATCGTATTCACCGCAAGCTGACGCGCGACTAGATCGTTACGCGGTTTTCCAAACCGCGTAACTGCTCGACGCTGCGCGGGTCGCAAGCACCCCATCTTGCCGTTCAAGCCGTCGCTCGCGTACCGAAGTACGCGTCGCTCCTCTTTCACGGCAACCTGGGGCACTTGCGGCCCGCTCGCTGTTGATTACGCAACATCAACAAATAAAAACGGCTCAAATCCGGGTTTGGATTTGAGCCGTTTGTCGTTACTGCTCGGGTTCTTCGACTTTATCGATAGTCCAGGCGGCTCCGAGACCGCCGGTGGTGTTGCGGCGGATGCGCACGGTAACCTCGCGGCGCTCGCCGGCCTGCGTGTAGCGCAGGGGGAAGCTTGCGCGGTTTCGCGCGGCCTCGATGGTACCGCGCTCGCGGGCGATCCAGTAGTACTCGCCGACGATGCCGAGGGTATCGGCGCCGTAGGGGAGATAGGTCGACAACTGGTGCAGAAGCGGGCCGGGGCAGAAGACCTCGGTTGCGAAATCGACGGGGAAGTCCTCGGGGATGGTAGGCGCTGCGAGTGCGGGGGTTGGGGCCGCTACGGGTACCGAAGCCGGTGCCGGTGAGGGAATTTGGTCGCAAGCAGAGGCGGGCACGGATTCGATGACGGGTGCGGGCTCCGGCGTCGCTTCCGGCTTGATCGTGGAATCTGCGGGCTTCACGGTGACGGGCGCGTCTGCAGCTGCGGTTTCAACCTCAACCTGCGTCGCGTTCTCGTTCTCGACGCTCGACTTTGCCTCGATGGGCGTGGATGCCATGGTGGTGATGCCGGCGTTGGCGTTCTCGGGGTCATAGACGACCGTGAGCGAGATGGCGGGCTGCGGCGTCTCGGGCTCCGGCGCCGACTCGGTAGCGCCTTGATCGGCGGGCTCGTCGGACTGGTCGTCCTCGGCCTCGTTGCCAAAGACATCGCTGTTTTGGAACGCAGGCGTCTCGGGTTGGTCAGCGGCTTCTTCGGTTGTCGACTTGGGCGCTTCGTTGAGCTCCACAGTGGCTTCCTGCTCGGATATGACTTTGGGATCGGTCGTGGCGGCGATTCCGGTTTCGGCTTCTGCCGTTACCTCAATAGCGACTTCGATCTCTGTCTCGGGCTCGGGTTCCGGCGCGGCTTCAACCATGGCTTCAGGCTCGGGACGCTTAACGTGCTTGGGGCGTACGGCCTTGAGGTCCTTCTCACCGCGCTTTTTCTTTTTGTAGGACTGCTTGGCGCCCTTGGTGGTCTTGGGCTTGTCCTCGCCCTTGGCAAGTGCGGCATCCCAGGCCTCGTTGGCGATGACGGTGGCATACAGGCGGCCTCCCTTAAAGACGGTCAGCTTAACGCAGTCGTTGAGCTCCTCGAGCAGCTCGCGCGTGGACTCGAAGCCCAGGTCATAAGCGGTCATGTCGCCAGCGGCGAGCGCCTCCTCGACCTGCGTCATAAATGTTTGCTTGCCGCATCCAATCGCATCGCGCAGCAGGCGATACAGATAGATGTGGTTGCCCAGCGAAAGCGTGGGCCTAACTATTGTCTTGCTCATGGCAAATCTCCTCTTTACACATGTAAAGCATCTTACCATCGCATGGCGTTCGCCATGGCGGAGCCCAAGGCAAACGGGCGCGAACCGCTGTCGATTCGCGCCCGTTGTATAGGTCGGTTATCTATGAGAGGCAAATGTGCTTAGTTGCCCGATGCCGTGCCTTGGCTCGAGTTGTCAGATGCCGTGCCGGACGCGGTTCCGCTCGAGCTGTTGGTGTTGCTACTGTCTGCTGCGCCCGTTCCCGATGTGGCGTCGCTCGTTTGGTCGCCCGTGCTCGGCTGCGAGCCGTCAGTCGTTTGGCTTGAGTCGGTCGTGCCGGATTGCGTGCCGCTGTTGGTCGTAGAGGAATCGGTACCCTGCGACTGGTTTTGAGTGTTCGAAGACGAATCGGCAGAGGTGGAACTGTTCTGCGTTTCGCCTGTCTGCGCCTGCTGGCCCTGCGATTGGTCGTTGCCGTTTGCATCGTTTTCGGTCGTGCGCGATGACAGAATCGGCTCGGGGCGTGCGCCCAAGCCCTCGCCGGCAGTGGTGATGAGAATGGCACCGGCGCAGGCAATGACCGCAACGATCGCAATGGCGACCGAGAAGATGATGACCTTCTTTTGTGTCTGGCTGCGCTCTGCCGCTGCTTTGGCACGCAGGCTGTTGGGGGCGACGCGGGCCGTGGTCGCGCGTCCCGCAATCTGGCGCATCTCCTGCGTGGTCGCAGCTCCGCCGAGGTGCTCGTTGTCATTGGGCTCAACGGGCTCGTAGGCACCGGCGGGATAGTCGACGGCTGCGTGCGTGCCCTTAATGGCTTCGGCACTCGCGGAGATAAAGTGGCGATAGACCTGCGAGGACACAACGGTGATAACCGAGCTCACGGCGGCGCCGATCACCGATCCGGCGATACCGATCTTGGAAGCAAGCGCGACGCTCGTGGCGGCAGCTGCGGCGCCGGCGATGATCTGGGGAATGGAAATGTCGTCGAACAGGCCCTTTTTGGGCGCGATGGCCATGGTCTGTCCGATGGAATGGTTTTCGTGAACGCCGTTGTTGAGCGCGGACGGTGTCATGACGCGTGTGCGCGGCGCGTCGGTGTACTTGGTTGTCATGCGGGGCCCTCCCGGTGTAAATCTGCTTCGTTTCATGCAGCCATCAGGGTACCCATCAGATGTGAATCGTACGTGACATTTAATAGATACCATCAACTCATCAATAGCTCACCAAGTTGGTGGGATGCGGTTACACCCGGCGGTTGAACTACAATAGGGCTTGCTAATTGTTGTGAATGGCGTTTACGCACGGGAGCATTCTTATGAATCTTCACCTTTCTCAGTCTGATGGCTTTTTGCGTGTGGCGGCGGCGTCGCCGCGGATTCGCGTTGCCGACGTCGAGGGCAATGCCGAGGTTGCGCTGGTGGCTGTTCGCGAGGCTGCCGAGCGCGGCGTTCGCGCGCTGGTGCTGCCCGAGCTTAACCTGACCGGCTATACCGCGGCCGACCTGTTCCATAATCGCACACTGCTGCATGCCTGCGAGGCCGCTCTGGTGCATATTCTCGACGAGACTTGTGAGCTGCCGATTGTCTTTACCATCGGTCTTCCCGTTGCAGTTGCCGAGAATATCTACAACTGCGCCGCCGTGTGCTGCGCGGGTGAACTTTTGGGCCTCACGGCCAAGAAGTATCTGCCCAACTATGGCGAGTTCTACGAGCGCCGCTGGTTTGCTCCGGCGCCCGCAGATCCCGCGTGGGTCGAGTTTGCCGGTCAGGGTCCGGTTCCGCTGGGTTCGGGGCTTGTCTACCGCTGCTGTGATGAAGGTGCCGAGGATATGGTGCTGGGCGTTGAGGTCTGCGAGGACCTGTGGGTGCCGGCGCCCCCTTCGACCGAGATGGCGCTTGCCGGCGCTACGGTGATTCTCAACCCGTCGGCTTCGGACGAAATCATTGGTAAGGCAGATTACCGCCGCAGCCTCATCTCCAATCAGAGTGCGCGCCTGTACTGCGCCTATGCCTATGCGGATGCGAGCGAGGGCGAGTCCACGACCGATATGGTCTTTGCGGGCGAGAACCTTATCTACGAAAATGGCTCCAAGCTCGCCGCCACCAAACTGCTTACCTGCGATATGGCCGTCGCCGATATCGATCTTGACCGTCTGGTTGCCGAGCGCCGCCGCTCGACGACGTGGGCGCGCGCGGACGATGCGCCGGAGGCCACGACCGTTAAGTTCTCTTTTGAGAACACGCTCTCCGAGGCTCCCGTCCTGCGCAACGCCTGCGACATCGACCGTGTCTTCCCCCGCGCGCCTTTTGTGCCGGCCGACCATGGCGACCTGGCCGAGCGTTGCGAGACCATCCTCGACCTGCAGACCGCCGGCCTCAAGACCCGCCTTGCCCATACGGGTACCAAGGCTGCCGTCATCGGTCTTTCGGGCGGCCTGGACTCCACGTTGGCACTGCTCGTGACAGTTCGCGCCTTCGATGCACTGGGGCTGCCGCGCACCGGTATCACGGCCGTGTCCATGCCCGGCTTTGGCACGACACATCGCACCAAGTCGAATGCCGAGTCGCTCGCTCGCGACCTTGGCGTGAGCTTCCGCGAGGTTTCGATCCACGCGGCCGTGGAGCAGCACTTCAAGGACATTGAGCATGATCCGGCCGTGCAGGACGTGACCTACGAGAACAGCCAGGCCCGCGAGCGCACGCAGATTCTGATGGATCTGGCCAACCAGGCTGGCGGTTTTGTCATCGGCACGGGTGACCTGTCGGAGCTGGCGCTCGGCTGGGCCACCTATAACGGCGACCACATGAGCATGTACGCCGTCAACGCGAGCGTGCCCAAGACTCTTGTGCGTCACTTGGTGCGCTATGCCGCTGATGTCTTTGGCGGGCGTATTGCCGAGGTTTTGCTCGATATCCTCGATACACCGGTGTCCCCCGAGCTTCTGCCGCCCACGGGCGACGGTGAGATTGCGCAGAAGACTGAGGATTTGGTGGGCCCGTACGAGCTGCACGACTACTTCCTCTACTACCTGCTGCGTTTTGGCTTTGAGCCGGGCAAGATCTACCGCATGGCGCTCAAGAGCTTCGAGGGCGTCTACGACGCCAAGACCGTCCACACGTGGCTGCGTACGTTCTACCGTCGCTTCTTTGCCCAGCAGTTTAAGCGCAGCTGCCTGCCCGATGGTCCCAAGGTGGGCTCGGTGACGCTCAGCCCGCGTGGCGATTGGCGTATGCCGAGTGACGCCAGCTCGCGTCTGTGGCTTGCGCAGATCGACGCGCTCAATCCAATTGACTAAGGTTGGCTAAATTGAACCAATACGGGGGTTGCAAGCGTTACACTTTTGCAATCTGATGGCCCGTATCGCGCGGCGCTCTTGTCGGAGCGCCGCGTTTTTCATATCGAAAGGTGGCACCATGCAGGCATCGCAGCGTCTCGACCGCTTTGGCGCGGAGGTCTTCGCTTCGCTCAACAACAAGCTTCTCGCGCTGAAGGCTCAGGGCAAGACCATTTACAACATGAGCGTGGGCACGCCCGACTTTAAGCCGTACGACCACGTGGTCGAGGCGCTCACGCAGGCAGCCCAAGATCCCGAGATGTGGAAGTACGCCCTGCGCGACCTGCCTGAGCTTAAGAAAGCAGTGTGCGATTACTACGAGCGTCGGTTTGGCGTTTCGGGCATTACGCCGTCCATGGTGCAGTCGTGCAACGGCACGCAGGAGGGCGTAGGCCATTTGGGTCTGGCCCTGCTCGACCCGGGTGACACCATCCTGGTGCCCGATCCGTGCTACCCGGTCTTTGAGGCGGGTGCGAAGATCGCCGATGCCAAGCTCGAGTACTATCCACTGGTTGCCGAGCACAATTACCTGCCCTATGTGGCGGGCATCGATCCCGAGGTGGCCGATCGTGCCAAGTACATGATCGTGTCGCTGCCCGCGAACCCGGTCGGCTCGGTGGGCACGCCCGAGGTCTACGAGGAGATCATCGCTTTCGCCCGCGAGCACGACCTGCTGATCGTTCATGACAACGCGTACTCCGACATCGTGTTCGACGGCGAGCCGGGCGGAAGCTTTTTGCAGTATCCCGGTGCGCTTGAGGTGGGCGTGGAGTTCTTCTCGCTTTCCAAGTCGTTTAACGTCACCGGTGCGCGTATTGGCTTTTTGGTTGGTCGCGAGGACGTGGTCTCTGCCTTTGCCAAGCTGCGCGGCCAGATCGACTTTGGTATGTTCTTCCCGATCCAGAAGGCCGCCATCGCGTGCCTGAATGGTCCGCGCGATGAGGTCGAGGCGCAGCGTCTGAAGTACCAGGAGCGTCGCGATGCCCTGTGCGACGGTCTTGAGGGCCTGGGCTGGGAGCGTCCCAACGCGCATGGCTCTATGTTTGTGTGGGCCAAACTTCCCGGTGGTCGCACCGACTCCATGGCGTTTTGCGAGGAGCTTATGGAGAAGGCCGGCGTTGTGGTGACGCCGGGCGCGAGCTTTGGTCCTTCGGGCGAGGGGCACGTGCGCATGGCGCTGGTCCTGCCGCCCGACCAGATCGCTTTGGCTGTCGAGGCCATTCGCGAGGCGGGCCTGTATTAGAAAGCTATTTCGGCTCGTCAATAGCTCGAAACCGATTTCGTGCAGTTATTTTACGAATTCTGCAAACAATTTCGGTAAACGGTCGATTTTTGGCTGCGAATAGGAGCATAATCAAAGTCCCGATTGGATGTATTGGGATTACGGCAAGCCGCTCGGGTCGTTCCCGGGCGGCTTGTTTGTGGAGAGAGATGGGAGTTTCTAATGGTTAACGAGAAGAAGGTCGCTATTGTCGGCTGCGGTTTCGTCGGTTCGTCTTCGGCGTTCGCACTGATGCAGAGCGGTCTGTTCTCCGAGATGGTCCTCATCGACGTGGACAAGAACCGCGCCGAGGGTGAGGCTCTGGATATCGCGCACGGCATGACGTTTGCCGAGCCGATGAAGATCTACGCTGGCGATTATTCCGATGTCGCCGACGCCGCCATGATCGTCGTCACCGCTGGCGCTGCCCAGAAGCCCGGTGAGACCCGCCTGGACCTGGTCAACAAGAACGTCAACATCTTCAAGTCTATTATTCCCGAGATTAAGAAGTCCGGCTTTGACGGCATCCTGCTGATCGTCTCCAACCCGGTCGACGTTCTGACCTATGCCGCCATCAAGATGTCCGGCCTGCCCGAGGGCCACGTCATCGGCTCCGGCACCGTGCTCGACACCGGCCGTCTGCAGCAGATGCTCGGCGCCCACGTCGAGGTCGACCCGCGCGACGTCCAGGCTTACGTTATGGGCGAGCACGGCGACTCCGAGTTCGTCGCCTGGTCCAGCGCTCAGGTTGCCGGCGTGCCGCTGAACACCTTCTGCGAGCTTCACGGCCACCTGGAGCACGAGGCTGCCGAGAAGCGTATCGCCGAGGACGTCAAGAACTCCGCCTACACCATCATCGAGAAGAAGCACGCCACCTACTACGGCGTTGCCATGGCCGTTAAGCGCATCTGCACCGCTGTCATGCGCGACGAGCAGACCGTTCTGCCCGTCTCCTCGCTCATGGTGGGCGAGTATGGCCTGTCCGATCTTGCCATCTCCATGCCGACCGTCGTTGGCCGCGACGGCGTTGTCTGCCGCGTCCCCGTGCCGCTGGACGATGACGAGCAGCATGAGCTCACCGCCTCTGCAAAGGCTCTTAAGGACATCATCGACAGCGTCGACTTCTCCTGCTAAATCCAGCTCTTTTGGGCAACAGGCTACAATGAAAGGCGTCCGGGCTCCACGGCCCGGGCGCCTTTTTGGTGCATTGGGGACAGGTTTGTTTGCACCATTGATGATGGGAGAGGCATGCCGGATTCGCCTAACTTTTTGACCTATGCCCAGACGGCGTTCGATTCGTTTGACGAGCGGGCCTTCTGTTCGGTGGACAGCCTGGTGTTTGCATGGCTGTCGTATTTGCGCTTGCCGGGGGATATGCCGGAGCTTGCCGGCTGGCAGGGACTGGACGTGCGTGAGCTACTGCGTGCCGAGTGCTACCGGGACATGATTGGCGACTTGTGGGATCCGGAAGGGAGCCGCGCCTTGCTGGAGGCCGTGACGGCAAGCCCACGTTACCGCGGCGTGCGTGTGTGCGGCTATCGTGCCGTGAATGACGTCGAGACGACGGAACAGTTTGCCGCCATAACGTTCCGTTTTCCGGCAGGATTTAGCTACCTTTCCTTCCGAGGGACCGACAGTACAATCGTGGGCTGGAAAGAGGACTTTAACATGGCGTTCCGGTGTCCCGTGCCCTCCCAGGAATCTGCGGCGCGCTATGTGGACGAGGCAGCGGATGCGATTAACGGGCCGCTTTTGTGCGGAGGTCATTCCAAGGGTGGAAACCTTGCGGTGTACGGTGCGGCGATGTGCTCCGATGTCGCCCGTGGGCGAATCGAACGGGCGTATTCCCATGATGGTCCGGGCTTCGTCGAGGAGTTTCTGAACGGCAATGCCTTTGCCGATCTTTCCGGTCGAATCGACAAGACGCTGCCTCGGTCGTCGATCTTTGGCATGATGTTCGAGACACAGGAGGACTATGCCATCGTTGAGAGCACCGAGTTCAGCCTGCTGCAGCACAATCCCTTTAGCTGGGTGGTTGATGGTCGCGACTTCGTGTACTGTGAGCGCCTGTCCGCCGGTGCTCGATACGTTGATGGCTCCATTCGCGAGATGCTGCTTGCAGTGTCGCCTAGCGAGCGCGAGCGTTTTGTAGATGCGTTGTTCTCCGTGTTTGAGGCTACGGGTGCTGAGCGGTTTGCGGATATCGCTGGGAATCTGCGCGAGAGCCTGCCCGTGATGCTCCAGGCTGCGCAAGGCTTTGACAAGGATACGCGACGCTTTGTCTCGCAGACCATCGCGGCAATCCTAAAATGTGCGCTGCTGCCCAAACGACCCCAGATCGACATGCCCGCTGCCGGCAAGAGTTTGGCAGAACAGCTCGAGGCTTGGCAGTCCGAGCTCCTGCGCTAGCCATTGGTGCAAAGCAACCTGCCTTCGATGCGTCTGGGGCGGGCTCGACCGCTATACTGATTCGTGCTCAATTCGATCTAGAACGGAATGCCGTATATGAAAATCAATCACGCTATTCTGCATATCCTGGACTTTGACTCTGCCGTCAACGTCATGAGCCAGCGCGAGCTCGATATCGAGAGCCGTACCGTGCGCAACTTCGTGACCACGCATCTGCGCCGCGCGCGTACCTCGGCCGACAATAAACGCGCCACGTTTGCCGAGAACTCTGCGTTTGGCGGCGAGCTCAAGGGCTATTTCTTTGGCGAGCGCGAATTCGTGGACCTGTCTCAGCAGATTGCGGAGTTCATCTCTTCCGAACTCACCAAGGCCGAGAAAGCCGAGTCCACAGACGTGCTCGTGGCCGATTTTGACGACGATGAGGATGCCCGCTGGTTTGCCGTGATGCTGCTGGGCTCCAAGCAGGCTTTTATGCACGAAGTGGGCCGCGAGGAGGGGGAGGTGCGCAACGACATCGCGCGCCACTACGCCATTCTGCCGAACCCTTCGCAAAAGGTGCCGAGCTATGCCATCGTGCGCGCGAGCACTATGGAGATCGGCTATGTGGACAAGAAGCGCAAGATTGCCGGCGAGGACCGTATGCTTATCCCCGATGGCCTGCTGCAGTGCGACACGGGTGTATCGGGCAAGGAGGTCATCGACACGGTGACGCGTGTGGTCGAGAAAGTCGCCGAGGAGCACGGTGCCAACACGGCTGTAGCGCTCGCTAAGGTTAAGGCTGCCGTTGCCGAGAAGGTGGAGGATGACGAGGAGCTGCCGCCTTGGGATATCGTCGATGAGGTCTTTGGGGACGAACCGGTCATCAAGGAAAGCGTGCGTGCGGCGCTGACCGAGGAGAAGGTGCCTGAGCGCGTGCCCGTGGAGCGCAAGCAGGTCGAACGCGCGGCGGTGCGCAATCATAAGATCCGAACCGACACGGGTATCGAGATCAGCTTCCCGGCCGAGATGGGTTCGAACTCCGAGTACATCGAGTTTGTCAACGAGCCCAACGGCCTCATCTCCATCGAGCTCAAGAATATCGGTAGCATCGAGAATCGATAGGGCTTTTTTCTTTCGAATAAA